>CAYURH010000014.1:0-29918 GCA_964447105.1 uncultured Candidatus Saccharibacteria bacterium
TTCCAGCAGAGCCTCGACCCCATCGCCACCGACGACCTGGTCGCGCTGGTAGTTGCCCGCTGGCTGTTGGGCGACGCGCAGGAGTACTTCGTGACCAAGGGTTTCGGCGGCCAGCGCGTGCTGGTCGATGGGCCGGCCGCGTGCGTCCGCCGTGCGCTCGATCTCGAAGCCGCGCAGCTGCCGCGCAGGGTGCTCAACCGGATCACCACCCGGCTGAGCCGGCTGGGCATCTACACCAAGATCGAAGGCAGCATCGAGTTCGCCTTCAACCCGCCCGAGGAGCTTTACGAGGCGGTCAAGAAGTTCCGGGATGCGCGCCTGGGTGGCAGCAGCGATCCGCTGCCGGCGATCCAGGCTGCCGCTCCGTCGGATCTCGCCGGCATGGAGCCGGTGAGCGGCGTGCTCGTCGAACCGGCGGCGCGCCTGGTGGCGCTCGCTGAGCGCCGGCAGACGGTCGCCAGTGTGGCTCTCCAGATCGTTCGGGACCATCCCGAGATGGCGGGCGACATCGGGCGGCTGCTCGTCGAACTCAGCGATGAGGTCGACGAGAATGCCGATGCGGAGCGTGGCGTCGATCACTGATCGGCGTCAGCCCTGACCAACGGCGTTCAGGGTGGGAAACTGTGCCGGGCGCCTACGGGTGCCCGGCACAGCCGCAAATGACATTATTAAATATATTTCATATAGTAGTACCCAGGCTCAATTTTAAGGAGTGGTGGTGCGTTCCCCAGCAGAACGTCGAGATGACGACAAGAAGCTGACCAGGCAGTACCTGAGCGGAGGTTATAAGAGCATGGCTTTGTGTTGGCCCGCTCCAGCGGCATTCGGCTGGCCGAGCAGATATAAGATGCCGTGGACACTCTGCCGCGCCTGAACTTCGCGGCATAGAGCCTGTGCGCTCGGCACGGCCGCCAAATTTCTGTACACTTATAGATATGACTCACTATTCGCAGGTTTCAAGCGCGGTGCTGGCTCAGATTGTTGCAGGAGAGCGACAGATTGAACCCAGACTACACGATGCATCACACAAAGCTATTAAGCCGGGTGACTTGATACTGTTCCAGGCGCGTGATGGTGGACGTGAGGTATTAGCCAAGGTTGTAGGGTTGCTGCGCTTTGGGAGTTTTGTGGAATTATTTCATGCCTATCCGCCGGCTCGGTTTGGGGCGGCGAGCGAACGTGAATTGTTGCAAGAAGTGCAACGTACGTACACGCCGGAACAAGAAGCCGAGCACGGCGTGCTGGGTGTGAAGCTGCACCTACTCAAGTAGATAGCTATTTTTGGTTGAAGTAATCGACTTCTTTGATAATATCCAGCAACGCTTGCGCTCGACGAGCATCGTCGGTAATTTGTGTCGCTGTTTTGTGGGCTTCGTCTAACAACGAGCGGTCGTCGGTGGAGCGAATAATAAGTAGCAGCGTGTCGAATTTTTCTTCAGCCGGCAGATCTAGTTTGCCCACAAGAGGACGCAGTTCATCCAGTGCTGATGCTTTGAGTTTGTCTAATTCACCAGCTGGTTTGTCGGCTTTGGGGGTGTCAACCATTGGTGCTGGGTCGGTTTTTTTGTCGTCGACATGCGGTTTACTAATGGCCGGTGGATCAAGTGACACCGGGGTAACTGGCGCCGGCGCGACGCTGGGTGCTGGTGTGGGGTCGACTGCAGGTGTCGTCATGACTGGAGCAGGAGCTACCGAACCTGGCATGGGTGAATTGCCCATGGTTGGCGCTAGGAGTGATGCGAGTGCGGCGTCTTGATTGGCGTCTGTCACGGCTTTGGGTGCGGCGGCAGGAACAGGCGCACCAGCAACTGGTGTTTCTTCAAATTGCAACCCACCACTGAGTGCTTTGGCTAATTCATCGTCGCTGTTCATAAGCGGATGTTGGTCTTGAGGAGTATCCATGCCCACCCTTACTACTTACGCTTTTTCTTGAACCTACTGTATCATACATGCAGGAAGTGAGGGAATATGCTTGATGACGCCAACGTTTTAAAACAGCGCGATCCACATGATTTTTTGGGCTTTTTGGCGTCGCAGCCGGCGCAGTTGAGCCATAGTTTTGGGTTGGGACAGCAGCATTTTGGTGATCGACCCATCTACAACGTCGTGTTTGCTGGTATGGGCGGCAGTAGCCTGGCGGCCGAGCTGGCGCTCACGTGGCCACAGCTCAAAGAACCGTTTATTATTTGCAGAGATTATAATCTACCGAGTTTTGTCGATGCCGACACGCTCGTAGTTGCATCGAGCTATTCTGGTAATACTGCCGAAGCTATTAGTGCGCTCCAGCAGGCCAAGCAAAAAGGCGCGCAACTAGCTGTGATTGCCCATGACGGCAAACTGAGTGAGATGGCGCAGGAATTGGGCTGTGTGCACGCCGTGGTGCCTGAATGTCCGGTACCTCGCAGCGGCATGCTCTATGATTTTCGGGCGCTTATAGAAATACTGGTGGCGGCCCGGTTGGCGCCAGAGGAATCGCTGGCCGAACTCGAAGCGCTCGTCGCGCCGCTGCAATCTGCAGTATCGACGTGGGTGGCAGACATACCGACGGCTCAGAATCAGCCCAAACAGCTCGCCCTCAACATGGCCGGCAAAATCCCCATCATCTACGCTGGTCCGCGCATGTATCCGGCCGCCTACCGCTGGAAAATTGGCATCAACGAAAACGCCAAGACAACAAGCTGGTGCAACCAATACCCCGAAGTTGATCACAATGAATTCATGGGCTGGACGAGTCATCCAATCGACAAACCGTTTGCGGTAGTGGATTTGTTGTCGTCGTACGAAGACCCGCATATTTTGCAGCGATTTCCGCTGACTGATCGCATGCTCTCGGGTATGCGCCCCCATGCGACCACTATCGACGCACAAGGCGCGTCGCTACTGGAGCATCTGCTTTACACAGTGCTATTAGGCGATTTTACGAGTACGTACTTGGGCATTGTGAACGGTGTAAATCCAGCCCAAGTGGATTTGGCAGAAAAGTTCAAATTAGAGTTGGCGAAAGGATAGTGACTGCGGCCGAGGTTTTGCCCGGCCGCAGTCTATCGAACGTTAGGGGTTGCCGATCGGCATCCTCAGGACGTATCGACTCCACCACTTGGTTGTGCTGGTGGCGCGCCGGAACACTTGCAGCTCCACCTCCTTTTTGCCTCGGGTGACGACTCGCCATAGGACAGTCGCATCGCTAGCGTCGTAGAGCTGTTCGACCATGACGCCGTTGAGTACGGTGCCATCTTGCGTGGCACGGGCGTCGCCGCCAAGCACCACGATAGCCGGCGAATCGCGCCGTACCTGCAGGAGGCCGGTAAATGGTTGTACGTGTATGCTGGGCACCTGCGGTCGCAGGAGGCCGAGTGTAGCGCCCATCTGCAGAGGATCCAGCTCCTTGAAGTCGTCGAAGTCGCCTGCAGCAACAAGCTGCTTTGCTTTTTCGACGATATCGGGGTGTGCGAGCCCGCCTAGGCCCAAGACGAGGACATGTTTAGTCATCGTCGCCTCTCTGGTAGGGGACTCGGATAACTATACAATATAAATGACGAAAAGGATAGGCATGAAATAATTCCACAAAACTCCCAAAACGCAGTAATCCTACAACCTTGGCTAGCACCTCACGTCTACAGTAAAGAGCTGGCGGACGGGATGCACATACCCCGTCCGCCGTTCACCCATGAATTTATTTCGTCTACAGATTCTTGATGTACCGTCGCCACGTGCCCGGAGTTTTCCGAATGTATACCGTGAGGCGGTAGCCAGTTTCTCCCCAGGCCGCCAGGCGCCACATGGTAGCTCCTACTGGCGCCGCGGCCAGGTCGAATACCTGGTAGGGCACGCCGCCTCGTTCATATTCCAGGCAGGCGGGGGGTAGATCGCCGGCGATCGCCACCACATCGCGTGACTCGGAGGTTACCCGAGCGTGTGTTTCTGTCAGCTGCGCGTCGGGATGGTCACGCACTCGCCGGCAGAATTCATAGGCGAGAGCCTGCGTTGACAGCTTGCCCATTCGTTCCAGACCCATGGTGCCGGCCTGCAGTCGATTCTGGATGTCTTGCACAAAACCAGGGGGCACTCTATCGGCGCCACGCCCGGTGATAACTGTGCTTACCACGCCGCCTCCAGATGTACTATTGAAAAGATCTGAGCGCTTCAATGGGATCTTTGCGCGCTGCTTTGATAGCTGGCCAAGCGCCAAACAGCAAACCAGCCAGCAAAGCAACGCCCAAACAAATCCCGGCATTTTGCCAGGTGATGGCCGGCATGAAACTCAAGAACGTGCCAGCTACAAACGCCAACCCATAGCCTATGCCAAGGCCAATCACGCCACCGGTCATACTCATGATCAGCGCTTCTATAAGGAACTGTGACAAAATCTGCATGTTGGTGGCGCCCACGGCTTTGCGAATACCGATTTCGCGCGTGCGCTCTGTTACGCTTACCAGCATGATGTTCATGATGCCCACACCACCGACGATTAGCGACACCGAAGCCACAGCCGCAGTTAGGCCGGTAAGGAGTTTGAAAATATAGTCCGTAATGAGCAGTGTTTCGTCTGATCGCAGCACGCTGAAATCTTCTTCGCCGCCGTGGTTGGTGAGCACGGCTTGGCGGGTATCGGCGATTACTTTGCTGGTGTTTGTGGCGCGCAGACTAATCTGCTGAATTTGGGCAATACCTTGGTTGAAGCCTTTGGCGGCATCGAGCGGGATAAATACGGCCTTGTTTAAATCAAACAGGTTACTAATGGTCGCTGATGATTCAAAATGTTTCAATATGCCGATCACCGCAAACTGCTGTCCGCGCAACTGGATAGTCTGGCCAATCGCTACATCGGACCCGTACAATTTCAGAGCTAAATCTTGGCCGATTACTGCCGTAGAACGCGACAACCCCGGCGTGATGAACTGTCCAGCGCGCAACTGCAAACCCAGCGTATCTTCGGCCGATTGCTGTGTGCCAATGATAGCGCTGTCGTCGGCCGCCTGGTTGTTGCCGCGCACGCTCCCGGTTACCAGCATAAACGGTGCCGCGCTTTGTACCCCCGGCGTGGTGGTGACAGTATCAAAATCATGTTCGGTCAGGGTGCTAGCGCTAAACGCCGCTAGGTAGTTGTAGTTCAATATATTGCCCACAGCGTCGCGCATGGATTTGCCCGGACGGATGGTTACGATGTTGTCGCCGGCTTTGCTGGCTTGTTCGCGCAGGTTGTTTTTGGCGCCTTCGCCCAGGGTGAGCACCGCGGTCATAGCTGCTACGCCAATTACGATGCCTAGAATAGTCAGCGTGGTGCGCACGCGTGTTGCGCGGAGGCTGGTGAAGGCGATTTTGGCGTCAGTAAGCCAGCGAAGCATCTACTTTTTACTCCGTTTGGTTTTGGTGGGTTTTTTGCGAGCAGGGGCGCGGCGTTTTTTGGCAGGTTTTTTGGGGATGCCAGCCAGAGCTTCGGTAGCGTCGGCAAATTGTTCTTGGGCGCGGGCAGCCACCTGCATGGTTTCTTGAAATGTATTGAGTGGGCGCTTGGCGCGAGTGGATTCTTTGGGTGGGTGTTTGCTGTCGCTGGCGATTTTGCCATCTACCATCTGGATAATACGGTCGGCATATATGGCTACATCAGGGTTGTGAGTGACCATGATGATGGTGTTGCCGCGTTTGTGGATGTCGGCCAACTCTTCCATGATGATCTCGCTCGATTTGGTGTCTAGGTTGCCAGTGGGTTCGTCGGCGAGTATGAGCGCTGGTTTGTTAATGAGCGCGCGGGCGATGGCGACTCGCTGCAGCTGTCCGCCCGACAATTGATACGGCATGTAATACTCGCGCTCATTCAGGCCAAATGTGCGCAGTAATTTACTAGCCAGCATCAGACGTTTGGTAGGCAGCATACCTTTGTAGGTAAGGGGTAGCGCTACGTTTTCTATGACATTGGCCCGACTCAGCAAGTTGAAATTTTGAAAGATAATACCTATGTGGTCACGGCGGATTTTGGCCCGGCGGCGCTGGCTCAGATCGGCTACGGCTTTGCCTTCCAGATAATATTCTCCGTGGGTAGGCCCGTCGAGTAACCCCAATATGTTCATGAGCGTCGATTTACCGGAGCCGCTGGGGCCCATGATGGCCACGAATTCGCCTTTGTCGATCGTGAGGTTTAGGTCGTCGAGTGCTCGAGTAGTGGCGTCGCCAACGCCAAACAACTTACTGAGCCCAAAGATTTCGATAACCGGTTGCATTCTCTTTATTATATGGGGAGATAGATGCAGGAGAACAGTTCTTTTTTCACAACGGGCGAGTTATTGCTCGTCGCCGGTCAAGATTACGGTGAGTGAATCGTCGTGATCGCCGAAGTAAATCACAGCGCGCAGGCGTCCCAAACCATCAACAATGGGAGTGGGGATGGGGAAGCCTTTTTCATGTTCTTGGACTCGCCAGCCCGGTGGGCAGGTCATGCTTTTGAGATGAGGATATGTTTTGACAACGGGTTGGGGTTCACCGTTTGGTCCAATATGCAGGTGTTCTGATTGAGCATCTTCAAACTTGCCTCCGGCGGCAGCAAAGGCGGCCCTGGCCTCTTCGGACCCACTAATAGTGCCAGGCACCCACATAGACACCTGGGGTTCGGGCTCGCTTTCGAATACTGATGGTCTGTCGAGTTCTTCTAACATAATTTTAAACTGTTTAAAGTTTGCAATATTAATAGAAATTAGTCAAGTAGTTGGTATAATAGTGCAGGTTATGACGTCAGGCGCACGCTTGGCGGGAATACGGAGAGGTGGCCGAGTGGCCGAAGGCGCACGCTTGGAAAGCGTGTATACGAGCGATCGTATCGCGGGTTCGAATCCCGCCCTCTCCGCCAATAAAATAAGACAACCAGTATGGCCTGTCTTATTTTATTGCTGAAGGTTGGATTTGAGCTCGCGAGCGACAAGCTTGCTTGATGCAATCGCGGGTGGCCTATGGCCGCTTCATCAGGCGCTCGGAGTAAACTCCTGCGCTCCTGATTCGCGAGCGGTCGCAAGCCGCGCGCGCAGATGCTTGCATCGAGCACGGGGCGCAGCGTGCGCCATCCCGCTCTCCGCCAAATAGAGCATAAGTTGTCTCGAAGCCCCGAAGATTGTTAAACCCGCTATAATAGCTAGTATGAAATTAACGAAATACGCGCACGCATGCCTGGTGTTAGAACATCAGGGCAAGAAGATAATTATCGATCCGGGTGAGTTTTCGCCAGATTTTGGCGATGCCAACAATGTGGTGGCGATCGTCGTCACGCATGTTCACCCCGACCACTTTGACCCAACCAAACTCGCATCCATTCTGGCCAAAAACCCAGATGCAAAATTATTCACTACCCATGAGGTCCAAGCCCAATTTGATCGACCAAATGTAGAAACCCCCCAAACGGGCGACAAAACGGCAGTCGGTCCATTCACACTGGAATTTTTTGGCGAAAAGCACGCTGTGATCCACGACATGAAACCGGCTGCACAGAACATTGGTGTGATGATCAATGACGTATTTTATTACCCTGGTGATATCCTGTTGTCGCCAGAGCGCCCGGTAAAGGTTCTGGCTTGCCCCTCAATTGCGCCCTGGCAAAAAATGAGCGAGACGATTGATTTCTTGGGCCAAGTTAAGCCCACGGAGTTTTTCTTTCCTACACACAACGCGCTGCTTTCCGACGTGGGCCATGAAGTATATGAGAAAATTTGGTTAAACAACGGTGCAGAGCACCATGGTCTGACGCAAAAGATTTTGAACCCTGGCGATTCAGTCGAGATTAGTCGCCATGATCAGTAATGTGCATAACCGAGATTTGCACACCCAAATTGATTATCTAGAAAAAGTGCTCGCCAAAAGCAAAACTGTAAGCAAAGTGCTAGAGCTGGCGCCGCTACTTGGGCTACCCAACTGGTATTTGGGCGCTGGAGCGATTTGCCAGACTGTGTGGAACGAGCTGCATGGCTTTCCGCTCGAGCAGGGTATCAAAGATTGCGATCTTGCTTACTTTGACCCAGATATGAGCGCAGCGGCTCAAGACAGATTTATCCAAAAAGGTAAAAAACTTTTTGCTCACTTGCCGATTGAAGTCGAACTAACCAACGAGGCACGAGTGCACCTATGGTACGAACAGGAATTGGGCAAAGAAATACGGCCATACACATCTACCGAAGACGCTATCAACACATGGCCCACAACTTCCAGCTCAGTCGGGGTTCGTTACGAGGGCGGCGCATTTGTTGTGTATGCGCCATATGGGCTGAACGATATGTTTAGCATGATAATGCGTCCAAATAAGACATTGATTACCTATAAGGTGTACCAAGAGAAGGCTGCCCGCTATAAAAGCTGTTGGCCCAAATTAGAAATTGTTCCATGGGAAGTATAAAAACGAAGTAATAGTTGACATACGCGCAGTATCTTATATAATCACCAACACTATGAATCACCATAGCCATAGCATTATGAATACCTATTTCGTGGCCGCCAAACCAGAATGCGGCATTTTTGCTATGGCTTATCTTTTGACTTAAAAATACGTTTTACAAGTTTAACGAGATGAGCCTCCGCGAAAACGGAGGTTTTTCATATGCGGAGTCTTATCTGGTTACGCTTCCCAGCGTAGCCTGTACCTATCACAAAGGAGCATACAGAAAGTGACAGAGCAACAAGCCCGTCGGAATATCCGACTGCTTCGCCTGTATCGTTTGGTGGCCGGCTCTTTGATCGCCATGCCAGTACTCACGCTGTTTTGGCAACAGAACGGCCTGAACCAAGAGCAGATCGCCCTAACACAGGCGGTATTTGCGGCCACAGCCATGATATGTGAAGTGCCGAGCGGTTGGTTTGCTGATCGCTTTGCGCGCAAGACATCGTTGGCGATTGGCGCCGCGCTGGCTATCGTAGGATTTGCGGTGTACAGCATGGCGTACGGGTTTTGGCAGTTTTGCGCTGCCGAAGTTGTGCTGGGGGTGGGGTATGCGTGTGTGTCCGGGGCGGATTCGGCCCTGGCCTGCGATTCGCTGCTGGCAGCCGGCATTGAAAATAACTATAGCTGGTTTGAAGCCACGAGCATGGGTGTGGGCAGCATGGGCGGCGCCCTAGCTAGTTTGACGGGCGGCGTTGTAGCGGCGAATTTTGGCCTGCGGTCAACGGTGGTGGCGCAAGTACCGCTCGACGTGGTGTTGCTCGTTGTCGCACTGCTGCTCATTGAGCCGCCGCGGCTGCGATCGCTTCACAAACGCAACATTGTGCGCGACGTGCTGCGTATTACCAAATATGCATTGCACGGACATCGTGAGATCAAGTGGCTCATTTTTTACGGCGCAGTAGTGGGCACCATGACGCACACTGTTATCTGGCTGTATCAACCGTATTACGCCATGGTGGGCGTGCCAATTGGCTGGTTTGGCGTGATTAGCGCCGGACAATTTGTGTCGATCGCCGTGTTTTCGCTCTTAGTCACTCGCTACGAACGCATGCGTCGCGCTGCGGTGCTGAGTTCGTTTGTGGCAATTGGCGTGGTGAGCTATGTGGTCATGGGGTTACGTCCTACGGCATGGCTGATTGGTGCTCAACTGGGTTTTCATCTGGTGCGAGCGCTGTCAGATCCAATCATCAAAGATTACGTAAACCGACTGATTGAACCGGAATTTCGTGCCACGTTGTTGTCGGTGAAGAGCCTGGTGCAGCGGTTGCTGTATAGTGTGGCCGGGCCGGCAATTGGCTGGGTGGTTGATCACTACTCGCTGTCGGCAGCGCTGCTATTTTCGGCGGTTCTGTATGGCAGCCTGGGTCTGGTTACGCTGGTGGCACTGCGGCGAGCACGAGTGTTGTGATGGGAGATACGGGGTGACGATGAACTGTCGTCGCCCCGTATCGAAAATAATTGCATTTATATCCGCGGTGGGGCGGCCGGCCTCGGCCGCCCCACCGCGTACTGTCACTCTCCCGGCACCTCCACGTACAGCACGGTGCGGTGCTCTACCGGCCTCGCGTCTGCGCTGATGCCGGAGTTCGCCAGCTGCGCCACTGCCGCCTCGGCGTCGATGCCGAGTGGGGCGTTGAAGCAGAGCAGTAGCGCCGTGCGTTCGCCCCGCTGTTCGCGCCCGATCACGCAGCCCAGAGGTAGGTTGACCTCAGGGTCTGCGCGGAACGCTGCAGTGACTTCCAGGACCCACGCTTCGAACGGTACCTGCAGGTATTCCTCGCGGATCTTGCCGATGTTGACCTTGATCGCGTAGCCGACGAGCCGTCCGTGGACGTCTGTCACTGCCTGGCGGCTAGCCAGCCTGAACCACGGCTGCATCAGCATGTCGACGACCTGGGAATCCAGCTGCGACCACTTCTCGTCGCTCAGATCCAGGGTGATCCAGTAGGTGTCGGGTTCGCCGTTGATCGGCTTAACTTTGAACGCATCGCCGACACTGCTCGGCGCATTGCCGACCAGTGCCCGGATCGCGTGCGAAAAGCGCTCGACGATCTTTGCGCCGCGTTCCATCTCGCCGCTCATCGATAGCGAAAGCGGCCACAGGAAAACAGTCATGCGATTGCCAATCGTAGATGGATAGCTAACAGGGATACTTTATAGTATATATAATAATCTTAAGCTCTTGGCAACACTACGGTTACCCCGCCGCCTGTAGGGTTCAGATACTGTTGTACGTGACGTGGTGAGTATATGGTGTGGGTATTGCGCTCGTCGGGGTCGATAATCTCGACCGTGTCGTCTGTCCAGCGGGTAATGATGACGGCGTGCGCGTCTTTATTTGCCCCAAAGCCGGGACGCACACCTACAATCGCTGGGCGCTCCTGCACGATCTGCCGTACGCTTTTGCTCACGGCGTGGGTTTTGTAAAACTCAATTTCGCGCGGCGTGCGCAGATAACCGGCTTCAACCATACGCGCTATCCGTTCGTCGGACGCGTCGGTGTTGCCGTTGAGCTGCCACGATACAATACTCATGCCGTACTGGTCTCGCAACAGCCCGGCCAATTGCGGGCGCATCCAGCACATGCGCGGCTCGAAATTTTTATCCCAATCCAACCTAGCCGCGAATGAGCCAATATCCGATCCCGGTCCGTGGGCCAAGTATCCGTAGGCTTTGCCAAGCATAAAAAAACAGGTAGGTGCGCACATGCGCAGTGCCTTGAATTCACCAATTGCGGGTGCGGCCGACTGTTCAGTAACGCGGATAAGCGCAGGGAAGGCGTTGGACATTGCTGATATTATACCACTTGGTCAAAATGTGGTATGATCACGTGGCTATGGGGATAGAACTTATTAATGGCACGGGCCACGACTGTGAATTTCGAGGCAAAAGGGGTACGGTAACACTTTCGAAATTATTGGGGGTCGAAGCGTTTCGAGCTAGTACGGCTACGGAGCGGGAGCCACGCCAAACCATGCTAATGCAGGTTGGTGATCGACTGGTGAATGTGCCAGTGTTTGAGCTAAAAATCAGCGGCTTCGCCGAGCGCGATAAAGAGCGAATGATTGGCCATGGCGCCATGCAACACGTAGTGCTCATGAGTCGCATAGCAGAACGTGCTGCGGTGGTTGCCGCGGATGAAAATATCGCACACATTGCACATCCCGCCTACATGCAGCGAGAATGGCCCGGCGGGCCCATTACCCAGGCCCGTTTTGCGGCGCGACCAGTTCGCCGTAACTATGAAGCTGTTCGATCAGAAAGTGGCCATTTATGGGAGATGCGCAGATCCTCGGTGCCGCATTTGGTAAACGCGTCGCCGCAGGCCCTTCGACTGCTATTGCCCGACGGTGCACTAATCGATATCCCAAGCGTGTCACCGTATGGGGTAGATTATGACTATTGGCCCGACCAAACGACAGACCAAGGCATAATCTTGGCTCATAGCCAACCCAAGGAGCTCACCGGAGTGCCAAACGGAGGGGTTGATGCCGACGTGATCTTTATTGCTCACAGCGAAGTGCCCGTAGCCGCCATGCAGCTTGGTCGCCCCGGAGTATACCCACATTTGGCCGTAGCTTGTGGTATGCAGCGTGATGCGAACGGTGTACAAACCGATGTTTGTACTGGCATAGCGCAGTATAGCCCAGAGACTATGGAGTTTTTTGCGCAAAGTGGAATTTAAATCTATCGTATACTCAAAAATAGATGACCGATCACACAACTGACGCCTTAGGGCATGAAAAAGAGGCAAGTGCAGAGTATATTGATGAAACTCTACTTTTTAAGGAACGAGTTGCTGCAGTCGAAAGAGCAGCAGAGGCTGGTGAATATGGTGAGCCGCTTCGTTTTAGGGCGGCGTCTGAGCTTGAGTTTGGTGTGGCGGTAGTCGAGCCCGATAAGCGTAAGCTCTTGCTCGCCAACGCCAAAAGTGAAGCCGTTTTGGATTGGGCAGAAAAAGGTCAGGTGGTATTGCCGGCTGACATCGAAGCCCTGGCCGAGCCAGATGAAGCCCTCAACGACCACTACCGACAGATAGCACGCGAATACGTAGCGGCATTACCCGCTCGGAGTGAAGGCGAAGAGAGGCGCCGGCAAGAATGGTTGGCAGACATTGATGGCTTTACGGTTAGCGATATTATCAACTTCCGTTTTTACTGTGAGTTTTCTAACCCTACGCTTGGGGATCCTAGCCCACCCAAAGGTGGTACGCTTGATGAGCTGACACAGCATACCGAGCAGAATGGTTGGGTGGAATTTCGATTTGGCACTGGCACGCTGCAAAAAGGCTATTATGATAACAAAACCGTGGCTGAATTCCGCACCAATCCATGTGAGCCCTCAGAATTAATTGAGCGCGAAGCCTTTATGAGACAACGGCTTGCCGATATCGCCGCTGAGCATGGGGCGATTGTAGCCATGCCTGGGCTGGATGTAAACATAAGTGCTTATCAGCAAGATGCGCAGGGTGAGTGGCGACCCATTATTGGGCATCAACAGGATCGTCAAGAAAAAACATTGGCTGTAGCCTCTGGCTTAAGTGCTGGCATTGAATCCGGTGCATGGATGTCGGACAAAATGGCACGGGAAAGAATTTTATTCGGTAAACTAGCTCAAACCTATAATTGGCGTATAACAGGCGTACGAGATGCAGTGCGGCTGCAGAATGATGTAGTAGAAATCCGCGAACCAAACTTTATTGGCACAACTGCGCATGGGCTGCTGTGGGGCATGTCGTCTATAAGCTATGGTTTGGAACGAAACGAGCAAGATGGGTTTACGCAAGCAGAATTAGTGCCTAATCTCATTGCCGTTCCTACTGAGCGGTTTGATAAAGATAGAGACTTGCAGCTTTTGCGCCTTATCGAAAAATCCAAGATGGAACAACGATCTTTTGTAGTTGACTCTTCTTACGCAAGCTTGCGAGGGGCGCAGTTGTACAACGAAGTATTTGATGCAGACGAACAAGGCGAACCGAACGAATTGTATGCAATTTTTGCCAAGCTATTCGCAAGTGCCATTACGCTCGAAGACGATGGTCGGTTGTTGTTTGACCCGGTATCGTTTTATGCGAGTCGACTGATGTTGGACGACGAGGTCAATAAGCAATTTAGCGGAGAGTTCGACGTACTATGTCAGAAGGCCAATCTCGACATTATGGCGGCGTACGTGGCCCGCGATGCCGTGCGCACAAAGGCTGTCGATGCAGTGGTTGCCGTCCCACAATACCCGGGTTACGAGCCGGCGGAGCTGGAGCAAGCTATGCTTACGTCACGTATTGCGCAACGTATGTTTGGGAATCATCTAGGACGTTATGCAAAAAGAGTAGCTACGACAGGGGCTGCTCACTATCGACCCATAGAGAGTGAGGAAGACGAGCAACAGCTATACGAAGAGTTATTGAAGCGCCTCGGTAACAAGCCGTAAGGGTAAATATGCTACAATACCTCTGATATGCAATCAGCAATTGCGCGTGTGGTCAAAAGTGTGTTCGACCTGGATGAGCAGGTGGTTTTGACGCGCCCCGACGAACAATTTGGTGACTACGCTACCAATGTCGCACTGCAGATTGCGGGCAAAGTGGGCAAACCACCGCGCGAGGTAGCGCAGCAGATTGTGGCGGCGCTGCAGCAAGAGCTGGGTGATGATATTGCCCACGTGGATGTGGCCGGGCCGGGATTTATTAACCTGACGCTCAGCAGCGATGTGCTACTGCAGTCCGCGCACAAAGCGCTGCAGCCAGTCGAAACGCGCAAAGAAGACGAAATTATCACCGAATTCGGCGACCCCAATCCGTTCAAAGAAATGCATTTGGGCCATTTGTATACTGCGATTGTAGGCGACAGCATCTCACATTTGCTTGAGCAGTCAGGAGCTAGTGTGAAACGACTGAGCTATCATGGCGATGTGGGTTTACATGTGGCGCGAGCGCTGTGGGCGCTGCGCAAAGCATACCAGGAGCGGGGCGGGCAGGGTGAATTTGACGATGTGCTGGGCGGTAGCTTGGGCACATACTACGCCGATGGCGCCAAAGCCTATGCTGATGATCCGGAAGCGAAAGAGCAGATTCACCAGATCAACGAATATATATATCGCCGCGAACCAGCCGATGATTTGCTCGATCGCCTGTATGACTGGGGTAAAGCGCTGAGCTTCGCGTCGTTCGACGATATCTTTAAAGAACTACACGTTAATTATGTAAAGCGCTACTTCGAAAGCGACGCCGCACGAGCTGGTAGTGCATTTGTGCAAGACAACATAGGCAAAGTGTTCGAAGAATCCGACGGCGCCCTGGTGTATCGTGGCGAAAAAGCAGGACTACACACCCGTGTGTTCATCACCTCGCGCGGCGTACCGACGTACGAAGCCAAAGACCTAGCGCTGGCTGAGCTAAAGCACCGTGACTTTCCGGGTGCCGACCAGTCCATCATTATTACCGCCAACGAACAGACTGAATATTTCAAAGTCATGCTGGCAGCCCTGGCCGAAATCGATCCTGACCTATCCGCCAAAACGACACACATTGCCCACGGATTCCTTAGCTTGACCACTGGTAAAATGAGCAGTCGCACCGGGGATGTATATTCGGCACGAAGCCTCATGGATTCGGTGAAAGCTGAAGTGTCACGGGCGTTCCCGCAGTCTGATGTGCAGCATGAGACGTATTTGGCGGCGCTCAAATATACATTTTTGAAAGCACGTATCGGTGGCGATATCGTGTTTGACGTCAAAGAATCAGTGAGTTTAGAAGGAAACAGCGGCCCCTACATTCAGTACGCCCATGCTCGGGCACGCAGTATTTTAGCCAAAATCGCACAATCAGGCGAAGCGGCAGACGCTGAACTCCAGCCCGACGAGCGCAGCCTCGCGCGCAAAATTACCGAATACCCAGACGTCGTGCAAAAAGCCGTGGACGAACTTATGCCACACCATGTGTGCACATATCTGTACGAACTTGCGCAGACGTTTAACCGTTTTTATGAAAAAAATCGTGTACTCGGCGACCCGCGTCAAGCCGCTCGCGTACAATTGGTTGCGCTATATGCTGATGTGTTGCAAGACGGTTTGCGATTGCTCAATATCCCAGCCCCCGAACGCCTATAATTGTATTTTTGTCAAAATACATGTAGATTAATCTTGGTGTCGCCAATCAGGCGATAGAGTAGAAGGGAACCCAGGTGTCGCTTCCTCGTGATGCCGAAGGGAACGTCATCATTCCCGATGCGACCAGGGAACGGATCGACCAGTGCGTAGCCCGCATTGCGGCAGCGCATCTCCTCGTCAAAGGTCCGGATCGTCTCTTGTTGCTCCGCAACGATAAGGGACGATACGTCGACATGGCGGATCTGCCCGGTGCCGTATTCGGCGACGATTCCCTGGCGGTCGAAGGGCCGTACAGGAACGTGATTACCACGCAGCTACGCAATGGCGCCAAGCTGGAGGCGACTCCGGTCGATATGTACCCGTTGGCCGTACCGGGTTCGTACACGGAAGGCACTCGTTCACTCCGCACCCTGAAGCTGCTGCCAGACGGCGCAGTGCTGGGGATCCCGGACGGTTACGTCGTGTCTGTGGAACAACTCCAGGCGCGGGGGGTGCTTCAGCTGGTGAGCCAAACCGGCTCGCAAGGAAGGTTCGTGGGGGTACACGGCGTTTTGACGGACGGCGATCCAGCTTACGCCAACTTCGATCCTGACGAGCCGCTTCGGCTTGTCGTACCGTGCCCCGACGACAAGTCGACGCGTGTCATGGCAGTCATGCAGACTGCAGGAGGGTCACCCCGCGTCGAGGCGTTCGAGGCGTTCAAATCGCCGAGCGCGTTCAGGCCCGAGTACCGTCGCATCGGGCCGGGCGAGACGCTGTATTACGCCCGCTATCGCAAGAATGGAAAGGTACAGGTTCTTCGCCTGCCGGAGATCTGACCTGCGTGGGGGCCTGGCGCGCCCGGGCCCCCACAAAGTACAATAAGCATATGCCCGACAAAACCACGACAGACGCCGAGTGGCGTAAGATTTTATCGCCTGTACAGTATGAAGTGTTGCGCCAAAAACGCACCGAAATTCCTTTTACGGGCAAATACGAATACGAAAATGGAAAAGGCTCATATGTCTGTGCGGCCTGTGGTGCGCAGATTTTCGATTCTGGCACAAAGTTCCAAGACAATTGTGGGTGGCCAAGTTTCTACGACGCCAAAAAAGGAGCTGTAGAGTTTCACAAAGACACGTCGTATCACATGCAGCGCACCGAAGTAAATTGTGCGCACTGCGGGAGTCACTTGGGCCATATTTTTGACGACGCACCAGATCAGCCCACGGGGCAGCGCTACTGCATCAATTCGATTTCGCTCGATTTCAAACCTGGCGCATAACGCTGGTGCTCGCACAACCGCCCAAAATGTGCTTTGCTTAATCTAATGGCAGCTGAATTTGAATTTGATTACGGCGAGGAGCATCTCGAGCCGAGCGTTGCTGATGCAGATCAGGATGAAGTAACGCTGGCGTTGACCGCCAGTAAGCCCGAGGAATTAGCACAGGTGCTTGATGCGCTGACTTTGGCGGAGCCTAAGGATATGGACTGGCTGATGCTTGAAGGGTTTGCATCGGCCTATGCAGCCTTGCAGCGACAGGCGCTTGTCGATCCTGTGGCTGATCGCCTTTTGCGTGGTCATGCGAGTCAGGCACGGAGAGTGTTTGTAGATTCGGGTTACTGGAGTGAGACATTTCAGGACATGTACGCGGGTCGAGCTACAAATACACAGTTACAATTGGTGCTTTTTGGTGTGATTTCTGACAGGAAAGGCATGCGACTGTTCCCCGACCGGGTGGGGAGTGCGCTGGCGACGATGCATCCCAAAGTGTCGGTGATCGAAAATACTGGCCTGGAGGCTATGAAACACGATAGAGAAGCACGGCATTATCTTCGCTTGTTTGTTCTTGATATGTATGGCGAACATTATAGTATCGGGTCGGGCCACTTGTTGGTTACTGCGTTTCACCATCTGCTGCGTGAGAGCGGCATGCTCGATACCGACAAGATGAGCCTCGAGCATCCGGATCCGATTTTGGCCGGACTAACCGATGAATTGTCGAAGCTCATGGACCGTGCGCGTTCGTCGGGAGAATACGGCAATGTGCCGCAGCGGATCTGGCGAACGCATCGTGCACTCATGGAGTACTGGGGTGACGTGCAGGCTCATCGAGCCGGCAATCCAGTAGTGGGGCGTCAGGCCAATCGCTTGTGGCGACACGAGTTTAGTATGAGTAGCGAAGAAGAATTCACCATGCATCTGAAAGAGCGACGAGCGTTTACACACTACTCCAACACTGTACTCACCGAGATGCTCACGGCACCTCCCCCAGATCTACGATGGTTTATGGCTGAGAACCTGCGAGATTTGATTGATGAAGGGGATACGGCGGAGCACAATCTACAGATCAACGAGCACCTAGGTATTGTGTGGGCGGCGCTGTGTTTGCGGCGTGATGAGCCGGCATGTCTGGCGGTGCTGCACGAATTTGAAGCCGAAGTGCGTCCGTATTTAGAGATGTATGTGCTTGATGGCTTGGCGCTTATCGAAGAAGGTTTTGGCCCGTTTTGGCTGCGCTACGTGGCGTTTCATAGTCTGATCGACAAAGAAGGTACGGGTGTGGGGACCGTATTTACACCGGAATACGAACCCGTCGTCAACGATCGTCGCCGGGCTGGTGATGCGTTGAGCCAATGGTTGCGTATACAATTAAAACAAGCAAAAACAAACACACAGGAAGTTGTGGACCTCAGAAAAAGCCTAGATTTTATTCCTGTTGTCACCCGCTCTGCCGGTTACCGCGCTTTGTCGCCTGAGCTAGCTATATCGGTAGCGTATTATTTGTGGCATCAACTCACGGTCGAAGGCATACCGGCGGCGGCCCGCACCAGTATGCGTCGCGATTTTGACGACTTGGTGCGCAGTGCATCTAAACTTACCCTGCGCATGCTGCCGGCCAATATTCAGAGTGCGCTAGGTGTGCGTACATACCCCTCACGTAAGTTAAAATATATGTAATATGACGCACAAGCAACTCGAAGAAATCGTTCTGTCTATGCCCAACGCGCGTTTGGATTACCCATTTGGTGCCGATGTGGCAGTCTACAAAGTTGGCGACAAAATGTTTGCGCTCATCGCCGAAAACAGCTCGCCAGTGCGCATAAGCCTGAAATGCGATCCTAAATTGGCTCAGCTGCTCCGCGACAAATACGAATCCGTTATGCCGGGCTATCACCTAAACAAAAAACACTGGAACACTGTAGTCTGCACCGGCCAGCTTGGCGACGACGAAATCAAAGATCTGATCGTGCATTCCTATAACTTGGTGGCCAACTAGAGCTGTAAGTCTGCCAGGCGCTTACTCAATGACTGAGTAGTTTTGATGGTTCTGTCGACCAGGGCGCCGATGTCGCCACCGTTGCCGTCTTTGATTTTTTGGGCCAGAGTTTGGGTTGCAGCCAGTTTGTCCTGTAGCATACTCACGTATGTTTGGTCGAAGCGACCGTTGATAGCGGCCGTGCCAAGGGCGCTCGCGCTTGTGGCGTCTACTTCGGCGGCAGTGAATTCGGCGGCTATTTTGTCTATGCCGTACTGGCTACTGAGCGCGGCGGTGAGGGCATAGGTATCGCCGCCTACGAGAAGCTGTGCCTCGGCATTGATAATAGAGAGTGATTGACTATGGATGCCTGGCTGGTTGGTTTTCATAAAGTCATTGAGGCTGTTCTCGCGAGCTACGAGCGCCTGTAGGTCGTTTTTGGGAGCGCTGGCAGCGGCGTTGAGTAACCCAAAACCAATCGAGATGACCGTAATGACCACGACAGCGAGCCCCAACATCATGAGCAGGCGCTTGTCGAACATAAGCCCGGCGCCTTTGGGTTTATTGTAGTCCGCGGCTGCGCCGTAGTATTTGGGTTGCATGGGCTTATTATATACCGTTTGGCGAGCGATCTGTAACCATAACCATTTTACAGAGGTAACTAGTGTACAATGAAGGCAATGGAGCTCAAAGAAGAAATTCGCAGCCGGCTAAATATCGAAGATGTGATCGGAGAGTACATCCAACTTAGGCGCGCCGGTCGGAATTTTAAAGGGCTCAGCCCGTTTAGCCAAGAAAAAACGCCCAGTTTTATGATTAGCCCCGACAAGGGGATTTGGCATGATTTTAGTAGTGGCAAAGGCGGCGATGTGTTCAGCTTCATCATGGAAGTGGAGGGGCTGGATTTCAAAGCCACGTTGGAGCTATTGGCGCGCAAAGCTGGTGTGGACATGGCCAAATACCAGTCGGTGGGCAGTGGCATGGGCCAGAAAAAAGAACGCTTGTATGCCGCCTGCGACATGGCCGCCAAATATTATCAGTTGAGCTTACTCAAGAGCCAAACCGCGCTGGGATATGTGGTCCAAAAACGTGGGCTGAACAAACAGGTTGTGCAAGATTTTCGGATTGGCTATGCGCCCAACACCGGTGATGCGCTCAGTAAGGCGCTGGTGCGACACGGATTTACAGAGCAAGAGTTGCGTGATGCTGGTCTGTCGGTAAATCGTCGCGGTTTTTTGGGTGATATGTTTCGTGGTCGCATGATGGTGGCCCTGGCCGACGCGCAGGGAAGGGTAGTGGGTTTTACGGCGCGTATCATCGCCGACGACCCAGATGCGCCCAAATATATCAACACACCGCAGACGCTGCTGTACGACAAAGGCCGCAATGTATTTGCGCTACACCTAGCCAAAGACGCCATCCGTCAGGCCAATTTTGTAGTAATTGTAGAAGGCCAGCTGGATGTGGTGAGTAGCCACCAGGCTGGTGTCAAAAACGTGGTGGCCACGGCCGGCACGGCAATTACCGAAAACCATTTGCGTAGTTTGAGCCGTTTTACCCAAGACGTACGCCTGGCGTTCGACGCCGACAAAGCCGGGGTCAATGCCACCGAACGGGCCATCGCACTGGCTACCAATCTAGGTATCAACCTGTCGATCGTGCGCATCCCGAGTGACGTGAAAGATCCGGATGAGCTGCTCAAAAAAGACGTGAAATTGTGGCAAAAAGCTATCGAACACCCTGTCGACGCTGTGGAGTGGCTGCTTGACGAGTATGCGCATCGCTACGACGTCACGTCGGCCGAAGGCAAGCGCCGCGCGACCGACCAAGCGTTGAGTGTGGTGCGCGGCATCGCCGATCCGGTGATTAGCGAGCATTATACGCGCCTCATTGCCGAGCGTATCGGCAGTAGTTTGGCCGCCGTCAATGCCAAATTGCAGCAGAGTAGTGCCATACCTACGCGCAAAAAAGCGGTGCAGCATCAGAGCGGGCCAGACCCGTATCAGTACCAAGATCACCTGTTGGCGCTCGCATGGGCGTATCCGCAAATCCGTGATAGTTTGCGCAAACTGCAGCCGCAAGATTTTGGCGGCGAGCTGCGGCCGGTGATTGCCGAATATCTGCAGGCGCACAGCAGCGAACCCGCTCAAGTACAGGACTTGCAATCAGATGACATTCATGTAAAGATTAAGGAATTAGAGTTAATTGTCGAGGCCAAGTACCCGACACTCACCGACGAGCTGTATTTTGACGCAGCCGATATTGCAAAAAGAATCCAAAAAGAACAAAAACAACATCTGCGCAGCGAGCTGGCCAAAGCGTTTGCGAGTGCCACCGAATCCAGCGAGCGAGCCCAACTATCCCGCGCTATTAAAAAACTCGACAAAGAAGTTGAAGCGTTAAAACACTAAGGAGTATTCATGGTAGACGACCCCAAAAAAGCTGACGATGATTTAGACGAACCCACACTGCCCGAAGACGTGCACACCGATGACCCCATCGAGCCACTGCCCGACGAACTTGAAGAGACCGATGACTGGCAAGACGATGAATCTGGTGCCAGCCAATCATACCTAGACGACATATCCGATGATAGTGTGCGCCTGTACTTGCGCGAAATCGGTAAAATTCCGCTGCTCAATCCCGAAGAAGAACTCACTCTAGCTCGGCAGGTTGTAGAAAATCAAGATGAACTGAAAAAAGTCGCTGCCCAGCTGGCAGAACTCGGCGAAGACGGCGAAACTAAATCTAAAAAAGAATTGACCAAGCAAGAACGCGACACATACGACAAGCTCTCCGAACGCGTGCGGGTGCTAAGTATACCCAAAGACAAAATGGCCGAAGCCAACATGCGATTGGTGGTGAGTATTGCCAAACGTTATAGCGGCCGTGGCCTAGACTTTTTGGACCTTATCCAAGAAGGTAACACCGGTCTGCTGCGCGCTGTCGAAAAATTTGACCCCGACAAAGGGTTCAAATTCAGCACCTACGCTACCTGGTGGATTCGCCAAGCTATTACCCGCGCTATTGCCGATCAAGCCCGCACCATCCGCATACCGGTGCACATGGTAGAAACCATCAACAAACTGCTGCGCACCCAGCGCCGCATGACGCAGGAGCTCAACCGCGAACCTACCGTGGAAGAGCTGGCTGCCGAAATGGAGATGGAGCCAGAGAAAATCGAATACGTCATGAAGATCAAGCAAGATATCACGTCGCTTGACGCCAACGTGCGAGACGACGATGACGATTCGGTACTGGGCGATTTTATTGAAGACGAAGACGCCGAAGGCCCCGACCAGGCTGCCAGCACTCAGTTACTCAAAGAGCAAGTCAAAGACATGCTCAGTGTGCTCACTGAGCGCGAACAAAAAATACTCAAAATGCGTTTCGGCCTAGAAGATGGCAAAAGCCACACGCTCGAAGAAGTAGGCCAAGAATTTAGCGTGACTCGCGAGCGCATTCGCCAGATTGAAGCCAAAGCACTGAGCAAATTGCGCAAGCACAAAGACGCCAAAAAACTCTACGAGTACCTCCAGTAGCCTCTGTACAAACGAGACTAGACATAGCATAATAAAGGTTCCATTCCCCCTTTTTTGGAGCCCCTGTGGAAGTCAGCGAAAAAATGCTGGAGCATGCCAACAAGCTGTTGGCGACACTTCGTCGTGTGGACGATTGGCTGCCTGGCGCCCGGATTCGCATGTATAACACCGCGCTTCCGGGATTGCCGCGGATCGTTCAGGAAGACTTGTTCCAACTTTTGATACGAACTGGGTTCGTCACCGTATATTCAGCTGAGAGATATGAGGTGGTCCCTTTCGGCACCTTGACCCTAGCAGACCTGATAGATATGAGTATCGGCGAGCCTACACCATACGAACGCCGAACCAGCCAGTTGGCACGCGGTGTGTCGGCGCAGAACGACATCGCCTGGGCGCAGCGCTTTCCGCTGGCCGGTGACGTGTGGTGGTACAAGTGTTGGCGCTATACGGTAGCCAGGTTACATGTACACGACTACGAATTTACCGACCGGGGTGTGGCAGTGGTGCTGGCGGAACCAATCAGCTACCGACCAGAGCTAGCCATACCAGGTAGTACACCGGTAGCAGCCATGACAGTCCTGGCCGTCGATGCGTTTCGGCTGTTCGTAGAGCGTCGGCAGCTCATCCTCGTAGAAGTTGGCAGCAAAAAGGGGAGCGGAGATGACGCAACGGCGTCGTCGGGGGCTGTGTAGCGCCCCCTCCTCTTGGTGTTATTTACCGTGCCGGCGTTCGCGCTGGGCGAAATCGTCACAAAGAGTGTGGAGCATATCTGCAGTAAAATCAGGCCACAGCATGTCGGGGAAGGCGTATTGTGATTCGGCTGTGAGAAAGCTGTAGAATCCACCGCTGTTGTGCGGGTCGTCAGCGACGCCGGTGCGAATAATGAGGTCGACGTCGGGCAGGTGACCGCTCCAGGCACAGCGACGGAGCAACGCTTCGCCTTCTAGTGCCGTACTCGGGATTTCTTCCAGCTGTTTGCCGAGCATTGCCTGCACTGCAGCGCCGCGTTCGCGCACGCCATCGTATCCAACCAAGATTGCCAGCGTTGGGCCAGTATTTTTGGCAGTGGTGGCCATAGCGTCGTCGGCAGCTTGCACCGTTTTGGCGCTGAGCAAATCGCGCCATTCGCCGATGATTTCGATGCGCACTTTTTTGGCCCGCACTGTGGGGTGTTCGGCGAGTTCTTTAAACTTTTTGCGATACAAACTATCAAGCGCTTTGACTTGCGCCGTAGCGCGGCTCACAAGATTGGAATATGAACCAATCCATAAACTAACGCATTTGATACCTTCGTCAAACGCCGCTTCTAGCACGTCGCCAATGTTGGTACCGGCCCGTTCGTACACCGCCGTTTCCAATATGCCATGCTGTTTGGCCCAGCGACGATTGCCGTCCAATATGATCGCGAGGTGAGTAATAGGTGATTGTTTCATGTCTAGTAAAAGGCACTCCGCACGCGGAAGCCTACATATAACTGTACGGTTTTTAGGGTGACAGGTCAAACTGCTACAATTTAATTATGAGTGAGCTTGTAGTTATAGGTCGTAATCTTTCGCCGCGGGATAGATCTGTTTTTGCAGACACGATCAGAGAAGCCTTTTCGAAGGATCTAAGCATAGACGACTCTGGCCCAGACGACGTATTCTTCTTTTTACGCGAACAGGCAGATGTTGTAGCTGTATCGCGATATATAAAGATTATCGGTATAACAATAGGCAGCAAAACTTGGCCCACGCCAGTTTGGGGCAGGTCGCTTGTGGCCGTGCCGCCAGAATTTAGGGGCAGGGGCTTCGGGAAAGACATTACTGAATACATGGTGAATTATGGCAAGGGCAGGTTTGAATCGCAGATTGGCATCCACGGAAAAACCGCTCGCGTGGGTCAAAACGCCGGCGGCGGTAGACCGTCGCTTTCTGATTTTTATAGAAGCTGTGGCCTTGAGGTAGACGAAGAGATCGGCAGCAAGCTTCTGGTTCCTAACGGCGACGGCACGTTCCGTAACCTTTCGCACGCAAACATTTCCCATCTTGCAGGCGACCCATTTATAGCTGCGGTTAAGGCGACTAGCGAATCTGTTATTTTGCCGCGAAGCTGGTAATTTCAGATATACTATTGGTATGAGTGAAAGGCTAGTGATTATCGACGGCAAATCGGTGTTTTACCGTGGTTACTACGCCATGCCTAATTTGGCTACCAAAGACGGCACGCCCACCGGCGGCGTATACGGTTTTGCAGTAATGGCGCTCGAAGTAGTAAAAAAATTAAAGCCCGACTACGTGTGTGTGGCCTGGGACAAACCCAAAACCAACATCCGCGCTCGGCTCGAACTATACCCGGCTTACAAAGCTGGCCGCAAACCGCCACCGCCTGATTTTTACGAACAAGTGCCTATTTTGCACGATCTGCTGCAGGCGTTGGGCTGGCCGCTGTACGAAGCTGACGATTTAGAAGCCGATGATATTATGGCTGCTTTTGCTAAACAGGCCGGTGCGCAAGACATCGAAAGCTATTTGGTCACCAGCGACTTAGATGTGCTGCAGCTTATCAATAGCCACACGCATATTTACACGCTGAAAAAAGGCCTGAGCAACATCGAACTATTTAGTGAAGAATCATTTCGGGCCAAATACGGCGTAAGCCCGCACCAATGGGTGGATGTAAAATCGCTCAAAGGTGATTCATCCGACAATATCCCGGGCGTGGCTGGCATTGGCGAAAAAACGGCGCTGGATCTCATCAAACAATATGAGACTTTAGACGGCGTATACGAAAACGTGGAACTACTCAAAAAATCAGTGCGCGACAAATTGGTGCGCGACAAAGACATGGCCTACCTAAGCCAAAAACTGGTCACACTCATCACCGACATACCGCTCCAACTAAATCTCGACGACGCCAAACTGCAAAACGGCGTGACGCCCGAATTTGTGGCTATGCTGCGCAAGTTGGAATTCCGCAGCCTGCTGCGCCAAGTAGAAGCGGCCTTGCCCAAAGGTATTAGCGCCGAGCAACTGGCCGATGCCGAAGCCGAAATCAAACAGCACGAACTGCCGCAAATCCGCGAAAAGAAATTTGACATAGAGGATTTTGCGCCGGGCAAACCACGCCTGGTAGCTATCAACCCCGATCTGGATCAGTTGTGGGTCAGCCCCGTGGCTGGGTATTTTACGCGCGTTCCACTGAGTGATGCGCCGCTCAAAACATTGGCCAACGGCCCGATTATTGGCCACGACCTGCGCACCATGCTGCGCACTTTGCTCGACGCGGGCCACGAATGGCCCGGCCCAGTGGGGCACGACACGCGTATTGCGGCCTTTATACTCAATTCGCTGGCAAGGTCGCGTGAGCTCAGCGACCTGCGTGGTTTTACCATAGACATGGCCGATCCGCATCAGGTGATCCCATCTATTTGGGAAGCGCACAAAGACCAGCTACTGCAGTTTGAACAATCACCAAATTTGCTCACAGTTGCCAACGACATGGACTTTCCCAGCATCAAACTACTGGCCCGCATCGAACATCGTGGCATTCGGCTAAATAGCGAATACCTAAACGACATGAGCGTCAAATTTGCTCTGCGCATCAAGCAGCTTGAACAAGATATTTACAAACAAGCCGGGCAAGAATTTACCATCAACTCGCCACTGCAGTTGGGCCGGATTTTGTACGAAACGCTGGGCCTGCCCACGCAAGGGGTCAAAAAAGGCAAAACAGGTTATTCCACCGGCGCCACCGAACTAGACAAACTGCGGCCGCTGCACCCCATAGTCGACATGATCACCGAATACCGCGAATACACCAAACTCAAAAGTACCTACATCGACGCGCTGCCCAAACTGGTAGACGACCAAGGCAAACTGCACACCACATTTGCGCTCGACGTGGCGCCAACTGGCCGCCTAAGCAGCAACAACCCCAACTTGCAAAATATTCCCACGCGGTCCGAAATGGGCCACGCCATCCGCACCGCATTTGTGCCAGCCAAAGGTAACGTGTTTGTGAGTGCCGACTACAGCCAGTTCGAACTGCGCCTCGCCGCGGTGTTGGCTGAGGACATGCACATGATCGACGAATTCAATAACGACGTGGACATCCACGTGGCTACCGCCGCCGAAGTATACGGTATACCTATAGACCAAGTCACCAAAGACCAACGCCGCAACGCCAAGACCATCAACTTTGGCGTGTTGTATGGCATGAGCCCGCACGGGTTGAGCGTGGCCGCCAACATGAGCATCCAAGAGGCGCGTGATTTCATCCGCCGTTACTTCGAGCTGCGCGCCAGCGTGCGCGACTACATGGACCGCGTAATCGCCGACGCCCAGCGCACTGGCTACGTGCAAACATTGTTCGGCCGCCAACGTCCCACGCCCGATCTGAAAAGCAGCAACTTCGCCGTGCGCGAAGGCGCCAAACGCGCAGCCATCAACATGCCCATTCAGGGCACCGAAGCCGACCTCATGAAACTCGCCATGCTCGCCATCGAAGAAAAGCTCGGCGACCTAGGCCAGCAAATCTTGCAAGTACACGACAGCATATTGGTAGAATGCCCAGCCAAAAACGCCCAAGCAGTGGGGGAGTTGTTGAAAGAGACTATGGAAAGTATTTACAAGCTGCCGGTGAAGTTGAAGGTGGATGTGTCGACGGGGGGGAATTGGGGGGAGTTGTAGTGCAAACTATTTATAGCAATCTTTTACAGTATTGTTAAAACACCGAACATCAGGAGCGAGTATTTGCAGGTTGATACTAACGGGCTTCTTACTATTTTTGATATCCATAGATTGGCGCTCTACGAAGAAAGGTCGCGGGAAATCGTTGCCATTTGCGGTTAGGATATGCATACCGGTGTAGATTGCTGTTGCGGCAAGTATCACGTCGCCTTCTTTATATCTATCTGCCATATCCTTGGTAGCGCTATGCGTTCGGTAGCAAGTAGTTAGAGCGGCAGCTATTTTTAGTGCCTGCAGGTCAAGCTCGATTGGTTTTTCGAACTGACTTATTAGGTTTTTTGTCGTAGCGACTTTACTACGCGCCAGACCTCTATATATTTCGTACGTTGTATAAGCAGAGATGGTTGACTTATAGCCCATAACCTCGAGGTCTGAAAAAACATGTGCAACATCTGCAGCATAGTCTGGGTTTAAGCCATATACGAGGATGTTAGTGTCTACTAGGAGCAGGATCGACATTTGTGGCAATGGACTTCAGAATTCTAACAACTGCAGGAATATTGGTTTTTGTAACAACCTTTTTGACTCGAATGTTTTCTTCGGGCAATTTGATTACCTTTGGTTGTGGTCGCATCCTTTTGTCCTTCATAATTTAATAATAACAAAAAGAATGCTAATGCATGTTGGGTCAGAGTGCAAGTTTGTTGAACAAAATTCAATAATTACTGTGTTTATGTATGGATGAATGGCCAAAATATGCTAGGATTCCAAAGTGAAATTAAATACCGAATCTACAATCATCCAACGCCTTCGCCTCGTCATCGGCGCTTTGTTGTGTGTAGTAGGTTGCGGTATCCTCATATACCAAACTGAGCTGACGGCTAATTGGGGAGTATCTGCGATATTTGTTGGCTTAGCACTTATCGTGGTTGGACTTTTGGTTGCTGCTAGCACGAAGTTGATCGATCTTGTTCAGGGTCTTTTGACGTGGTGGTAGGCGATAACTATCGCACATAATAATTACTCAAAATATATTTAGATTTTCTCGGCCGCCGGGGAGCGGAGGGTATCCCCGGCGGCCGTTTCCCTGCGCTACGCGGTCGGTTAGAGCAGCTTACCTTGCACGCAGAGGCGCTGCTTGCTGACCATGCGTGCCCACACCTGGCCGTGCTTCTGCCACTTCAAGCTGTCAGCGGCCAGGGCGTCGCTGCCTTCGCAGGTCGCCACGGCGTCGTGGAACGCTTGCAGCGAGTACGACTTCCACACGAATTGGCCGTAGTAGGGGTGGGGCCCCACACGATCTACGTGGTTAGCGACCAGGCTGAACCCATCGTATCCGTTGCTCATGAGCTGGGCAGTGAATTGCGCCTTGTTGGCGTCGGAGATGATGGGGTCGAACGCCAAGCTCACTCCATGCGGCGTTGATATCGCTACCCAGCCGCCGGTGATTTGTTCAATGAGCGACCCCGACGGCAGGCCCACCAGGGTGTAGTCGAACTCCTCCGGCGCCTTGCTGTTGGGCAGGGCTACCAGGAAGCTCACCGCCCCGTCGTCGCTCACCGCTACGCCGTCTTGGAAGCTGGTGTTGCGGTAGCCGGTGATACCAGGCCGGGACGTAGAAGCGTACGCCTCGTCGTCTATCAGTGCGCCGGGCAGCATGACCTTCATGTTCAAGACGCCCAGGTTCGGGTCGGTGGTCTGGACCCTTATGCCATCGGCGGCGTGCTTGGGGATTTCGATGTGCAGGTTGAGCATGTCCACCCCGCCGAACGTGTCGTCGTCGGGCGAGATCATTCGGATGCTGGGCGTGGCCGCTGGCGCGACCGACGACGCGGACGGATCCGACGCCTGCGATTGCGGACTGGTGCATCCGGTCAGCAGCAGGCCAATGGCTGCCGCAGTGCAGAGAACTCTCCGCATGTCACACTCCTCGGTTGTGCCTCCGTCACCAAGCGATCGCTGGTAACTGACATAGTGAAACATATATTAGAGTTGTACGCAAGTTTGGGATTTGGCGCCCGGCTGTTTACAATAGGCTTATGCCAAACGAAGCCATCAAGATTTTAGGGCCATTATCGATACTCATTATGTTTGTGGCCGCTGTGGTGCTGATGCGCACATGGCCACAGGGCAAAAAATCCAGCCTGAGCCAACATGGCGGAGCGCATCGCAAAGCGTATTGGTTGTTTGGTGGGGCTATGACAGTGAGCGCAGTCATGGTTTATGTTTTTGGCCGCTGGTGGCTGGCGCCGACATTGGGGCTGGTGAATCTGTTTAATATTGCGCTGGCTGCAGCGGTGGCACTGCAGTTGTTTGCCGCGTGGGTGCCGTATCGGGGCAATGGCGACAAGCTGAGTGTGTGGCATAATCGGGCGGCCATGAGCATGGCGTTTTTGCTCATGATTTTGGTGGGTTGTATTGTATTTGCGGCGTCGGCGCCGGTGATTGTGCATGTGGCGGCTGGGGTGGCATTGGCATACATGTTGCTAGCGTGGTATTTATTTTTGTTCCACAAAAAGACGCATGATCATTTTTTGGTATATCAGCTTATCTATTTGAGTGTGTTTTGTGTTGTGCTGCTCATGGCAGCCTATATACGATAATCTCAGGTGTAGTGTGGGCGGCCGCTGTGCGTGGAGGGCGGCCGCCCAGTTGGTCAGTGCAGGTGGCGGAGCAAGGCGTGATGCGCCACGGCTCCGTGCGGGTTGCTCCGCGTCAGGTAGTCGACGGCACCGGCATACTCCGGCGGCACGCGCCGAATGCTGCTGCCGGGGCCGCGCACCTTGGCGCCGATCATCGGTACTACGCCGAGCGCTGCCTGCACGATCTCGAAAAGTCTCATTGCTTCCGTTTTCCTCATCTCGGTTTTTCACTGGACGGGCGGAATGTTGACACACGCAAAAAATATAGTACCATAATAAGTTTTGTGAATCAAGATGTGTATAAGTTC
>CAYURH010000015.1:0-26641 GCA_964447105.1 uncultured Candidatus Saccharibacteria bacterium
AGGGATTCGAACCCCCGAAGACGTATGTCGTCTGATTTACAGTCAGATGCGGTTGGCCACTTCGCTATCCCAGCCTGGAGCCGACGGAGGGATTCGAACCCACGACCCGCTGTTTACAAAACAGCCGCTCTGGCCAGCTGAGCTACGTCGGCATATTACTCAAGAAATATAGCTGATTTCCTCTGTTTTTTCAATGCCTGCAGCTAATCGGCAATGATATAGCGAAACTTTTCGTACGCACCATCTGTGGCTTCATCTTGAGCTGTAAACGATTGCGCGTACTCTTTGGCGCTCTCGGCTGTCAGTTGCGACGCATGACACTCGAGTGCACTTTGCTTAGTTTCTGCAAAACCATCCACGTTTATAAGCACTTCATCGGGCCCATCCCACCAGTCAGCTATAAGAAACTCAATGCAATTACCCGATTTTACCGCCTGATCTTTGAGTTGTTCCGGGAAAAATGCGTGATCTCTGCTGTACGGGTAGGCTGCGTCCAGCGCGCAGGCGGCTGCATTGCGATGGTCGCGGTGATTCACCCAATGGACGCCTGGTTTGCGCGTAACGATGATATGTTCTGGATTGGTCGTAATGATCAACTCGGGCTGGAATGTGCGGATCTGCAGCGCGATCTGACCAATAATATCTAGCGAATTCTCCACCGCACCGTCTGGGTGATGAAGATAAATCGAATCGCTCGGTGGGATGCCAAGCAGCTTCATAGAGGCTTTGTCCTCCTCGATGCGCGTGCGCGCCATTTCCTCTGGTGAAACGTCACTTTCTTTGGTGCCTTTATCGCCGTCGGTGATTTTGACCGAAATCACGCGTTTGCCATCTGCCACAAGTCGCGCCACGGTGGCGCCGCAAAATACTTCTAGGTCATCTGGGTGCGCCATGACTACCATAACGGTCTGTTTGTTGCCAAATATTTGGTTGTAACTATCAGTTGCCATTACATCACCATTTTGCGAGGCTGCTGAATAGTGCGCGGAGCGGCAGTGGCACCTGGCACAATGATTTTTTCGATCTTTTTCCTAATGGTTGCGGCTAGTTCCAAGTCACCAGTGCGTTCATAGGCATCAGCCAAAATACGCAAGCTTTGGGGGTTGGGTTCGATTTGCACGGCTTTTTCGAGTGAATCTACCATCTTCTTGTGGTTGCCCAATTTTTCTTGCACTTTGGCATAGGCAATATAGCGTGCAGCCAATCCACTTTCCATTTCGATAGCCTGCTCAAATGCTATAGCGGCTTTTTCAAACTGCCCCGTTTCGTAGTAGATCAGCCCGACGTTGTGTAGGCTGCTGGCGCTGGGCTCCAGGCTCTGGGCGATTTCAAAACATTCGATAGCGTCGTTGAATGCGCGCTGTTTGGCGTAGAGGATACCCAAGCGATTGTAGGCGGCGGCGTTGCGCTCGTCGACACGCAAAATCGTGAGCAGGGCTTTTTCGGCACGCAAATATTTTTTGTCACGCAAGCCTTCTTGGGCAATTTGCCACAATTGATCGAGCTTGTCGGTAATACGAGCGGGCAGCTGTTCTTCGTCGCTGACTTCGCGTGTCTGGCGAAAGAACGTCCAAATAGCCAGAGCTCCAAAAGCCGCAACAAGAGGCAATGTAAACATATTAGACCAATTATATCACTAATAGCTGGTAAATAGACGAGTCAGCTGCGCGCGTGGATTGCCGTTTTGCGCGAGGGCGCTCAAGCACTGCTGCAGAGCATCGGCCATGGGTATGAGCGCGGTGTTGCCTTTGGCGAGCTGCAGCGCCACCATGTGACACATAGCTTCGAGGGTAGGGGCGATACTTTCTTTGGCTTTGATGAGTTCAGGTACGCTCACCAGGCGCTCATACGGCGTGGCGGACAGCAGCTGTTTGGCGTGTTGCATGATCTGGCGATGTTTCTCGAATGCGGCGTCATCGCGCAGCAGCGTAGCCAGTACGCCCACTCGCCCTTTAGCCATAAAGAGCAGCTGCGCCAAGTCTTGCGGCGAGATGTCGCGCTGTTTTTGCGCCCACGACTGCAGGGTGGCTGCGGGCAGCGACTGGAGTTGGAGCGTTTGCACGCGGGACGCGATAGTGGGCAATAACGCTTGATTGCTGTGGGCAGTGAGTACAAATGTCACGCCAGCACGCGGCTCCTCGAGTAATTTCAAAAAAGCGTTTTGTGCCTCTATGCCCATGCTACCCGCTTGATCAATGATCACCACCTGCCTACCCTCTCGCCGACTTCGCGTCCGCTGATACAGGGCGCGTATTGCATCGATGCTAATTGTGCCTTTGTCGTCGGGTTCGACAATCTCTACCAATGGCGCGATATTCCGTGCCCAAGCGCCTGCGACAAACCGTTTCCCAAAGCCCACTGGTGCCACCAATAGCAAAGCATGTGGTGGATCGGTCGCGAGCATGGTAAGTTGCTGGCGATTTTGGTCGGTGAGCAACAGATCGTCCATTACTGCAGTGTGTCCAAAAAGCGTTGCAGTTCGGGCGGCAATGGCGCCGTAAATGTTTGACGCTCACGCGATGGCAACGTGATTTCGAGCGACTGTGCGTGCAGAAACATGCGATCGAGTCCCGCCATCTTGCGTCCATATAGTTCGTCGCCCACGATTGGGCAGCCAATGTGCGCCAAGTGCACTCGCAGCTGGTGGGTGCGGCCGGTGGTGGGTTTGAGTTCGAGCAATGTTGCGTTTTTAAAAGTTTGGAGTGTGGCGTAACTGGTTTCGGCTGGTTTGCCACTAGGCGCCACGCGGAATGTCTGTGGTTGTTTCGGATTGCGCTGGATCGGTAGCACAATGTGCGCAGCTGGCTCCTTGGGGTGACCTTGTACCAAAGCGACGTATGTTTTTTTGACTTTGCGGGTAGAGAATTGTTTTTGTAGCCATCGTTTGGCTTCGGGATTTTTGGCGGCAATGATGACGCCAGATGTGCCGCGATCCAGCCGGTGGACAATACCAGGGCGATTGCTCTCTGGCTGATCGCTGGTGAGTGGGCGTACAAATTCAGCCACGCTAAATTCGTGACTCAGCGTACCTTTGGCGTGGGTAAGCACGCCAGTAGGTTTGTTGATCACTATCACGTCGTCGTCTTGATAGAGTACGGGCAGTTCTTGACCAGTGAAGTCCGGTGTTTCCGGTAGTTCAAACGTCACCACATCATCCACGCGCACTGTGTCTTTGGGTCTGCCTGGCGCGTCGTTGACCAGCACTTCGTTCTGCGAACACATCTTTTGCCAAAAACTGCGCGAATATTCGGGGTGCTGGCGCGTCAAAAACACGTCCAGTCGCTCCCCTGTCTGGTCAGCTACGAGCCGCATTACGCCCGTGGCCGAAGTCCTACGGCTTGCTGCACGCGGAGCAGTTGTTGGCTCGAAACTTCACGCATGGACGCTTCGTCGGTTTCTAGGCGTTTGAGCAGCGTTTTGTCGTCCACTGCGTCTACTTTGTCGTGGAAATCCTGCAAGAATTCAGACACCGCTTTCGCCGTGGCTTGCTTGAGCTCGCCATATTTGGTTTTGCCCTGCCATTCCGTCACGACCTGCTGAATATCTTGGCTGGTGAGCATGGCTAATATTTGTAACAGATTGGTCACACCAGGCTGTTTTTTCCAGTCAAAACGGATGACACCTAAGCTGTCAGTGGTAGCGGCCATTACTTTTTTGGCGGCTTTAGTGGGGTCGTCGCTGAGCAATACGGCTCCGGCGGCGTCACTATCGGATTTGCTCATTTTTTTGTCTGGATTGCGCAAGCTGCGGATGCGAAGGCCTTGGTTGAGGCCGGAAAAGCTCAGTTGTTTTTTCCAGTCCACTGGCACCGTTTGGAACACGCCATCGCTAAATACATCTTTGAAGCGTTCATTGATGCGCAGGGCGATGTCGCGCGTGAGCTCCAGATGTTGACGCTGATCGTCGCCCAAGGGCACGTATTTGGCGCCATACAGCAGTATATCGGCAGCCATGAGCACGGGATAGTTAAATAGGCCGACGCTGATGGATTCGTGTTTGAGTTGCTGCATGATTTTTTTCAGATCGTGATCAAATACAGTTTCGAGCACGCGATTGCTAAGCTGTCGGGTGCGGCGAATCATACCCTGAATAAGCTGTTCTTCTTGCTGCTCTTCGATGCTCAAGCCCGCTTTTTCTTTGAACTGCGTCATGCGACTCAATTCGCCCATGTATGAAAAACAGTCCAGAATCCACGTTAGCTCGCTGTGCGCTGGCACATGGCTTTGGCGATAGATGTACATGTGATCATTTTTCAGGTTCACGGCACCTGCGGCAATGAAAATTTTCAGGTTTTGCAGCGTGTTGGTATACAGATCATCATGGTTGATCGGCGTTGTAAACGAATGAAGGTCGGGCACGAACATAAAAAAATCGTGCGTGTCTTTGTGTTTTTTGGCAAGTTCTGCCATAGGGTGAATGGCGCCCAGGTAGTTGCCTAATGTCAGGCTACTGTTGGCGCGTAGCCCAGTAAGAACTCGGGGTCGGGGTTTGTCGGTCATCTTGGCCTCATTATACTTGAATTTAATAAAAAACCGCCTTTTTGGCGGTGACATCGCAAAGCAAGCACTACCGCCAGAGAAAATGGTGCGACCAAAGTTTGCTATTCATGATGATTGATTTTAGATTATTCTTGATAGGAAGTCAAAATACTATTGTTATAATTATATATTTATTTTATAATATAGATAAGAGTACGAGCAATCGGAGGAATTTGTGAAGAAGATCAGCGTATTCCTGGCGGCTCTGGCCGCCGTGCTCAGCTTCGTTGCGACGCCGGCAGTCGCATCGCCCGCTCTCGAGCGGGTGCACAACGTGACGTATCCGCTGGTCGCGACGCCGACTGTCAACGTGCTGGACCAGGTTCAGTTGGCGCTCCCAACCTGGAGTGACGACTCGGACAAGGCTGACGTGGCTGTGCGAACCCTGGCATACCTGCAGGGGCGCGCCAGGGCCGCAGGCATCGCGCACAGCAACCTGCGCTACATCGTGCTCGACCCGGGCACCATGGCGGAGTGCGGTGACGTGCTCATCGGGGATTTGTACCCGTTCGAGTACTGCTACCCCTCGGACATCATGGTGATCGCGCCGGACATGCTGGCACACACCACTGACCGAGCCGACGCAGCGCTGCGGGCCGTCTGGCACTACGCGTACGCCCTGAACAGCAGGCACATGTACGATGCCGACTGCCTGATCGGCGTTCTCATCCGTGCGATGCAGAACGACGGAGTGCTCAGTTTCGAACGGGCCACCGACCAGGTCGTCAGGTACGACGGGTACCGCGATCACAGCGGTGCCGCAGTCCGCGGCTGGTACAACCTTAGCTGCCCCAAGACCAACTCGGTCGGCTGAGCGACGTGGGCGACCCCTCCTCCGGGAGCGGGTCGCCCACGCGATGAAAGAACTTATAAAAATACCACTCGCGACATGCGAGTGGTATTTTCGTTGTATCTTTTGATATCTAGCGCTTCGAGAACTGTTCGCGCTTGCGAGCTGATCGCAAGCCGTATTTTTTGGGTTCTTTTTCGCGCGGGTCACGCATAAGCAGGCCGGCTTTTTTGAGCGTGCCGCGCAGGTCGTCGTTCATGGTGCTCAGCGCTTTGCTGATTGCCAGTTTACTGGCATCAACTTGGCCAGCAGTACCGCCGCCAGCGACGCGTAGTGACACGTCGTAGGCTTTTTCTTTACCGATGAGTTGCAGTGGTTGCAGCAATTCGGCCAACCAAGCTTGGTTGCCGCTTAGGTAATCTTCGGCTTTTTTGTCGTTGATGGTGATGGCACCTTTGCCAGTCATCAAACGAGCACGAGCAGTCGATGCTTTGCGTCGGCCGAGGCCGTAGAAGTAACTATCTTTACTCATTATTTTCCTACCTCAACATTTACAGGTGCTTGAGCGGCGTGGCCGTGCTCGGCACCAGGGTATACTTTTAGGCGTTGCACGCGGCCATCTACCAGCTTGTTCTTGGGTAACATACCGCGGACGGCGTCGTAAATAACTTTGGTAGAGTCGCGATTAAGCTGTTCTTGCAGCGTGCGTTCTTTGATACCACCAGGGAAGCCTGAGTGGTGGTAGTATTTCTTGTCTTCCAGTTTGTTGCCAGTAACGACTAGTTTGTCGGCGTTGATTACTACCACGTAGTCGCCGCCATCGATATGGGCGGTGTAGGTGGGTTTGTATTTGCCGATCAGGTATTTGGCAATGGTGGTTGCCACGCGGCCCAACGGTGCTTGGCTGGCGTCAATCAACACCCATTTGCGGGTGACTTCGGCTGGTTTCTGGCTGTAGGTCTTCATCATAGTTATTTCTCCGCCTTAGCAACAGCTTTTTTAGCGGCTGGTTTTACGGCAGGTTTGGCTTCGACTGGTGTGGCAGTAATGTCGTCGACAAATGTCACGTTTACCAGGGTGGCGTTGTCGCCTACACGCAAGCGGCTTGGTGTCACGCGCAGGTGGCCACTGGTGCGTGCGCTCAGTTTGGGGGCAATGTGGTCAACGAGTTTGTTGGCAGCTTCTACGGTGCTGAGATCGGACAAGATTTGACGACGATTGTGCAGGTCGCCTTTTTTGGCCTTGGTGATCAAAGCTTCAACGTAACGTACTACTTCTTTAGCTTTTTGTTCGGTTGTTTCGATGTGGTCGTAGGTCACCAGTGCGGTGGCCAGGCCCTTGATAAGGGCGCTGCGTTGGTCGCGTTCGCGGCCAAATTTTCGACCTTGATATCCGTGGCGATGCATCTTATAGCTCCAGCTCTTTCAGCTTGTCTTTTACTTCGTCGAGGGCCTTGCTGCCAAAGCCTTTGAGTTCACGCAGGTCGATGTCACTCAAGGTAACCAAGTCGTTGATGGTGCGAATGTCGTTGTTGATCAGCGCGTTAGTGGTGCGAGCGCTCAAGTTCAAGTCTTCGATTGGAGTCATGAGTTCGGTCACATCACCGTCGACACCTTTGCTGCCTACGGCAGGGCCAGCTTCGACGCGAGTGCTGCCAGCCAGTGCGGTGTATTGGTTGATCAAAATGGCAGCAGCTTCTTCAAACGCGTCTTTGGGCGAGATAGAAGCGTCAGTATCGATGGTAAGGCTCAGTTTGTCCAAGTCAGTAGCTTGGCCGACACGAGTGTTTTCTACTTTGTAGCGTACGCGCGCAACTGGGCTAAACTGTGCATCCAGGGCGATTAGGTCGCTATGAGTGCGCTTGTTGGCAGATTCTTCGATGGTGCGGTAACCACGGCCACTGTCTACTACGATGTCGATAATCAAAGTGATTTTGGCATCGTCGATGGTCGCGATCACGGCTTCTGGGTTGACGATTTCTACGTCAGCAGTAGTCTTGATGTCTTTGGCGGTGACTTTGCCGGCACCTTTTTTCTCGAGGCGCAAGGTGACAGGTTCGTCGCTGTGGTTGCGGACGCGCACGTTTTTGAGGTTGAGCATGATGTCAACGACGTCTTCTTTGACGCCTTTGACGGTAGTGAATTCGTGCGTAACGCCTTCAATCCTAAAGGCGGTGATAGCCGAGCCGGCAATACTGCTCAGCAGCACGCGGCGCAAGCTGTTACCCAGCGTCATGCCATAGCCGGTATGAAGCGGCTCAATGGTAAATGTGGCGCTGGTTTTGCTGTGCTCATCGATGTGAGCCAGTGTAGGGTTGTGAATGACTTTCGACACGGTAGTTTTCTCCTTACCTTCTTACAAAGTCTTAACGTGAGTAATATTCTACGATTAACTGTTCATTGATGTCTGGATCAGCCTCTTTGCGGGTAGGCTTGCCAGTAACGGTAATCACAAATTTCTTGGGGTCGCTTTTGAGCCAGCTCAGCAAAGCTTGGTTGGTTTCTTTCAGAACATCTTCGAAATTGATGAAATACTGAGTTTTGCTACTTGCAGGGCGGAGCGTGATGACATCGCCTTCTTTGACGCGCAAGCTTGGGATATCGACTCGAGTACCGTTGACCATGAAGTGGCCGTGAGACACTAGTTGGCGAGCGGCGCGGCGGCTTACTGCCCAACCGGCGCGGTAAACTACGTTGTCGAGACGGCGCTCCAACAACTCGAGCAGCACTTCGCCGGATTTACCTTTGGTGCGAGAGGCTTCTTTCATGGTGTTGGCGAATTGTTTCTCTAGCAAGCCGTACAGGCGACGGACTTTCTGTTTTTCGCGCAGCTGGATGCTGTACATGCTTGGTTTGTTGCGGCGACCACCTTGGGCGTGTACACCTGGGATGCCAGCTTTTTTGGCCATGATTTTGTGCGCTTTAGGATGGAGCGCGTAGCCTTCGCGGCGAGATTGTTTAACAATAGGACTTCGATCGCGTGCCATGGTTTATACCCTTCGTGCCTTTCGTGCGCGGACGCCACCATGTTGCACGCCAGTTTTATCTACAATGCTGTCAACGGTCATGTCGGTGTTTTGCAACGCGCGGATAGCGGCGTCGCGGCCCATGCCCACACCTTTGACGTAAACTTCAACGTTTTTCATGCCAAATGTTTGGCGAGCGGCGTTAGCGGCTTTTTCGCTTGCCACCTGAGCGGCGTAGGCTGTGCCTTTTTTGGAGCCGCGGAAACCCATAGCGCCGGCACTGGCGTGGGTCAGTACGTTGCCTTTTTTGTCGGTAAATGCAATAAGCGTGTTGTTAAACGTCGCTTTTACGTGCATAGCACCAGATGGTACGCTACGCTTTTGCTTCTTCTTGGTTGCTTTGGTTGTATCTGCCATCATGTGCTCCTAAGTCTTCGATGCGACTTTCTTCTTAGTGCCGCCAACGGTGACTTTTTTGCCACGGCGGGTACGAGCGTTGGTACGAGTGCGTTGGCCGTGGCCAGGCAGGCTCGCAGCGTGGCGTAGGCCGCGATAGGCTTTGATGTCTTTCAGGCGTTTGATGTTGCCGGTGACGACGCGTTGCAGTTCACCCTCTACAGTGTAGCTGGCGTTGATTTCGTCGCGGATTTTCTGTAATTCAGATTCGCTTAGGTCTTTCACGCGTTCGGTTGGCTGTATGCCAGTGGCTTTCAAAATATCAGCTGCAAATTTAGGGCCAATACCATAAACGTAGGTCAGGCTAATTTGAACTTGTTTGTCGTCGGGAATAACGACACCTGCAATACGCGCCATAACTAACCCTGCCTCTGCTTATGCTTAGGTTTACGCTTGTTGATGACATACAGGCGGCCTTTGCGGCGCACAAACTGGTCATCGGGGCTGATTTTTTTTACGCTGGCCTGGACCTTCACGCGTCTATCTCCTACTTCACGTATTCGGTTTAATATCATCGCGTAGGCGGAAGGTGATTCTGCCCTTTGTGAGATCGTAAGGGGTTAACTCAACTTCTACCTTGTCTCCTGGCACCAAGCGGATGTAATGTTTGCGCATTTTACCCGCAATAAAACCCAGGATGACATGGCCATTTTCGAGTTCAACATGAAACTTGGCGCTGGGTAGGGCTTCTACCACGCGGCCAGTGAGTTTAATCACCTCTTTGTTCGTCGTTGGCGCGCGCCTTTCGGTTTTTGCGCCTCCGCGAGCATTGGGTCTGTTGCCTCGTCTGTTATTGGCCATAAGTTACAATTAATGATTATACAGATAAGTTCCTCTGTTGTAAAGCATTAAGTAAACAATCTACGCTATGCGCAGCACTTGCTTTCACTGTAGCAGAACCCTCCAAGTTTGATCAAGCCACTATAATACGCCTGGGGTCAGTGCCACCAGGCGTATTATCTGGGGTGCGGCCTACTCTTCGTTGCTGTCTGAGCCGTCGCCGGCGTCATCCATGTCGTTTGTGGTAGTTTTGTCTTTCCAGGTGCATGTACCGCTGGTGCAGTTGGCGTGGTCGCCTTTGGCGCAATTTTCGCACATTGGCGAGCAGCCGCAGTTCATTTTGTCGTCCATAATCTATCCTCCTTATGCTTTTTCATTGTAGCAAAATGAGCGTAGATTGCGACCGCGCTAGCGAGGAACGAGCCAAAAATATAAAACAGCCGTGATGATAGCCGCGGGGAACAAAATGTACAAAAATACTTTTAGCGCCACCTCTCCAACGGTTTTGAGCAGGGTATGCCCAGTCTGGGCTTTTACGCGCAAGACACCTACCACGCAAAACGCGACGAGTATACCAATGGTGCAAAAGGTAAAGATAGCACTAATAAGCGTGTTTAGCCACGTCTGCAAGTCGCCAACTTGTGGCCGACCAATCAATAAGTAAAAGGTGGCCGCCATTATAGTCCCGCCAAGCACCAGGCCAATCATGTTAAATATACGTACTGACCGAGCGCTTAACTTAGCTTCGCGCGCTTCGCCTGAAAGTATGCTGCCATAGCCAAGAAAATTGCGCATATCTAGTAGTCTTGGTCGTATGTTACCATCAACGCGCGCGAATTGACTTGACGCAACGTTTCAAGTGCCACAGATACAACGATCAGCAAACCAGTACCGCCCACGGCAATGTTCTGGGCGTTGATACCAAATTTGGCAAATGCGAATTCGCATACGAATGGCAAGATGGCAATAATGCCAAGTGCCAGTGAGCCAAAGAGCGTCAAACGAGTGACAGTACGGCGAAGATATTTCTCGGTCTGCAGGCCGGGGCGGATGTTGGCTACAAACCCGCCTTGTTTCTGTAGATTCTCGGCGATTTCGTTGGCGTTAAATACGATGCCCGTATAGAAATAGGTAAACAGCACCACCATCAGGAAGTACATACCAGGATAGATGAAACTCTCGGGTGTGGTAACCACCAGGCTCTGAATATTAGGTGTACTAAACCATGTCGCTAAGTTGGCGCCCACTTGCTGCCAGTGCGGATCGGCTACCGTCTTGAGCACCTGGCCGATAAACGCCGGCAGCGCCAGAAACGATACAGCAAAGATAACCGGGATTACGCCAGCGGTAATGAGTTTGATAGGCAAAATGCTTGTCACGCCGCCATAGGCGCGGTTGCCCTGCACACGTTTGGCGTAGTTGATGGTGACCACCCGTTGCGCTTCATTTATCTTAACTATGAGGTATAGCGCTATAAGTCCCGTAAACGCCAGTATGGCAATGATCCAAAACGCCACAGCGTTGATGGGGAGCGTAAACCAGTTGAATATATGTAGCTTATCGGCGTCAGTAGGTACACTAAACAGTGAGCCGCCAAGCGTCCCCAGAGTATGTGGCAACTGGCTAATAATACCGGCAAAAATCAGCAATGACATACCATTGCCAATCCCCTGTTCTGTCACTAATTCACCAAGCCACATGAGCAGCATGGCTCCGGCGGTCATAGCGGTGATCATAACAGCCCACTGGAACACAGATGTATTTGCGGTAATGTCTATGGCGGTATTACCAGCCAGCAGTGTTTGGCGCAGGATAAATATAAAGGCAACGGATTGGAGAGCGGCTAGCGGCAACGTAATGATACGTGTCCATTGCTGAATCTTGCGTCGCCCCACTTCGCCGTCTTTGTGTAATTCTTCGAGTCGCGGGATAGCTTTGGTGAGCAGCTGGGTAATCACTGACGCCGTAATGTATGGCGACAGCCCTACGAGCACAATCGAAAAGTTTGCAAGCGCGCCACCCGAAAGGATGTTCAAGAACCCACCCAGGTCGCTACCCGAAATGGCGTTGGCCAATACATCTTTCAGTGTGGCTGGATCGGCCAGTGGTACTGGAATGTGGGCCAAGAAACGATAGACGGCAATCAGCGCGATCACAATAAACAGACGTTTTAGCATGTCGCGGCTTTTGAGGGATTTGAAGATAGTTTTCCAATTCATAGCTTATTCAACGATATCATATTTTAAAGGGAAAGCGATAGGCGGAGAGCCTTAAATGCAGGAGATTATATACTAAAACTATTTACACAATAATATAATTATGTTATTATACATATATCCTTCGGGTAGGCTGCCTCGGCAGGCAGCTTGGCGGAAAGGCCGAGAACAAGTCCAATTTACGAGCTAGCCACTCAACACCAACCCGGGCGACAGCCCCTTGCGTGTATTGGACTATCTGCGGACAACCTTTCGCGCTACGGGCAGGCCGGATTTACATCCCGCCTGCCCACTTTTTTATATGTTGAAGCCCAAAGAAATGAGCCAGGAGTAAACCTGGCTCTACCATTTGTGAGAGGGGGCGGATGCGCGCTGTGGACGATCGGACCGTGTTTGGCCGTCGCGCATCCGCCATGTGTGTGACGCGAACCTGCGTTCTATGTCGCTGTGATGGGCACACCTCCTCCCGACTTGCAGCGTGGCGGGGGCGGGAATTGAACCCGCGACCTCCAGCCTCTCGGCCGTAAAAGAAGCTAGCGAGCGACCACTGCTCTTCCCCGCCGACACCGAAATGGCATGAATTTATAATACCGCACGCGTATGGAGCTAGGCAAAACCATAGTCGGGAAATTAGTTAGTTATAGCCCGAGCGCGCAACCAGTTGGCAATGCGGCCAGAGCCACATGTGAGCGCCCATGCAATCGCTTGAGCGTGTGAACCGCCTGGCACGCGGGCACGTGTAGAACCACGCACAATTGTAAGCTTCGGATCCACCACTGTATCGCGTTGGCACCATAGACTCAGTACACGACGACGCGCTTTGTCATCAGCGTGCCGCAAGGATGCTTGTAGCCGAGCTAGCATACTGTGAAGTACGGTGTTATCACTAATCTTCCTGGCTGAGAGCGGCGAACAAATAGCTACAGCCCTCTCTACCTGAGGGCTAAGCAACAGCACGGTAACTGCTACAGTGCCGCCAGCACTGCCGCCCACCACGTGGACGGGGCCATCCTGCTTTGCCAGGTAGTCCAGAAGTGCTTCGAGGCGCCTATCGGCGTCCCCGTCATCTTGCTGCCAATTGTAACCATACACACTCGCTCGGAAACCAAGCAGCCACCAGATAGGTAGCGTGAGCCGGTAGGCCCAATCGTGATCACCAAGTCCGGGAATGATGAGTAAGCGTCGCATAGGTGTAACTATACCAGTTTTGCGCGCTATAAAATAAACGACCGCGATTGCGGCCGCTTATCCCAGATGTATGAAGCTATTTGGCTTCTTTTTCTGTTTTTTCGGTTTTGCGCTTGCTAGCTGGTAGTTCAGGCACGATAGTCTTTTCGAATGTGCCGCCAGCTTTGGTGATCAACTCTTGCGCACCTTTGCTAGCGCCTTGAGTTTTGACGGTCACTTTGCCTTTGAGCTCACCGCGTATGATGATCTTGACTGAATGGTAGGGAGTCATAATCAGCCCAGCTTCGTACATGCTCATGTTGTCGGCAGTTTTGCCAGCCAACACTTCCAGAGCGTCAGTGTAGACGACCTGCGCAGGCACGCGTAAACTCTTGAAGCCACGCAGTTTAGGAACGCGGCGCACCAGCGGGCCTTGACCACCCATAAAGGTGAGGCCGATTTTTTTGCCGGTGCGAGCTTTTTGACCTTTGGTACCACGACCAGCGGTTTTACCTTGACCAGCGGCTATACCGCGGCCCACGCGTTTTTTGGATTTGTGGGCTTCGACTTGGAGATCGTTGACTTTCATTATTTTGTCTCCTTGTCTTCAGCTTTGGCGGCTGACTTGCGAACAGGTTTTTGCACCCATTGGTCGGCAGGTACTAATTGACGCAGAGCTTCGATAGTCGCGTATGCGTTGTTGGCTTTGTTGTTGCTGCCCAGGGCTTTACCGAGTAGGTTGGTAACACCAGTCAAACCCATGATCGAACGCACAGCGCCGCCGGCAATAATACCGGTACCGGGTGCAGCTGGCATCAGCAATACTTTGGCGCCGCCAACTTTGGCTTCGACGTCGTGAGGAATGGTAGCTTTGGTGATAGGGATAGTGATCAGTGATTTTTTGGCCTTGTCGGTAGCTTTGGCTACAGCGGCCTGCACGTCCTGACCTTTGGAAACACCCACGCCAATGCGTTGTTTGCCGTCACCGACGGCCACGAGAGCTTTGAAGCGGAATCGGCGCCCACCTTTTACCACGCGGGCGACTCGGTCGATGCTAATCACGTATTCGTTAAAAATCTTTTCTTCGCGCGGCATATCACGGCGATCATTGCGGCGATTCTGACCACCTTGGCCAGGACGACGATCGCGGTTGTTGCTTTGGCGGTCAATACTTACTGCATTTGGCATAACTTAAAACTCCAATCCGCCGCTGCGAGCTGCATCAGCCAACGCTTTGAGGCGACCTTGATATTTACGGCCACTGCGATCAAGTACCACTTTGGTGACCTTGGCTTTAGTGGCTTTTTTGGCGATGTCAGCACCAACCCAAGCGGCTTTTTCGCTCATAGCGCCTTTGGCGGCGCTACCAACAGTGGTGCTGCTGGCAAGTGTTTTGCCGGTGGTGTCGTCGATGATTTGAGCGTGCACGTGCTGGTTGCTTATGAAGACACTCAGGCGAGGGCGTTCTGCACTACCTATTACTTTGGCGCGTACGCGATTGTGGCGCAGGGCGCGGTTGACTAGTTTTTTGACCAAGTTACTCATTACTTGCCTCCTGTCTTGCCAGCTTTGCGCAAGATCACTTCGTCGACATATTTAATGCCTTTACCTTTGTAGGGTTCTGGCTTTTTCAGCGCACGGATTTCAGCGGCTACTTGACCAACCTGTTGCTTGTTGATGCCAGCAACGGTGATCAAGTTTTTCTCAACAGTCAGTTGTACGCCAGCAGGTGCCTGGTATTTTACTGGGTGCGAAAACCCGAGCGTCATGTCGAGCGCTTGGCCACCACCGCTCACGCGGAAGCCGACACCGTTGAGTTCGAGTTTTTTCTCAAAACCTTTGGTGACGCCTACCACCATGTTGTTGATGAGGGCGCGCATGAGGCCATGATTGGCTTTGGCTACTTTTTCGTCACCATCGCGAGTGACAGTGGCATTGCCATCAGCCACAGCAACTGCGACATGTGATAGCATAAATTGTTCCAGTGTGCCTTTGGGCCCCGCGACAGTTATTTTGTCGGGGTCGACCGTGATTGTCACACCGCTCGGCACTGGGATGGGTAGTTTTCCGATTCGACTCATATCTTATTCCTTACAGTTATTTACTAGTAAACTTTGCAGATTACTTCACCGCCAAGCTTGGCTTTTCGGGCCTGCATGCCAGTCATCACACCTTGGCTAGTGCTCACCAGCACGATACCGCGGCCATTCTTGACGCGAGGGATCTCGGCTGATTTGGCGTAGACACGTTGGCCTGGTTTGCTCACACGTTGGATAGCAGTGATGGTGGCGTTTTCGCCTGGTTCGTTGATAGTGATCACAATAGTGCCGCGAGGTTGGCCTTCTTCTAGCTTGACAGCTTTTAGATAACCGGCTTTTTTGAGCTGTTCAGCGATAGTCAGCTTTTGCTTGCTTGCTGGTACAGTCACCTCAGTTTTGCCTACCGCAATTGCGTTGCGGATGCGAGTCAACAGGTCGGCGATGGGGTCAGTTGTTTGCATACTCATATATTTACCTTCTTCCTACCAGCTACTCTTGGTTACGCCCGGGATTTCTCCCTTACTGGCTTTTTCGCGGAAGCTGATGCGATCCAGACCAAATCGACGCATGTAGCCACGTGGGCGACCGGTCAGCAGGCTGCGGTTTTTGTGACGAGTTGGGCTGGAATTGCGTGGCAACAGAGCCAAGCCGTCCAAATCACCAGCTGCTTTGAGTTCGGCGCGCTTTTCAGCGTACTGTGCGATCATTTTTCGACGTTTTAGGTCGCGAGCAAGAATCGATTTTTTAGCCATTACTTGGCCTCCTTTTCAAATGGCATACCAAATGCGGCGAGCAGAGCGCGGCTGTGAGCTGGCTCGGTTGATTTAACTACAAAGTTAATTTGCAGGCCGTGGGTGGTTTGCGTTTCTTCAAAACTGAGCTCAGGGAAGATGGATTGATCAGTAAGGCCCAGGCTGTAGTTGCCGTCTTTGTCGAATGCTTTGGCGCTTACGCCGTGGAAGTCGCGCACACGTGGCAGTACAGCGTGGATCAGGCGATCCATGAACTCGTACATGCGTTCGTCGCGCAGCGTGACGCTGACGCCAATGCGGTTCATGCCGCGGCGAATTTTGAATGTGGCAATAGATTTCTTGGCCATGCGGTCAACAGGTTGCTGGCCGGTGATTTTACGTAGCGTGTTTACTACCGCTTCGTGGTATGATTTGTCGTCTTTTTGCTTACCAAGGCCTACGTTGAGAACGATTTTCTCAAGTTTCGGTACTTGGTTGGCGTTGGCTAGTTCCAGCTCTTTTTGGAGACGTGGCACCAGCTCCTGTTTGTACAGGGCTTTCAGACGTGCCTGAGTGGCGGGCTGAGTTGTCGTCTTGGTGGCCATTATTTAATCTCCTTGTTGCCGGCACTGCGGGCTACGCGTACTTTAGTGCCGTCTTTCTTGATCTCGTAGCCTATTCGGGTGGTTTTTTTGGCGTCGGTAGGGTGTAGCAGCGCTACTTTGTGTACTGGCATAGCCATATGGATTTCGCGAGTACCACCCTGTGGGTTAAGCATATTTGGCTTTACGAATCGCTTGCGCTCGCCAATGCCTTCTAGCTTGACGGCGTTTTCGCTAGGCAGCACTGCGATCACTTTGGCGGTTTTGCCTTTGTGGGCGCCAGCAATCACTTTTACCATGTCGCCGAGTTTGATCTTCATTACAGTACCTCCGGTGCTAGGCTAATGATTTTCATGTAGCCTTTTTCGCGCAGCTCGCGTGGCACGGGGCCGAAAACACGAGTTGCTTTAGGGTTCTTGTCGTCGGCAATTACCACTGCGGCGTTATCGTCGAAACGGATTGTCGAGCCATCTTTGCGCTTGATTGGCGCAGTAGTGCGTACCACGACGGCTTTGACAACGCTTTTGCGTTTGATGTTACCAGCTGGGTTGGCGTCTTTGACGCTTGCCACGATGATGTCGCCGACGTGTGCATAGCGACGACCAGTGCCACCGAGCACGCGGATACACAATAATTCGCGTGCGCCGCTGTTGTCGGCAACTTTGAGGCGAGATTCTTGTTGAATCATGACTTACTCCTCGCCTTCCTTGCTGGATTTGGCTTCGCGGCGTTTAGCTTCGGCGTCTGCAATCAATTCTTCGCCTTTTACTTCTACTTCGGCGTGACCGGCTTCGATGATTTTGCTCAGCATCCAACTTTTGTTTTTGCTGATTGGGCGGGTTTCGCTGATTTCAACTTTGTCGCCTTTGTGGGCTTTGTTGTCTTCGTCGTGGGCAGCGTATTTCTTGGTGATAGTGTAGCGTTTGCCATACACGGGGTGAGTCACGCTGCGCGCGATAGCCACGGTGATGGTTTTGTCCTGCACATCAGAAGTCACGATGCCAGTTAGTTTACGGGCCATTATTTTGTCTCCTTTGCAGTCTGAGCTGCGGCCGCATGCTTTTGAGTCAGCACGGTCATTGCCTGGGCAATGCTGCGGCGGTTCTTGCGAATCACTGCAGGGCTGGGTAGCTCGCTAGCATGGTTGGCGCGATGCTGTTCGACCAATTCTTTCTTCATGTCAGCAATTTTTTGCGCTAGTTGAGTTTCATCCATTGCACGGAGGTCAACGATGAGCTTGGTAGTTTTTTTAGCTTCAGCCATCTTATGCCTCCTCTCGTTTAATAAACTTGGTCTTTACTGGCAGCTTGTGGCCGGCCAGACGCATGGCTTCGCGGGCGATGTCTTCAGACACGCCTTTCATTTCGAATAGCACGGTGCCAGTTTTGACTTTGGCTACGAAAAACTCGGGGTTACCTTTGCCGCCGCCCATTTTCACATCTTGTGGCTTACGAGTCACAGGGGTGTGGGGGAAGATACGGATCCAGATTTTACCACCGCGCTTGATGTAGCGAGTCATAGCCTGACGGGCTGATTCGATCTGACGGCTCGTAATGCGTTCGTTGTCTTGCGATTGCAGAGCAAAATCGCCAAATGCAATGTAGTGACCCGCAGTAGCTACACCGGTGTTTTTGCCGATGCGTACTTTGCGGAATTTGGTTTTCTTGGGTAGTAACATTACTGCACCTCCCCTTTGTAGATCCACACTTTAATACCTACAATACCGGCGCTAGGGATTTGTGCGGTACTGAGGTTGTAGTCAATGTCGGCACGCAAGGTGTGCAGGGGCACAGAGCCTTGAATTTCTTTTTCGCGGCGTGACATTTCAGCACCACCTAAACGGCCAGAGACTTCGATACGAATACCTTTGGCGCCAGCGTTCATAGTGTTTTGAGCGGCCATTTTGACGGCGCGACGCCAGTTGATACGGCGTTCCATCTGACGAGCAATATTTTCGGCTACTAGTTTGGCGGCAAGTTCAGGGCGTTTGACTTCTTCAATGTTCAAGCGCACTGGTTTGGCAAACACCTTTTCGATAGCAGCCTTGAGATCTTGCGCACCAGCACCACCACGACCAATCACTACACCAGCTTTGGCGGTGTGTACGGTCACGGTCACGAGGTTGGGTGAGCGTTCGATGTCGATTTTTTGGATCACGGCGCGAGTAGTGAATTTTTTCTCGATGAGATCGCGCACTTTCAGGTCTTGTTGCAGAGCTTCGGCAAATTCACGCTTGCCAGCAACAAACCATTTGCTGCGCCAGTCTTTGTTGACTTGCAGGCGCATACTAATCGGGTTTACTTTTTGGCCCATTACTTGGCCTCCTTGCTTGCTTTGGCTGCAGGCTTATCTGCGGCTGCAACTTTTTTAGGCTTCACATCGCCCGACACTTCTACATAGATGTGGCTGGAGCGTTTCTGGTAAGGCAGTGCACGGCCCATTGCAGCTGGGTTGAAGCGTTTTAGGCGCGGACCAGCGGTAACTTGCAATTGGGTAATCTGCAAGCTGTCTTTTTGCAGACCGTGGTTGTTGGTGGCGTTGGCTTGAGCACTGGCGATAACTTTGGCAACCGCTTTGGCTGGACGCTTGGGAGTATGTTCAAGAATTGTCAGCGCATCAGTTACGCTGCGGCCACGAACCAAACTAGCTACCAGGCCCACTTTGCGTGGAGTCAGGTGGACACCTTTGGCGATGGCTTTGACTGTCATTTGTTCTGCCATATTATTTATCCTTCTTTGCGTGGCCGCGGAATTTGCGAGTTGGGCTAAATTCACCCAGCTTGTGGCCAACCATGTTTTCAGATACATACACTGGTACGTGCACGCGGCCGTTGTGTACGGCAAATGTGCGACCTACCATTTCAGGGGTAATCGTACTAGCACGTGCCCAGGTTTTGATAACTGTGCGGCTATCGCTGCCAAGAGCGATAACTTTTTTGGCCAGTTTAGGATCTACAAATGGACCTTTTTTAAGTGAACGACTCATATGCTATTTCCTCTTCGCCTCGTGGCGTGAGCGCACGATGTATTTAGTTGTGCTGGTACGGCGGCGAGTCTTCAGGCCAATAGCGACCTTACCCCAAGGAGTTTTGGGGATGCGACCTGGGCCAGTTCTACCTTCACCACCACCCATTGGGTGATCAGATGGGTTCATGGCTTTACCGTGTACGCTTGGGCGCCAACCTTGGTGACGGCGACGGCCGGCAGAGCCAAGTTTGACGTTTTGGTGCTGTTCATTGCCCACGGTACCCAAAGTAGCCATGCATTCTACGCGGACTTTGCGGACTTCGCCAGATGGCAAACGTACCTGTGCGTAGTCGGCTTCTTTGGCAACCAGCTGTGCTTTGGTGCCAGCTGAGCGAACCATTTGGCCGCCTTTGCCGGGTTGCATTTCGATGTTGTAGATGAATGAGCCAGCTGGGATAGCGCTCAGTGGCATGCGGTTGCCCGTCTCCACTGGTGCTTCGGCGCCACTGTTTACTCGGTCGCCCACTTTCATGTCGCGTTCGGCAATCACGTAGTGATACAGACCGTGTTGGTCTTTGAGTCGAGCGATACGGGCTGAGCGGTTAGGGTCATATTCGATGGCTTCGATGGTGGCGTTGGTGCCGGGAGCCAAGCGATGATTAACCAAACGATAGAATTTCTTCACGCCACCACCACGGTGACGGGTAGTGATGCGACCCATGTTGTTGCGGCCGGCCTGAGATTTTTTGACCCTCAGCAGGCTGCGCACGGGTTTTTTGTGAGTCACCATACTCAAGTCTTGCGTGGTCATGCCACGGCGGCCAGGAGTGGTGGGTTTGTAGGTTTTAATAGGCATTACTTGGCCTCCTGTTGTTCAAAGGCTTCAATCTTTTCGCCTTCGGCCAATGTAACATAGGCTTTTTTGCGATGATTGCGCTGACCGATGGTAGGCTTGCCACTCTTGCGGTAGCGACGCACTACTTTGCCTTTGACGATAGTGGTGGTAACGCCCATCACATGTACGTCAAACTGTTTGGCTACGGCGTCGGCAATCTGTTGCTTGTTGACGCTGGTTGGCGTGTCGAAGGTAAAGATGCCAGACTGCGCCAAGGCGACGGTCTTTTCGCTAATGCGGGGAATGAGTTTGATATCCATGGCTTAGGCCTCCAACCATTTGGCCACAGCGCTTACGGCGGCTTTGGTCATGATTAGTTTATCGGCATTGAGGATAGTAAACACATTGAGGTAGGTGGCCTGTACAAGCTGCACGTTGGCAATGTTGCCAGTAGCGCGCAGCAATTCTGGAGTCTTGTGTTCGACCACCAGCACCACTTTGTCTTTGGCTTCGGCGTGGGTAGCTATAAATTTGACCACTTCGGCAGTCTTGCCAGTGGTCTTCACGTCGTCAACTACTACAATTTCTTTGGCGATGCTGGCCATAGTGAGCGCTTGGCGCAGAGCCACGCGTTTGGCGGTAATGGGCAGGCCTTTGCTGTAGTTTTCGGTACCAGTAGGGCCAAATGCGACACCACCTTTGCGCCAAATTGGGTTGCGGCTACTACCAAAGCGAGCGCGGCCAGTGCCTTTTTGTTTCCAAGGCTTGCGGCCGCCGCCACGCACTTCGCCACGAGTCAATGTCTTGGCGTAGTTGCCGCGACCGTTGGCTAGGTAGGCTTCGTAGGCTACTTTTAGAAGTTCATGATTTGGGATTTCAACTGCAAACACACTCTTCGGAAGAGTAGCGCTGGTTGCGGTAGTTGGTTTTTTGACAGTAGTCGTAGTTGTCTTTTCAGCCATTACTTGCTTCCTCCGATAAACACCAGGCCTCGACGAGGACCAGGCACGGCGCCTTTAACGCCGATCAGGTTGCGCTCGGTGTCTACCAAAGCAACAACCAGGTTCTTTACAGTCACGCGTTCTGCGCCCATGTGGCCAGCCATGCGTTTGCCCTTGAATACTTTTTGTGGGTACATAGAACCGATAGAACCAGGTTTGCGAATGTAGCCTTTGTAGCCGTGGCTGCGTTGGCTTTCGCTAAAGTTGTGCCGTTTGATTGTGCCGGCAAAACCTTTACCTTTGCTCGTACCAGTTACGTCCACGTGGTCACCCAGTTCAAACTGGCTGGCGTCGATGGTGGCGCCGACAGTCAGATCTTCTGACATATCGTCAACCCGTACTTCACGAATGTATTTCGGACTCACCTTGGCTTCTTTCAGGTGGCCTTTCACGGCATTGCTCAGGTTCTTACCCTGTCCATACCCAATTTGCACCGCTGTGTAGCCGTCTTTTTCAGTCGACTTCACCTGAGTCACGGTGCATGGGCCCGCTTGGATGATAGTCACTGGAATAGCAACACCATCCTCCTGGAGGAGCTGGGTCATACCAATTTTGGTACCGAGTAGCGCTTTCATGCGTTTGCTCCCAATAGAAAAACTTGGCATCCCCTGGTATCTCTGGTAAAGAGACCTAGGGACGTACCAAGATTCTACGTTTTAATCTTGATAGAAAGTTACGCCTTGTAGTGTAACAGATGAGCACCTCTGGAGTCAAGAATTTTGTACGTTAACGTGTATTTTTCTTGCCCACGCGTTTTGTGAGCCAAAAAGCATAGAACTTTCCGCTGCAAATGACTACAGCATAATCCCCGTCGGCAAAAACAAACTTACAATTGTGGCAATCAGCAAAATCGCATATTCAATTTTGCGATCTATCTGAAAATGATCATGACTCGCAAATAGCAGACCGACGAACAGTCCTAGTGGCAGACCATTGATACCAAAATCGCCAATAAATATCGGGTTTGGGAAGCGCAACCATAGCGAGCCGAGCACGATGTAGAGCACCAATTTCAAGAAATATAAGCTGTCTTTTTCGTCGCTTGGTTTGGTGGTGTGCTTAGCCATAATTGTTATGGTTAGTGTAGCATACATTGACATGCAGCTAGTTTGCTTTTATTGTATCTAATACAAAGTTACCCACACGGGTGACGATGACGACAGGAGTCAACATAGTGGGAGCCATCATAACCACTTGGGATGAGTTGCTGCGCAGCGAGTTGCGCGTGACCAACCCCAACCCCCAAGCGCTCGGGGAGTTGGCCGTATACGTACCAGGCGCGGGTGGGCTGATGCGCCTGTATGGTTCAGGGGGACCAGTGAACCTGATCTTGACATCCCACGTATACGAACTGCCCATGGAAGGTCGGGCTCGCTATGGCGTGTTGCAGGACCGCTACGTGGATGTTCCGGCTGGCACGTTGGTGGTAGCGGCGTGCCAGGTGGGGCCTACAACGCCAGCGGACACGGACCTCTACTCGGCATTCAGCCTGGGGATGGATACCTTGCCCGACAGTGATGATGGCGTGCTGTGCGTGTGCGTTCGTGTGCAGGACGCAGCGCAAATCGTGACCGGATGATTTTCGGCCTCGATCACTCTTAGTCACGCGGGCTCCAGGTGTGCACCACTGACTCCTGTCCCGCAACCAGTGCGCATGATGTGCGTGGTGGTTGCGGCTAGTTGTTATCGTTTTTGTTCTTGAAGTAATAGGCGATTACAAAACCAAAGAGTGGGCCTACAACAGATGTATAGGTTTGGATCATGTCCACTGGAGTCAACATGTAGGCGTCGTCACCGGTGACTTGGTGGGCAACGAGGTTGTATACCGGTATACCCACAAGCAGTAATACCAAAATCCAGAAGTACCAGCGCATAAAGTTGCGAGCTAATTCATTGCGGGTGTCGCCTTCGGCCTGACTAGCGCGCTTTAGGGCCTCGACGTCTTTTTTGGCGAGATCGTCTTTGAGGGTGTCGAAACGTTCAAGCGTGCGCTCGGCTGTAGCAATGGTGCGGGGTGAAACTTTTTTGGCCATCACTAGTCCTTGATGTCGAGCAATGCATCTTCTACCACCTTTTGCAGCTTTTCGTTGTTTTTAAGTAATTTGTCGATAATTTCCATGATGGGTTTGGCCTCGGCCATTCTCTCTTCGGCCACAAGCTTGCGCGCTAGACCAATGAGGTCGGTGACAGCCGCAATGTTGGCTTTGGTAACGTCGCTAAACTGAATTGCACGGCGAGTCCGTTTGTTTGTGGCGTATTCGACCCATGACACACTGGAGGTCTTGTTGCCGCCTACCAGCGACCGCATGTATTCCGTAAACTTGTCTTCAGCCATGCTATTATTTTACGACATTATTTACAGTCGCACAAAAATAAACCATGGCTAAAGCACTTTGCTAAATTTAGATGTATTCGCCGTGTTCATCTGTTTGAACAACAGATTCAAAATTCTCACCAGCTGCAGCTGTAATATTTGAGGAATAATAATGCCGTGCTGTTTCACTGGTAATCGAAGGGTGACCCTGTGTGCTTAATGCGCGCGACATTACAGCAAAAGTTTCTGCATACCCTTTCACCAGTTCGCGTAACTCCCCTTCTTTATCTGGATCACAACCAAATTCAGCATTCGGACCGATACTGGTTGCGCTAAGCATGGTATAACCGCTCAGGCGCATCATCATAATTTGCGCTTCGACAGCAGGCACGTTACCTGCGGCGTCGCTTTGTGCTTTTAATTGCTCCCGAGCCTGGTCTGCCACCCTATCACCCAAAAAAGAAAATGTGGCTACGGACAGATCAAATACTTGCTGCAGGGCATCTGGATCCATCTTTTGCAAGGCAGGCGCATCCACCCCGTTTAGTAATGATACGGTGTTGCGCATTAACAGATTGGCGCGGTCGTAGGCAAATGGTTCTGTTTGGGAGATGTCTTCTGCGACTTCCAAACCACGCTCGGCAAGGCTTTCTACTTCGACATCAACTTCACCGTTGTCACGGTCAATACCCACTTCGTTTCTTAAGGCAACATCGCTCGTCATGTATAAAGCTTATCATAAACTAAAAGAGCAAGCTTGTTGCAGCCCGCTCTTTTTAGCGACAAACCGATCTACATGCGAATTTCAGCGTCGCAGCCTGCAGGCAAGCTGAGATTCTGAAGACTGTCGATGGTCTTGGGGGTGGGGTTGGTGATGTCGATCAGGCGTTTGTGTACGCGCATTTCGAAGTGTTCACCACCTTTTTTGTACACGTGCGGACTTTTCACTACAGTGTATGTGCTCTTGCGTGTGGGCAGCGGCACAGGGCCGGCAATGCTCGCGCCGGTGCGCAGGGCAGTGTCGATGATTTGTTTGGCTGATTGGTCGATGACTTTGTGATCATAGGCCTTGAGGCGAATGCGAATTCGCTGTTTGATCTCTGGCGTTGGTGCCATATATCTCCCTTGCCGTAACCTCTCCACTGCTCTCGTGTCAGGGCGAGTTCTCGGCATAATTATGTATGCAGACAGTATATCAGATGGTGCACGCATTGACAACTCATTGCGTTTATCCTAATGCATCTCTGGCAACGCCTTCATCTACGGGGCAGCTCGACACATCCTTTGAATAATTATATTTACTGCCCGAGGTCGACGTGCGACCCCGGGCATACGCACTATGAGCGTGCGTAGATGGGCAGACCGAAGCGGTCAGTCAGGAACACACTTCGCGGTCCGTAGCGCAGCACGCCCGGAACGGGCGTGTATACGTTGAAATGCGGGAGCGTGCCCCACTCGCCCGACACCTGAGCCCACCAGCTAGCAGGGTCGATGATGTCGCGCTTGGTGCAGGCAGCCAGCTGTACAGAAACGTTGAGCTGTACCTCGCCGTAACGCAGGGCGGTGCAGTTGCGCCCACCGTAGAACTGAACGTGCACATGCGGTTTGTCCCAGCTAGGGCAGCGCGACACCGTGCCCGTAACCACGTCGAAGTCCTCGACACAGTCCTTGTTCAGCCCGGAATAACCCATCCAGCCGATGATCGTGTCGGGCTTAACTGGCGTACCCAGACCCCACATAGTGGCGTCGGACTGAATCAAGTCAGCCGGGAACCACTGGCCAGGCCCCTGGAAGACGGGTGGCAGGTAGTGAAGCGCTGGGTTGACGCGCGAGAAGTGGAACATCTGCGCGACCTGCCCATTGGGCGTTGCGCCGCCGTCTTCGCTGTAGCGAACCTCGGCCACCAGGCCGCCGATGCTGATGTGGTGCACGATGCCAGTCGCGGGATCCGTCCAGTCGCTCGGAATCCGCTGATACGACCAGTATGCCCGCCCGTAGGCACCCGCGTAGATAGGCGTGCCCCACCCAAAATCGGGGTGGGTCGGGAGGTTCAGGTCGATGGCGTCGTGACCGGTACCCACGATGCCATTCTCATCGAGGGCGCCAATCCAGCCGCTGGGCACGAAGATCGAATTGCGTGCGTCCGCCGCGCTGAAGAACATCTTCAGGAACGGTCGCGGAATGGGCGGCGCATCGACCGGCGTCGGGTCGAGGCGCTGCGTCTGAACGGCGGGCGCAGCTCGGTTCGGCTGGTCGGCCGCCGAGCTTGCTCCCGCTGTATTCAGAACAGCGAGACTGATGGCCAGGACTGCAGAGGCCAGTAAGGCCCCGCGCTTCCTAGTCATGCGCAATCTCCAATCGCTAGGAGGGACGGGTGCGTCTACACCCAACTATCCCATTAAATATACTGCTTAAATAAGTAAAAAGTTTCAATATACAAAAAGAACCGCGCTTGGCGGTTCTTTTTGCGTTGATCAATCAAACTTATTTGATGATCTTGGTTACCACACCGGCACCAACGGTACGGCCGCCTTCGCGGATGGCGAAGCGCAGACCTTGGTCCATGGCGATTGGAGCGAGCAGTTTTACCTTGAAGGTAATCGTGTCGCCTGGCATTACCATTTCTTTGTCGGCTGGCAGCTCAACTTCACCGGTCACGTCAGTAGTGCGGAAGTAGAACTGTGGTTTGTAGCCTTTGAAGAATGGCGTGTGGCGGCCACCTTCTTCTTTGGTGAGTACGTAGACTTCACTTTCGAATTCGGTGTGAGGAGTGATGCTGCCTGGTTTGGCAATCACCTGACCGCGTTCAATCTGATCGCGCTCAATACCGCGGAGCAACAGACCGGCGTTGTCGCCAGCTTGGCCTTGGTCGAGGTTCTTTTTGAAGGCTTCGATACCAGTTACCACGCTCTTTTGGCTGTCGCGGATACCCACGATTTCAACTTCGTCGTTGATCTTCACAATACCTTGTTCGATACGACCAGTGGCTACAGTACCACGGCCTTTGATGCTAAACACATCTTCGACAGGCATAAGGAATGGTTTGTCTAGGTCGCGCTTGGGCTGTTCGATGTAGCTATCGAGTGCGCCAACCAGTTCCATGATAGCGTCTTCGTATTTGGCGTCGCCTTCCAAAGCTTTAAGAGCAGAACCCTTAATGATTGGAGCGTCACGGTCAAATTCGTATTTGGCTAGCAAGTCACGTACGTCTTCTTCGACTAGTTCTACCAAGTCAGCGTCG
>CAYURH010000016.1:0-26485 GCA_964447105.1 uncultured Candidatus Saccharibacteria bacterium
GGGCGCTACGATCACTCAATCTTCCACAGCAAAAACGACGGGCGCGATCAGTTATACAGGAACGAGCGCGATCAATATCGGTGGGAATGCCACGACAGCAGGCGGAACAATTGGGATGACAGGGCCTGTTACGATTACAACCACTCCCACGTTTGATAGTACAAATGGAGGCGGGACGGCAGCTGGTGCCAATATCAGTTTTTCCAGCACGATCAATGGGGGGACGACTCTCACACTCACGGGAGGTACGGGTGGAATTGTGACTCTGACAGGAGCGGTCGGAGGAACGTCGGCTTTGAGTTCGCTGACTGTTTTTTTCTTGTCGGGGCTTACTTCGTAGGCTGGCTTGAAATCATGCTCAATGTCGACGCTCATGCCCTTTTTGGGTAAATCGCGCACATGACCAAAGCTACTCTTCACTGTAAAATCTTTACCAAGAAACTGGCCGATGGTTTTGGCTTTGGCTGGGCTCTCTACAATTACTAGGTTTTTACTCATGTTGCTTGTGCTTATTTCTTGCCATTATATTCAGTGGGCCAGTGTTACGCAAAATGGCAGAAAAAGCAAGTATGCTTCACTTGATTGACCATTGATTACCACCAAGAGCGGAGATTTTGCCAGTGATTTCTAGCATGGTGAGGGTTTGGCTGAATTGGGCGGGTGTGAGGCTGCTTCCGGCCATGATTTCGTCGCCGTCGCGTAAGCCTTGGCTTATGAGGTCCAGAATAGTCTGTTCTTCTTGGTTGGCGGCAAGCGGCAGCTGCTTTGGCGCTGTGGCTGTGTAGCCGATGGCTTGCAAAACATCATCGGTGCAGGTCACGGGGGTGGCTCCGGTCCGGATGAGATTGTTGCAGCCCGCGCTGGCAGGGCTGGTGATATTGCCCGGGACAGCCATGACTGCTCTCCCCTGCTCCAGGGCGAAATTGACCGTGTGCATGGTGCCGCTTTTGGCGGTGGCTTCGACCACCAGTAATCCGTCGCTGATACCCGATACCAGCCTGTTGCGCACCACAAAGCTAAATTTCTGTACATTCTCCCCGGCTGGTCGCTCACTGATAAGCGCTCCCCTATTCTGCACAATGCGAATGGCGAGTTGCCGATGTGAATATGGATACACGCGATCTAATCCGCCAGGCTGTACGGCTAGAGTGATGCCGCCGGCGTCTAGCGCGCCACGATGCGCAATAGCATCGATACCTAGTGCCAAACCGCTCACTATCACTACTCCTTGGCTGGCGAGCTCGTATGCGAGCTTATAGGCTATTTCTTGGCCGTAGGCTGTCGGCCGGCGTGTACCCACAATCGCCACCGTAGGTAGGCGCTGGTCTGGTAATGACCCAACATAACACAAGCTCTTTGGAGCATTAGCAATAGTAGATGCGATCTGAAGAAAATTATTTCTATCTGGTGAAATGTTATTGATCTTGCTCATAATTTGTGTAGAAAAGTATTGACACTAAATGCCCTACGTGTTATATTGTGCCATGGTAAGTCTTAATAGACCCAACCGCACCTTATATACCCCCAAATTTTTAACATTGTTTCCTTCGGGAAGCAACTGTTAGATTGCTTGCAACGTGCGTCTTAGAAGTTTCTACCCTCCACTTTTAACGCATCAGGGGTTCGCCCCTAAATATGCGTTGCGAGCAAACTAACCCCTTTAACCGGCGGACCTCTTATTATTGTGAGGTGGGTCACGCTAATACCCGAAACGGGTGGGTTGAAGGGTAAAACGGCGCCAGGTGATGCCCACCCTTACCTGGCGCTTTTTTAGTGGGGAATGGTAGGTTGAAAAATAATAGTAAATATGGTATTATATATTTAGTTGCTCCTCGCTTTTTGTGAAGGAGCGGCAGAACTGTTCGGAACTATCGAGGAGTCATCGTGACTTTTGCCGAGATCATGGCGAACATCGAGAAGTGGTTGCGTCTGTTCGGGCTCACCCCCGTCAGCGCGCTGTTCGCGCTGTTCGCCGCCGTCGCGCTGTTCGCCGCCGCTTACGCCCTCGCCAAGCACGCCTGGAAGACCTGGTTCGCTGGGCATCCGGTGCTGGCTGGCGCCGAGCTCATGGCGGTTGCCGCGATCTGGTTTGCCATCTGCACTGGACTGGTGCTCGCCATGGGTAACGCCATGGACAACCAGCTGGCCCAGTTGGGGCCCGATACGGCCACCGGTCCGGTGCTCAACGTCATGCTCAAGTGGGCCGCCATTGGCCTGCTGGGTGTGATCGCGATCACCATGGCCTTCGTGGCGCTGGTGGTCATGGGCTGGCCGCAGCCGAAGAAGCTGCGCACGTGGTCGACGGTCGACCAGGCCGAGCTGGCGCAGCTGGCTCGCCGCACGACCGGCGACCCCGTCATGTAGAGTAGTACCGAACAGAGCCCCGGCCCGCGTTTACGCGGATCACCGGGGCTCTTGTTTTGAGCTTGATATATTGACTTTATTGTGTGCTTATGGTAATATTAGTATAGTCTCTGGTAACAGAGAGAACCTTAAGAGAGTGAAGCCCTATCCTAGGCTGTAATTTTGCTGCGAGACCAGCTGATCAAACTATTGATACCGGTCATATGATTTCGCAGCAAGATGGTTAAACAACTCGCCTGGGAGGCACCCCGTGATCCGCAGTCTTCTTCGTTTTTTCGAGGCCATGGGCCTCAACATCGACGTCGTAGCCCTGTGCTTCGTCATCGGTGGCAGCGTAGTGCTCGCAATCATCGCGACGCTTTGCGCGCTCCGCAAGTACCCTCGCCAGACGATGGCCGCCCCTGGCGTCCTCATGATCGTCATCGGCGGCGGTTACCTGGTGAAGGCGCTCAAGGTGGACTTGGTGTTCGCCGCGGGTGTCATGGCCGTCATCGCCGTGCTCGCGCTGTTCAGCTTGCTGGTATCGATGTCGTTCTCGCACAAGCAGAACGCTCGCCACCGCAAGCACGAAGAGCGTGAAAGCGTGCGGCACTTCCTGACGACCGTCTGGCACGCCATGCGCGAAGCTGGCAGTCGGCAGGAGCCGTCGGACGCGTTCGCGGACGACTACAAGACCTGCGTGCTTCCGACCACGACCGGTCGCTGACGTGAACGGGGCGGCCCATGTGGCCGCCCCACGGGCTTCACTCTCGCTTTAGCTCTCGAAATTATCGCCGAATCGGACACTTGTGTGTCCGATTTTTTGTTGAGTTACAAACTCGCGGATAAGTTCTTGCGCGGCGGTGTGCAGGCGGGGCATGAACTGCATTTCGTCGTGAGTAAAACGATCTAATACAAAATCGCTGGCATCGCGTGCGGCTGCGTGTTCATTGGCCGTGCCCACGCGCAGCCGGGCAAAATCTGGCCCGATGTGCGCGATGAGGCTTTTGATGCCGTTGTTGCCAGCATCACTGCCGTCGGTGCGGGTGCGGATAGTGCCAAATGGCAGCGCTAGCTCGTCGTGGATAATCAAGATGTCACTGGCCGCAAGTTTATAGAAGTCCATAATAGCTCGGGCCGATTCGCCTACCAGATTGTAATACGTGGTGGGTTTGGCGAGTATTACCTTTTCTCCCCAGAGCTCGCCTTCGGCTACGTGGGCTTTAAAACGGTCTTTGGTAAGCCAGGCTATGTTGTTGGCGGCTGCAAGTACTTCGATGATAGAAAACCCCACGTTGTGCCGTGTACCGTCGAAATGTGGGCCAATGTTGCCCAAGCCCATGATTAATTTCATGATTTTTCTTTGTCTTTTTCTTCATCGCGTTCGCGGAAGCTAAATTTAATAGGTGTGCCAATGTAGTCAAATTTGTCGCGCATAGCGTGTTCGATGTAGCGTTTGTAGCTCCAGTGAAGGAGTTTGAGGTTGCTGCCAAATACCACAAACCACGGTGGTGATATGTCGGTTTGCACCATGTAGCGCAGTTTGGGGTGAGTATTTTTGAGCCCAGCTGGTGGGTGGCTGTCGACGCACTGATGTAGCACGCGGTTGAGTTCGGCTGTTTGGAGTTTTTGTTTGCGGCGCGTGTCGATTTCGCCGGCGAGGTCGAAGATTTTGGTGACGTTTTGGCCGGTCACGGCACTGGTAAATAGCAACGGCGCCCAGGGCGCGTGTTGGAATTGCCCGGTGAGGTCTTTGGCGATTTCGTCGCGGCTAAAGGGTGTTTTTTCTTCAAAGCTATCCCATTTACTGATAACGATGACCAGGCCTTTGCCGGCTTCTTTGATAATACCTGCCAGTTTTTGGTCGAGCGCGACATGCAATTCGTTGACATCCATCAGCAGCAAGCAGACGTCGGCTTCTTCGATGGCTTGCAGGCTACGTAGTACGCTGAATTTTTCGATGCCTACTTCTACTTTGCCGTTGCGGCGAATGCCGGCGGTGTCGAGCAGTTCGATGTCGCGCTGATTGTAGCGCACACGCACGCGGTTGACGTCGCGCGTGGTGCCGGCGATATTGGCTACGATGGCTTGCTGTTTGCCGGCCAAGGTGTTGAATAAGTATGATTTACCCACGTTGGGGCGGCCAATGAGGGCGATGCGCAGTACGTCGTCGTCTGGCATGGCTTTGGCGGCTGGCAGCATGGCGCACAGGGCTTTAACGAGCGCTTCTACGCCACTGCCGTGCTCGGCGCTGGTGCGATAGATGTCGCGGATGCCCAGGCGTAAGAAATCTTCGCTGGGCAGAGCTTCTTTTTTATCGGTTTTGTTTAGGATGAGTACAACTGGCTTGCGAGATTTGAGCGCTTTTTTGGCCACCAAGCGATCGTCGTCGCTGGGTTGTAGTGTGGCGTCGACCATGACGATGATCACATCGGCCGCTGCAGTTGCTTCGTCGATCTGTTCCTGGATGGTGGCTTCAAATTCGTCTTGGGGGTCTTTTAGGCCGGCAGTGTCGACCAGCCAGAAAGTGTGATCTTTGTATTCGACTTGGCCCACTACTCTATCGCGCGTGGTGCCGGCTTCGCGTGCCACAATGGCCTGCTGTGAACCGACCAGTCGGTTAAAAAGGCTGGATTTACCAACGTTGGTTTGGCCGACGATGGCCACTGTGGGGATTTTTTTGCTACTCATATCTTGGTTGATTATAACAGATGGAGTGAGTACGAACTCCGAGGTCGCTGTGACGCGACCTCGGAGTCGCACGGCTTGTTCGCTACGCGGCTTCTTTCTCAGCCTCCGTCGGCTCCTGCTTGACCGGCTCGTTGGCCGGCTGCTCGTGGAGCGGCACCGGCTTCTCGCGGACGGTGATCTGCGGGCTCAGCCACTGGCGGATGTGCCAGCGGATGTAACCCAACCACGTCCGCTCGGTGCCGGCTGTGATGTGCGCCAGAACCTCTCGCGGAACGAGCGGTTCCTGGCCGGTCGTGGTGGCGTAGGCCTGCACGATTTCGGCCAGTTCGGAGGCACTCAGCTCGACCGGCATCAGGCCTGTACTGTGATCTTCCAGACCGTTGATCATGGACCGACGCGCACTGTGTACCGCAGGGCTTTCACCCCGGTAGCGGCACACCCATCCGTAGAGATCTTCGTTGCCGAAGACCTGCAGGATGAGCTGCTGCAGCGCCGGCTGGTGCTCGGCGTGCAGCTGTACGGTGCGATTCCTGGCAGTCACAATTGTTACTGCTACCACGAAATTGATTGCCAGGTAGGAGGCCACGATGAGCATGAAGGCCACCAGTGCCTTGGGTAGACCGAACATCACCCAGCAGCCGATCGTGACGGCAATCGCCAGAGTCAGCTTGAAGAACGTGTTGTCGTTGGTGATTCGCACGGTCGCGTTCCAGGCCGGTCTGATGATCCCCAGTTCGGGGAGCGGGCGCGAGAGGCATGTCCATACCTCTGCGAGCACGCTCACCGTGTAGCTGAGCCCCATCCCCGCTAGGATGAATGGGATGGCCGGCAGGAGCAGGAGTCCCCGTGGGCCGTTCGGCTTGCTGAGCAGGCGGTCAAACGACGGCCAGCGCACCCAGTTGGGGCGCCAGTCGACCATGCCAGCCTGCTCCAGTTCCCACCACGCGATGTACGTGCCGTATACGACGTACATCGCGATGCCGAGGTCTTGCGTCGCCTCGTAACCGATACCCAGCAGGTGGCCTACGATGGTCGCTACGATGAGCGCCACCAGTATGGCCAACCCGATGAACACGGCTACGACCTGACGGTCGTTCAGCCGCGGCTTGGTGAAGTGCCGCCACGGCCGATCGACGTAGGCGCGCCAAAACATCAGCGCGCCGTCGTGCTGTGGCGGTGCGGCGGTGTCACCCGTCAGCTCCTGCCACTTTCGGTAATTCATCATCAGCTTACCGTCCGATGAGACGGTGAGGCTGTTGACCAGGCGACCGGACATGGGTATGCCCTTTCACGTCGGAAGTGCACTTATTTCGAAGATTACATGTGTACTGCGAACAAGCTTGCTATATTTTAAAATAATTGCTGCTATTTTTCAATAGATATCGGCATCAGTTGTTTACTGTGGAGTTGATTGAGCGTGTATGGGCCAAATTGTGTGCGGTGTAGCTGCGCTACATTGTAGCCCACAGCCGCGAATGTGCGGCGGATTTGGCGGTTGCGACCTTCGTGCATGGTGACCTGCCACTGTTTATTGTTGCCTTCGCTCAGGCGGTCTAGGTGTAGTTTACTTTTACCATCTGGTAGATCGATGCCGAAGTCACTGATGATCTGACGATGGAGTGGCTGAAGCGGTTTGTCGAGGGTGACTTCGTATTTTTTGACCTTCACAAAACTGGGGTGGGTCAAGCGGTGTGCTAGATCGCCGTCGTTGGTGAGTAGGATGAGCCCAGACGAATCTTTATCGAGGCGCCCAACTGTTTTGAGATGCTGGTATTCCGGCGGCAACAAAGTATATATAGTCTGTACGCTCCCCTGTTGGCGGCGACTGCAGATATAGCCCACGGGTTTGTTCATCAGCAAATATACATAATTTTGGGTAGTATGGAGTCGCTTGCCGTCCACTATCACTTGGTCGTTGTCAAATACGCGGGCGCCGAGTTGTGGTTGCTTGCCATTGACTAGTACTTTGCCGGCGCTAATAATATCGTCGGCTGCACGCCGGCCCACGTTTAATTGCGTAGCGATGAATTTATTGAGTCTTGTACCGTCAGTGGTGGCCATGCGGCCATTATACCTGGGGTGTAGGCGCGGCGCCACTGGGTGGTGGTGGCGGAGGTGGCCCAAATGAAGGGCCGGCTTGCGGCCTGGGCGGTGCTACGTTGGTGGCGGCGTTGGATGGCGCGGCACCGGGCTGCGCGGCAAACTGATTGATCTGGTCTTGTACCTGGGCTTTTTCTTGACTGGTCGTCTGCACTGGTGGGCGCTGGCTGAAATCAACACCTGCTTCTTTGGCGAGTTCGCGGTCAAGTAGCTCATTGATGTTTACTTTGGTGCTGGGGTCGTTGATGGGCTGGATAGTGCGTTGTTTGGCCGATGGTGGCGACGCCGTTGTGGTGGTGCTGGGTGGCGTAACTGGCATAACAGGAGCCGGCGCTACGGGGATAGTGGGGGGTGCCACAGAAACAGGTGCGGCCGGTGGCGGCGTGGGCACGACTGTGTCTGGTACTGGGGCCACTGGTCGTGGCGGTACGGTAATCTGCGGTGGACGTGCAGCTTGAGGCGCTGGGATGGTACTGATAACTGGTGCTGGTCCTACGGGTGCAGGTGCGGGTGTCGCCTGCACTGGCGGCGCGCTTAGGGGGGCAGTTGGGGCGGCTTTGGCGGGTGCATCGCCCAGTACTTCGTGGACCACGCGCACAACGTCTTCGATGCCGACTTGCGATTTCACCAAGAAGCGGTCGGCGCCCAGTTGTTCGCCTCGTTGGCGTTGATCTTCGCTGCTGAGCGCGGTCATCATAATGACTTTGATGTCGCGGGTTTCCGATGTGGATCGCAAAATATCCAACATATCAAAACCTGAAATTGTGGGCATCATGATATCGGTGATAATAAGCCCGGGGCGTTCTTTGATAGCGAGAGCCAACGCCTCTTCGCCGTTACTAGCGGTGACTATGTCGTACCCTTCGGCGAGCAAACGCACGCCATAAATTTCGCGTAGGCTTTTGTCGTCTTCGACAAGCATAATTTTGATCATATTGCCTCCATTGTACGAACTAATGGTTAAAAAAGCTATATTTACTGTTGCGGTGTGACCGGTGGTGTGGGGCTTGTGTTGACGGCGGGCGCAGTGGCTGGTTGCGCAAAGGCCGGGGCCATAGCGCTACTGGGTTGTGTGACAGGCGCGGCGCTGATTACGTCTTCGGCCTGGTCGTTGCTAAGCCGAGGCAGAGCCACGCTAAATGTGCTGCCTTGGCCGTAGATGCTGCTGACGCTTATATGCCCGTTGTTGGCTTCGGTGAGCCGCCGACATATGTAAAGGCCAAGGCCGGTGCCGCCGATTTCGCGAGTGTCGCTGTTGTCGACGCGGTAGAATTTTTGGAATAAGTGCGGCACATCTTCGGGCGGGATGCCGATACCCGAATCTAGTACGCTGACCGTGATGTTGCGGTCATCCCCTACTATGTCGACAGTGACTGTGCCTTGTTTGGTGTATTTGATGGCGTTGTCTACTAGGTTGCCAATGACTTCGCGCATGTTGTCTGGATCGGCGTACATGTAAAACACTGGCTGCACACGGCGATTACCATCGGTGTCGGGGCTGCCTGGTTTGAAGATGAGCGACAACCCTTTGTCGCGAGCTTTGGGCTGCAAGCTTTCGACGATTTCATGCACAAATACAGTGGCATCGATAGCCGTGGGTCGTACCACTAGGCGCGAATCTTCGGCGCGTGACACCATAAGCAAATCTTGGAACAGCCGGCCCAGGTGTTGTGTGGATTCGTGTGCTTTTTGCAGGTACAACCGGGCCTTGTCGTCGATAGTTGCAGTCTGCGGGTTCATGGCCAAGCCTAGGTATCCTTCGATGGCAGCAACGGGTGTGCGCATTTCGTGGCTCGCGGTGCTGATGAATTCGCCTTTTTGACGCTCCTCTTGCTTTTCGCGGGTGATATCGCGGAACACGGCGATAGCACCACTTGCTTGTCCGTCACGGCCGATCACAGGCGACACTACCAGTGACACGAGTAGTTTTTTGCCTGATTTGGTGACGAGCGTTAGGTTGTCGTTGGTGACAGGCCGGTTTGATACCATGACTTGGCGAATGGGCGAAAAATTGTCGGGAATCGGCTCGCCTTTTTGGTTGGTGAGTTGTACGACTGATTTGTAATCGAGCCCAATGGTGTCCTGTTTGGGCCAGCCTAACATGTCTTGTGCGGAGGGGTTGATGAGCTGGATCGCGCCCTGCTGGTCGATAGCCACCACACCGTCGGCGATGGAATTGATGACGATCTCGGATTTGTTGGCGACCTGCGATAGCTCTTGCTCGAGTGCCGAAAATGCTCGTGTGCTGTTGGCGTCTTGCACGGTACGTTGATGCCAGATGATATAACTAGCCAGTAGTGGCGCCTCGCCTACCAGTATATTAAGTACAATATCCTGCCACTCGGGTGTGGGTGTGGCGGTGAAAAACCAAAGCACTACGTAGATGCTGGTGGCCACTGTTAGCCCCAGGAGTACCCAACGCCCAAATAGCCCGGCAAACACCCCAGCGATCAGCCATAGTGCCACAAATGGCGAATGTGCATTGCCAGTCAGCGCAACAAGAGTGCCCACCGTGGCACCGAGCAAAATATAAGCTACCAGACCCAGGATGTAGTTGGCTTGCTTGCGCCAAAATGTTAGCGCAAATATGCTGAACAGACCAGTGACGCTGGCGAGCCACAGTGTGATATCTGGTTGAGCAAACACCGAATTTGTGTCGGTGTTGGGCGCAAAACGACCAGCCACAAATAAACCGATCATAACTACCGAGATTAATAATGTAATCTCGCAAATGCGGTTATACCAAAACGGCGAAAGATGTCGGCCCTGTGTAATACTGCCCCCAACCCACTTATGCTTTATTCATTATCATAAAGGCTCCCCAGTAGGTCAAGTGCTCGCTAATTGTTTTTGGCGGCGCGACATTGTATAATAATCTTCCGAGCAAAGAGTCCTCTCGCGGAAGGCTAAAGAAATATGGGAGTTAGCACGGAGGGTGGACAGCAGCATTGCGCCCCTTTGGGCAATGATGTCGCTGTTGTCACTGGATTTACGAGTGAACAAGGGGCTCAGGAGCTAATCGACAAGCTCGGCCTGGAGCTCTCGCTGCCGGCGATCCAGATCGACCAGGAAGAGATCACTGACCTGGTGTGCGCACTCTACAGGCTGGTGCGCGGGCAGCGCGCGCGAGTCGACAGCAACCCGGCCCAGTTCGTGGCCGAGGTGTTGCACGGCTCTCAGCAGCACGCCATTCCATCTGAAGCGCCGGACACTGAGGCGCGTCATGCGCTGGCGCTGGCGCTCATGATGAACGGCATCGAGCTTCCGGACGACCTCCTGGAGTTCTGACGCTCTGTTCCCCGCCGGCCACCCCCTGCCGGCGGGGAACGAATAGTACAATGATTATGAATATGTCTACACATGTAATTGATTCTATCCACGCTGCCGAGCTCCTCATGCGCGGTAGTGTTGGTGTGTTGCCTACCGACACTGTGTACGGCGTGGTGGCCCGCGCACAGGATGCGCAGGCAGTGGAACGGTTATATAAGCTAAAACACCGTGAACACAAGCCAGGTACCATTGTCGCAGCCAGCCTAGCGCAATTAGCCGCGCTGGGGCTTGATATGCAGTCGGTTCAACAAGTAGCCAATTTTTGGCCGGGTCCAATTAGCGTGATCGTGCCGGTGATATCACCGGACCTGGAGTATTTGCATCAGGGTTTGGGGTCGCTGGCGGTGCGTGTGCCCGACATGCTGGCGCTGCAGCGGACATTGGAGCAAACTGGGCCGTTGCTGACATCGAGCGCCAATCATCCGGGTGAACCAGTGGCGCATACGGTGGATGAGGCGATGAATTATTTTGGTGACGCGGTGGATTTCTATGTAGATGGTGGTGACTTGTCGGCTCAGCAGCCGTCCACGATTGTTCGCGTGCGCAGCGGCGAGATTGAACTTATTCGTCAGGGTGTGGTTGTTTTAGGGTAATTCTTAGCTGGCAGTAACTATTTATCTTCGATCTGGGCTTGGAACAAACGGTAGTACTCGCCCCTATTGGCCACAAGTTCTGTGTGCGTACCCATCTCGGCTACTGTGCCGTCTTTGAGCACGATGATCACATCGGCTTTTTCGACAGTGCTTAGGCGATGACTGATGGTGATAACTGTTTTGGTGTTGGATTTGGCGAACAGTCGTTTAAATATACGCGCTTCAGCTAGGGCATCAATAGCGCTGGTGGGCTCGTCGAGGATGATGATAGGCGCGTCGCGGTAGAAATTGCGCGCCAGCGCCAAGCGTTGCCACTGGCCGCCCGAGAGAGCGGTGCCTTCGTTGCCGTCGCTGTCTTCCATCCAGGGGCTGGGAATGGTGCGGAGTTTGTGCGGTAGCTTTTCGACAAACTGTTTCGCTTCGGCCTGCGTGAGTGCTTGCTCCACTCGCTCACGGCTCAGCGGTCGGCTAACATCGCCAAAATATACATTGTTGCGGATGTCTGTAAACAAATACTGCAAAAATTCTTGCTGCAACACCGATATGTGCCGATGCCACGACATGGTGTCGATATGGTCCAGTGGCAATGTGTCCAGCAAAATACTCCCCTGGCTTGGCTGGTACAGACCAGTCAACAGTTTGATAAGTGTTGATTTACCTGCTCCGTTTTCTCCCACAATAGCAATGTGCTGTCCGCGCCGCAGTTCAAACGAGACGTTGCTCAGCACATTTATCTGGCTTTTGGGGTAGTGGAACGATACGTTTTGGACATGTATGACGTGTGGTGGCTCCGGCAGTGTGTGATCCCGCCTGGGGCTGACCGGCAGGTCCATAAACTGTTTGTAGTCGAATAAGTTGGCCAAATCTTCGTCGATAGTACTGATGGACATTATGAACGACGTGGCTCCGTTCATCGCTTGTCCCACCAGTTGCTGCACATACACAAATTGGCCAAGAGGCTGGGCGCGAGCGATAATTTGCAGCGCAATCCATATCAGTGCCCCAAGCTCAGTCACTACCTCTACGGCGTCGGCGGCGATGCGCCAGCCTAGGAAATCACGCTCGTATTCTAGGCGTACCCTTTCGTCTTTGTCGCGGTAGGTGCGGCGCAGCTCCAGCAGGTGTCGCACCAGCCCGTTTAGCCGCAGCTCGGCGATGTTGTTGGGCTGTAGGAGTGTCCATTCTATGAATGATTGTGAGCGGCGGGCATCAACGTTTTTGTTCCAGTGGGCTACCTGTTTGCGTGATATTTTGAGTTGGATATATACGCTTGGCAGTATAGCGAGCAAAATCACCGCACCTAGGACGGGCAAGAAAAACGTTAGTGCCACCAACGCAAACGCCATAGTCACCAGCTGCGATAGTGTCGAAGCCAGACGGTCAAATACGTATGTAAAAAACTGGCTGAATTTCTGGGCACGGTCGTACAGATCTGCCGTCTCTTTGTCGTCGTAGCGCCAAAAATCGAGCGACAAAAAGTGCTCATACATTACGTCGGTTACTTTGGCGCCGATTTTGTAGCGCGTATAGGCTTGGATGTATGAGTCGATGCTCCGCCACACGGTAGCGAACAGACCCAGCAGCGATGTAGCTACGATGTACCAAATGGCCATACTCCCCGCTTGCTGGTCGCCACTAAAGGCGGCGGCCAGCTGTGTGGTAACTTGCGCGGCCAAATATGTAATGCCAATTGGCAGCAATGAATCTACCAGTATACCGCCTACTTTAAACGCCACGGCTTGCGGTGATGTCTTGAAGCTGAGTTTTACAACACCCCAGACGGCGCTGATGTATTCGCGGGTGGTGAGTTTTTTGGTTTGCTTTGGCATGCGGTCTTTGACTTTCTCGGCCTAGCGTAACCTAAACATGGCAAATTAAAAAGCTCCAAGTGTTGTATATATAACTTTGAACGCTCTCACCTATACGGCATACTGAAGCTATGAAAATAACTAATTTGGTTCTGTGGGTGCAAGAAAACAAGCTATCGGAAAAGTTTTACAAAAAGCTTGGCTTTGACGTCGTGCGCTCCGATGATGAAGTGTCTACGGTTAAACTGGGCGAATTTTGGCTCGATCTGGTAAGCATGCGTGATGAGCCGCCATTTACAGGTGACTCCATGGCCGGCACCAAAGGCGGCGGTATGTACATTTATATTAATGTGCCCGATGTAGACTTGTGGCACGCCGAACTGTGCACGCGCGGTTTTGCGCCGGCTACTGAGCCACGGGATTGGCCCTGGGGCAACCGCGAATTCATATTGAAAGATCCAGATGGCTACAAGGTATGTTTTTGGCAGAAAACGAGCGAACGCTAACAGGTTGTACGTTGACTTTGTAAAGCGTTTATGCTATTATATATGCATTGGGATATCAGTCGGCACCCCTGGCCGGCCCCATGCATAAGGAGTCAGAGATGGTGCGTCGTTTGATCGTCGCCTTGGCTGCGGTTGCGTTGTTCGTCGGCGGAGTTTTCGCCACCAACGCCGTCCTGCAGCCGAAGAACATCGATCGGGCCGTGAGCGGCCTGCAGAGCGCCGGGGTCATCCCCCAGCTGCGCACCGGCAACGGCTGCGCGCAGGTCACGCAGGCCACGTGTAAGCAGATCTTCACCATCATGGCCGTGGCCGTGACGTTGAAGATGAACAGCGTGGTCATCAAGCTCGTCACCCAGCGGTGACGAACATCAAACTCCTGCGCCCGGGCGAGTATGTGGGCAACCAGCCCCATGCTCGCCCGGCGCGAGACCAACCGGTTAAGGCCGGTTTTTTGTTGGATTTATTTGGATGATTTTAGATTGTCTGCCCAACACCCATTTTTGCGCCGAACTGAGTTGTTTGTCGGTGCGATGTACGCAGCCAATCCAGCAACATGGGCGCCGTTTGCCTTCAGCCAGTTCGGTAACGGTGCGTTTGACATGGTCGGTGCGCGTAGCCGCTTGCTTGACGGTGATAACCCAACAAATCCACTCGTTGCGGGCGAGGGGGGTGATGTTTTGCCAGGCTGCGAGCGATTTGGGTTTGGCCATCAGGGCTTTGCGCATATCGTCGGGCAGTTGGTGGACGGTGCCGGCGGGGACTTGTGCCATATGGTTCTCCTAATAGCTGGCAGATTCCAAAATCTTAATGGCTTCGGCGATTTCGTCTGAATCACTAATTGTTTGAAGTGGCTTTTCGGCCTGTGTGTACAGCATGGTTATGACAATAGGTAAAGTGGCGTTATTGTCGTTAGATTTGACATTTTTGCCCCTAATAAGTCCGCCAGCCCAACCCACAGTGTCTGCTGCCACGTTTACATAACCTATATTGCCACTTCCTTTGTCAACGAAATTAAGATAGGCCGTTTTGCCTAAAAAACTTATTTCTTTAGACAGAGCTAACACGCAGGTATCACAGGCGCCGCCTATACCATAGGCTCCAGTTTGCATAGATATAACAAAACCGTTATCTTTGGTTAATCTCAGCACATCGGAGCCAGGGGTAACGTCAGAGTTAGCGGCTGACTTATCTTCGAGAGTATAGCTCTTAGGATATTTAAAACTGAATTTTTCATACTTTAGATTATAAGTTTGCCAGTTGGCATAGGCGTCGACTGTGATTGATGTCTTTTCCGATGACACGGGTGTCTGACTCTGACTAGACTGCTGTGATCGGTCATCGGCCATTTTATTGTTCAGGTGGTCGTATACTTGCCAACCTACCACACCAAGAAGTCCAACAACCAGAATGGCAGTTAGTATTTCAACAACGCTAAAACCTTTTTGATTAGCTTTCATATATTCTTCCATACGCATAGTATATCATCGTAATAGCGGGGTATTGTCAACGAGATCATGTCATTAGTCTACAGGGTTGAGGCTGGGAAATGCCAGTATTGGTTTAAGCAAATGATGAACTACTGCGCGAAGGGGTTCGGCTGAACTCTTGCTTAAGATCTCGGAACGAATTAATCTGGAATTACAAGCTTTAGGATTATACTAAGTACAAATAGTAAAAAGGATACGTATATGCCTCCTAGTAATCAACCAACACAACCAACTAATGGTACGCCTGGTGCTCCGAATTTGGTTGAGCCAAATGGTGCTCCTCTACAAACCCCACCCATGTCGCCGACTCCTGGCAAATCCAAATGGCCACTCATCGCAGCTTTGGCAGCGGTTGTCCTGATAGCGGCTGGTGTCGCTGTGTACTTTTTGGTGCTGCAGCCGAATACTCAATCTTCCAATACTCCCAACACTTCTACTCCCAACACTTCCAACAGCAAAGAAAACAGCTCTTCAGGCACGAGTAACGCTGCGACTACCACGACATCTTTGACCACTACAGACAGCCCCAATGATGCGAACGGGACCATATCCTTTACGCACCCAGCGAGCTGGACAGTGTCAACAGAAACTGATCAAAACGACACCAAGAAAACCATCATCAAATCCCCCATGGGTAACACCGTAGAAATGTACACAAGAGATAGCGTGGGTGGTAGTTGTGACGAGGATACGCTGACCTACACATTGGTCAAAAAAATCACTACTAAAAACCCAGCGTATGTTTTTACCGAATACCAAACTCCGGCATCATCGGGTCTGCCCCAGACGCTTAGCTTAGAACCTAACTACGACAAGCGATCCGCCGCGCACAGGGCGCTCACCGAAGGCAAAAGCAACGTTGGCGTGTGCCAAAACTTGTTCTTTTACCCAATCGCCAAAGACATAAGTGTAACCCTCAAAAATTCCTCTGGCAAAGCAGCTACCTACAGTGATCTAAAAAATGACACTGAGTTCATAACTATGCTGCAGTCTTTCAACGTCACTGATAATTAACCATTGCGACTTAGTACAGAAAAAGCCCTCCTAAAATAAAGGGGCTTTTTCTATTGAACGTAGGAAATAACTATAACTTCTAGTAGTGATCTAATAATTTTGCGTCCACGAGGCTTTATCTGGTCGGGCAAGCCAAGGTGCGTTGGATACGCACCTCTAAGCTTGCCCGACCGTCACTGTTGTCCCCTAGCCCCTTGCTCGGCTAAATGCCGATAAACGCGCGCTGCCCGCTAGGCGCAGCGCCCACTGGCAGCGGCCAGGATCCTGCCACTGTACCCATGCCGCTCAGTACGAACAGGTCCGGTTTGCCCGACGGTGTGTTGGCGATATAGACCACCGCCAACTGGTCGTAGGGAGTGCCGAAACGCCCCGAGAGCAGCTGGCCTTCACCGTTCAGCCAGCCACCCACCGGCAGCGTGGCCGAAGTGAGCGACTGGTACGACGATAGGCCGCTGAGTGTGAAGAAATCGACATTGTTCGTCGGCGTACCCTGGTGGAAGCCAACGCCCAGATCGACCCTTCCGTCGTGGTTGAAGTCGCCCGCCACCGCGTCGGACCGCGTACCGTCATGACCGCCGATCGGCACTTCGGCCAGATAGGCCCATGACTGGAACGGCACCGGTGAGGTTGCAGCGTTCAGCACACCAAAGGCGGCCTTGGGCGCGCCGTTGTTGGCGAAGAACACGCCTACATCGGCCTTGCCGTCGCCGGTAAAGTCGCCGATCACGACATCGCCGTGATCCGGCCCAAACTGACCCATCGGAGTCGACACCGTCGCCAAGAAGGTGGTGAACGACGGACCGGCAGCCACGAATACCGCCGAATGGCCCGACGAGTCGCCCTGTGTCACTACCAGGTAGAGATCCAGGACACCATCACCGTTGAAGTCGCCCAGGCCGAACTGGCCATTGCCGGGAGTAACGGCGCCGATTGTGGTGGGATTGCCGGTGATCGTTCCGTCCGGCTTTACCTTGACCGCATCGGTGCCGCCTGAACCCGACTGCCAGAAGTGAACGAGCTCAACGGCAAGTTCGGGCGTAGATGTGTTGTAGGAGTCGTTCCAGACGAACTTGTCGCTCCATGCCGGTACTTGGTTCCACGAGGTGTAGCCCAGGGTGTCCGGGTATTGCACTAGTGCGGAGCCGTGCATGGCGCTCATCAGGCCGGGGTCGACCTTGGAGCCATTCACCGATTCGTCGTAGTGAAGGTGTGCGACACCGTTGGCCATGGTGTCGCCGCTGTCACCAATGTGCTGGCCGCGGCTGACTACTTGGCCAGCCACAACGTTCGTTGCTGACAGGTGCAAGTAACGCGACTTGCGCCCATCGCTGTGGGTGATTTCCACGAACCGGCCGCGAGTGTCGCAGCTGGTAGTGCAAGAGCCGTTGACTGCCGCCACGGTGCCCGGACCTGCCGCGTACACCGGCGTGCCGACGGGCGCGATGAAGTCGATGCCGTAGTAGCCGTGATAGCCACCGTCGCACCCGTTGTACCAGGTGCAGCCGACCTCCACCACACCATCGACCGCCTTGAGCGGCAGCCAATCGGCCGTTTCACTGGCCTGCGCCGGGGCAGCGCCCAGCCATGCGGTCAGAGCTACGACCAGCCCCATGAGTCCGACGTGCAGCAAGCCACGCGTCGGGTTTTTTGTGATGAGAAGTTTCATTCCTTGCCAATCTTTAGGATGTGGTTGTGTGTTCAGTTGTGAAGGAACAACGCCCCACTGGCGGTGAGGAATGTTTCGAGACCTTGTAGCTAAGGGACTTATAATTATACCATACGGATCAAGCTGGTCGCTACAACAGCTCTGGATGGAATTGAGGGTTGTTGACCCTCCCTGGGTTCGGGCTAAATCAGTGTTTTAAGCGCCCAGCTTAGGCTTGGGCGATAATTTTCGGGGTGCGCCTGTAGCTCTTGTTCTAATTCCTCACGATCGAACCATTTAACCTGCTCAACTTCTTCTTGCTGGATAGTAGATTCGGCTACAGGCTTGTCAACGACCAATGTGTACCACTGTACGAAAAAAGTATGCTCTTCTTGCATGTGCCTTTTGGGGCCTTGGGCTGGTGCAATGTTTGTGAGGGCGATCTCTTCCTGAGCTTCTTTGATGATGTTCGTGCGGTAGGTTTCGCCCTCTTCAACGGTGCCAGCAACGGCCGGGCCCCACACGCCGGGATCGTGTTTTTTGGTGAATTTACGCTGGGCAAGTAGGATGTCGCCGTCGGGGTTAGTAATCCAAAGCGCCGACACTCGATAGATGTCTGTGGGCATGATCTTGGTGCGCTCTTTGTGGCCAATGATTTTGTCTTGATCGTTAACTATAATGATACGAGATGTAGTAGCCATACATATATTGAACAACAAAACAGGCATTTTGTGAGGATACGTTACAATACAACTAGCAAAGGATTCAATATGCCACATTACCAAGAAGTCTCTGATAGATTTTTGCCGTTAACTGGACAGTTTTTGGAGCTTTCCAAACGCTTGGAGTATGTCAAAGCATTTTGGATTCACGGTTCGCGCTCGGTTGGGCGGCATGTCCATACATCTGATATTGATTACCTTTTCGTGTTAGAGAAGCACAACAAGAAAGACTTCGAAAAACAGCTCAGCAGTTTTGTGGAGTGGAAAGATATGCCGGGTTTCTTCCCTGAACAAACATGGCGTGGTTGTCGTTGGAATAGTAATGGTATGTCAGAAAAAATAGGCGTGCACATTTACACCGAAGACGAAGTAAATGCTATGTTTGCTGATTTGTTTAACAACGAGCCTATGGATATTTCGGCTATGACATGGTTAGAGCGCTGGCAGAATACAAAATTCTTAGGCTCACAAGGCCAAGCGCAGTTTATGGTTCGCGAATCCGTACCTGTGTATGATCCCCATGATATATTACCCAGGCTCAAAAGTGAGGTCGATAAATATTCCGACAAGTTTTCCCAACACATTGTTGATACAATGACGCGTTATTTGGAAACAAAGCTGCAATGGTTTGGCGACCCATGGATTCCGCGCAGTAAATATAGCTTTATGGTAGATATGAAGGAGGTTTTATACTTTATCGCTGCTGCGCATTACGCCAAGAATAAGGCCTTTATGCAACAGGGGCTAAAGCGCTATCATTTGGATTTAGAAGGTTTCAAGCCAGATATACGAAAAGACCTCGACAGGTTATTGGCCGTAGACGATACGTTTGAAACGGAAGATAAGGCGCAGTATTTAAAAAGCATCGTTTCTGCTCTAAAAAAGCTGAATTCAGATTGACAGAGGTAAAATACAGGCAAAAGCACGAGAATATAGCATTGAGCTGGTGAACTCGCTGGGTGAGTTCTGGAACGTCCTTAAGGCTGGCATGGTGAATTTGTTTAATCGTCTTAAGAACCTGTTGTGGCTAGCTGGTCATGATTCCAGTTGCTTCGTCCTACTATGATAAGGCTCTAGAATATATTGCCTATAGTCATTATAAAGCTTGCCGTTTGGGAGCACCTTTACGCCATCGTATACAGTCTGAATATACGCGAGACCTACGGTAACGAGCTTATAGCTTGGTTCGTCGCTGGGGTCTTCGTTCAGTGCGCTCGGATCTATTTTCTCAAGGATATTTTGTAGTTCGCTATAGTACTGCCAGTCGATGGCGCCTTTTACTAATGCGTCAAATAGGCATGACAACGCCACTGCCTGATCTTGGCTTCGCATCGTCTCGAGGCTTAGCAAAACATTTTCTAGGATCTTTTCACGACCATATTTATTGACAAGTTCATCATAATCCTGCTGCCCAGCCTTACCTAGTTGCAGGGCGTGCACGAAATAGTTCACATTACGGGCAATACGCCAATTTCTAATATTATAAACTGTGGAAATTACACCTTTTGCCGTACTAATTATGGGCATATCACCCGCAACTTGGGCGAGATCACCATTTAAGAAATTATTTGCAAACTTATCGAGTATGACCTCAGCATTATCTTCAAGAGCACTAGTGGCGGCATCGTTTTCTTTACCCATAAGATCTCCTTTAGACCTCGCAATACTAATGTATCCATAATATGCCGTAATCCTCAATATACTCAACCAATTCTTGACCGCCAGGGCGTTTCAGCGCGCGTTGTTTCAACAAATCGTAAGTTTGCTCGTTCACCGCTAAGTGTTCCGGCGTCGCAGGATGCTTAACGATTAGCTCCTCGCCACGCATAAATTTTTCGATCTCATCCTTAAAAGTACTGCCGGTACGTTCCGAAATACGAAGGGACGAAACTACTTTTAGCTCTGTTTTTTTGACAAGGATTTTACGATTATTGTTCTCTGCATAATGCCATAGTCGATACCCGAATTCTTTATCTTCCTCGACTATTACACTCTTGAATCCTCCAATTGCTACTGACTCAAAACAGCGCGTAAGCATATTTGATCCGCCGAACGTATGAAGAACACGCCTCCCTTTCAAGAAATTCGAAAGCTCCTTACATTGCTTGGAAAGGCCTACCTGGCTAAAGGCAGCTCTCAGCCTGTCGGCGTCATATTCAGGGTAATCACTTACGAAAGCTTCACGCCATTTGCCGCCGACAATGCCTACTACATTCGGGTCGCTAAATAGGTTTAATGACTTACGAATGAACTGCTTATCTTTGAAATAAACATCAGCATCTACGTGCAACAAAATGCCATTATGACTATTAGAACGGAACCGCTTTGCCGCCGCATGAACGAGGAGGTTACGGACTTTACCTATGTTGCAGCCAGGAATTTCACGACCAGGTGAGCTGTGGTCAATGAATTCAACATTTAGTTGTTGCTTACTAAACTTTTTTGCCAAGCCTGCTCGTAGTAACCTTTGATTGGCATCATAAACCGCCTCATACCCCATAGCGCCAGGCTTATCATTGTTAATCAGACAGATGACCTCGAGCTGGGACAATGGGACCCCCTCCTGATCAATCAAGGACTCTAAAAGTCGCGTAAGAGTTTGGACGTCTTCGTTAAATGCAGGAACGAGGACTGCTAATTTGCAGTTCGGATTTTGAGACGCTGACATGATCGATGCAACCTATGTGTCCATGTTATATTTTGGCAATGCTCACGAATATAACATAGGTTCCCTCGAAGTAACACAACTTTGTCGGTTTTAAGAGTAAGTCCCAATAACCTTCTTAATCTTCTTCAATCTGACTATTGCTATGAGTATTTTGTGCAGTAAGGGCAATTTTGAAAGTTTTCTGTCTAGATCGTAATTTGCGTTAGGATTACTTACATTAAGGAGTGTGCTAAACGGCGTGCCACTAAGGTACCGGAGCCATCCTTCCTTCACTGGGTGATCATTCGGCGTCATCCATGGCCGTCCATACCAGCCAGACATACAGTGAACCGCTGTTGGGTTTGCGAGAGCTTTTTTAATGTGAGAATTAGAGTAGTAGCCCTTGCGAGTACCGTAAATAAACTTGGTGAATCTTACTCCATCATAAAACTGGCTGAAGAGATTATATTTGATATCGAGCTTCTTGGTGTTTTTTCCGCAACAGATATTAATAATATCCTGATCGGCCAGCCAATAGTTCTTACCCGTCTCTTGATATGACTTGAGAATTTTTTCTGTAAAATTATTCTTCTTCCAATTTTCCTGGTTCACGAGCATCAGGCCTGCATTGTAGTAGGTGTCAGCTTGCGAAAGCTTTATGACTTGCTTATACCATCCACCTATAAAATCCTCTACCATGCCTAGCGAGTGATTGTCCAAATCGAAGCCACTTAGATCAGCTACAGAATTGAGGATAAGTATGTCGCAGTCAACATAAAGTAGTTTGCCAGTTTTGGTCTTTACGTCGCGATATGCAAAAATTTTGAAGTATGGCGCATAACTTTCACCCCTATAAGGCGCAACTCCTAGTGTTTTTAGCTCGCTAACTATAGGCTTAGCATCAATGAACTCCAGATTTTGTTTGTGTTTCTCTGCAATCTCCTTTATTCGTTTTTTATTAGCTGAAGTTATTCCGTCGCTCATAATATGAATAAAGAGATCCATATCCTTATTGTTCTCAAGTAGAGACTCCAGCGAGACACCACAAAGAAGTGCGTAGGCGTCATCGCATTGATATAGGATATCAAGTGATTTTTTGGTCATAGGTTAGACTAGTCTGACGCAGGAAATATTCGTGTAAATTCTAGTAGCCGCCCAACAATTTCTGCGCTCGAAGCTTTTAGCTTACTCTGGGCTTCTTCGGGCGTCACCCACTCGATATGATCATACTCATCGTCATGGGTGCCGGTATCAGCAACCCACTTCAGTGCAAAATAATGCGTGGCTTTAGAGATCTTCGCGCCGCTATTTTTATCAACGCCCTCCGCAAGGCTGCTGCCAAGGTAGCCAACTATCTCTGCTGTCTGGCCGCTCTCTTCTTCGACTTCACGGAGCGCGCAGCCTTCCAATGTCTCACCAAAATGGAGCGTGCCTTTTGGAATATCAAAGCTGCCGTCATGGCGCACTAAGAGCATAACTTCCAGCTTGTCATCCTGAGAGCGGTATACAATGCCGCCGCACGATACATGGTAAGGCCATTCTTTTGTTAGGCGATATTCTTTGATTGACATTAGTAACTCTCCTTTATTTGATCGAGGATCATTTTAACTACTTCATCCCTGGATTTCTCGGGCCCAACTACTATTTCTGACTCGATACCTAGGCGATCGCCCTCTCGATACCACGCGCGCATTTCTTGTTCGCCAAAGTCATCAGCCTTCGCGCGCGTTGCATGACGGCGCAGGGTTTCCTCAAAAGGTATGTCTAGGGTGTAGACGAGGCTTCTATCGAACTTTGCAAATAATTCAGCGAGCAGGACGTCATGCTTAGGGCGGCCAACCATGCCATCTATAATTACTATATAACCATACTTTGCTCCAATGTCCGCGAGGTTACGGATCATATCACCCAGTACGTTGTAATAGCTTGGGCTTTCAGGGGTGATAAAGTCTTCCTTCAGCATATCTTTGGAGATAAGAAGAACATTGTCGCCCAGTTTGCCCCTCAACCCCTCTGCGACGGTTGACTTGCCGCTGCCAGAATTGCCACGAAGGATTACAAGTATGTTTTCCGCGCCCAACAGCTCCACACCAGAAATATCCCCACCTTTATCTTCAATAAGTTGTCCTTTGAATTCAGCGCCGATATCTTTCCACTGCTTTGGCGGTAGCCCGCGTGAGCTGCCAACAAGCGTATTGAGCACACTACCATGCGTGACGGCGATAGGGCTGCCGTCGGCTGCAAGAAGGCGCCCCCGGGCCACTACCATGCGTCCTGTGGCGCTTTCAATCGATTCACCACCAGGTGCCTCATCAGTAAATATTTGATCTGCCGACAAGTTACGATGCAGATGCGGGGCTAGATCAGGGTTTGCGACTACTTCGCTTACCGTCATGCCCTCCAAGACTCCAAAATGTTGCGCACGCAGATCGTCATCGACAATGACTTCAAACCCCAACGCGTTTGCAAAAATTTCCGAAGTCTGAGTGGCGCGACGTAATGGGCTTGTCACAATCGTTTCATTCAGATCGATTAAGTGAATTGCTGTGCGAGCAAGTTTCTTCGCAATATAGCGAGCACGATCTACGCCCAGCTCGCTCAGGTCACGATCAATACCTGAGCCTACAATTTCTTGTGGCCTGCGATCTATAGGCGCATGCTGCGTCCAATAAATTCTTTCGGTCATGGCTGCAATGATATCTCGGGTTGCCTAAAAATAATAGTCGAGGGTGAATTAACATCCTAATAGAGGTGGTCGATAGAAACAAAACCTTGTCTTTAGCCTGTAGGGAATCGAACCAGGCATAACACGGGCGGCGGCGAAAAAGAAAAGATCCGCGTATGAAATCTCGAACCTTTTCTTATCTGTAAATTTGAAAATAATTTCATGGTGACCCCACGGAGAGTCGAACTCCGGTTGTCGGGATGAGAACCCGGTGTCCTAACCACTAGACGATGGGGCCGAGTGAGGAAAGTGTAATGTGTGCTTGCACACTATTATACTTTCCGAGCGAGGCCTTATATCCCGTAGGGATATGGGGCCGTGAACGAGAAAGGTGCGGGCAGAGCTTGCACTGCCAAGCATCTGGCGAACGAACGTACTATTTTTTCTAGCGCAACTAAACTCTACCACAACAGATATGATTCGTCGAGCCTACCGATTGGTTTGGCTTCCTGTGCACGCTGCTGGGGTCATTAAAATATCACCCCTTGCTTATTTTGGTTTTGCGCCGGAGATCATGCTGTTTTTTCAAGTAGTCACCCCAGGCAAAAGCTATCGCAAACGCAATTATGCCAACCCCTATGAAGACCAGGGCAAAAACGGTCACCCCTGAATGTATGAGATAGATTGATTCTCTACCATGAGGGGTGTCGATGGCTTTCACTTGGCCGTTGATGCGATAGACGTATGTGGTCTCCCCAACGTACAAATCGCCGATACGTTGGTCGGTTTGGATGGTTTCGACGCCGTCGCGTGTTTGCAGGATGATTTGTGTGTCTGAGTCGCGCGTTGTCAGGTCGGAATCGAAATAGTTCAGACCTAGGCCCTTGATAGTAACCTGTTCTTTTTGGACGCAAGGCTGTGCCACGCCCGACGAGCAATCTGGCGTGTGGCTGAGCTGGCTTTCGCTGGTTTGTTGAGCAGCGGTCCAGTAGGATATGACAACGATTGCGAGTACAACGCTAATAACAACCCAAATGATGCTTTTCTTTTTGGTATCCGGCGATTTCATATCACTACGATATCACGGCGCCGGACAAAGCTTAAGCGGCTTCGCGGATTTGCGGCATAACTTGCGTGGGGCCGCGGAGCGCTTCTGCGGCATGACGCCCAACACGTTCGCCCGTGGGGAACAAAATGATTTCGGCTGTTGGCCTATCGTCGGCTTGGTGTGAAGTGAACGGCATTTCGCGGCCGTCGTCGAGTTGGCGCAAGCTTCGGATGGATGCCAGCGCCATGTCGGCCATGTCGTCTGGTAGTGGCATCTCAACGGCAGATATTTCAGTAGCGACTTCTTGCCGGCGTGGGTATGGCCGTGGCCGTGTGTCGGGCTGGTCGGCAGTGGCAACGTGTAGCTTGACAGTATTCGCTTCAGTCTCGTCACCGAAAACATCGTCTAAAAACCAGGCGTCAGCCAGTCTGGCCTGTGCTTTTTTCTCGGCTCGCGCTGCTTTGTTGCGGGTGCGCCAGGCGTCGAAGCGCGATTGCAAGTGGTCGGCTCGAGTATCGCTCAAGCCAAAGAGTAAGGCGGCAGCACCAATAAGTCCTCGCATACCTTCGCGGGTGTTGCGGCGTTCGTATTCAAAATTCGCGCTACGCGGGGTGGTTTCGGCCGAAGTTGTCATAATCTGGCTATGGTAAACTATAAGTTCTTAGGTGTCAACGCTTATGGTGCGGTCTGCAGGTTACCGATGATGTCTATAAGTTTGCGCGGCGTGATATCGGCTTTGATCAAATAACCGTCGGCTTTGCTCTGCATAGCCAGGCGGGATTCGTCGTCTTGGCTAAAATTGGTTAACACAAGTATGCGCGAATGCGGCACTAGGTCGTGCTCGCCGCGTAGTCGTTTGAGTATATCGGTGCCGTTTTGCTGAGGTAGTAAGATGTCGAGCAAGATCAGGTCGTATGTTTTGGATGTGGCGGCTTTGAGCCCATCGTCGCCGTTGGTTTGCAAATCTACCTCATAGCCAGCGCGCTTAAGGCTGCGCACATACATTTCTGAGATAAACAGGTCGTCTTCGATGCATAGGATGGTTTTGATGGGTTTCATACTATTGCCTTACCATGGCGTGGTTTTTGATCCAGCCTTCTTGGCGTTGGGTGATATCCTGCGTACCATTATCACCTGCTTTCAGTTTGTCGGCAACACTGTCATAGATAGGCAGCGTAAACCCAAATGTACTCCCCTGCCCTTCGACAGATCGTGCCCAGATACTGCCGCCGTGCGCTTCTACGATGGCTTTGCAGATATATAGGCCCAATCCCGTACCGGGTATGGCCTGGCGCGAACGGTGCGAACGGTAAAAGCGCGAAAACAGATTGCCCACTATGGAGCCAGGCATGCCTATGCCGTCGTCGTGTATGGTAGTTTCGACAAATCCGTCTTTGGCGCTGGCCGACACGGTGACGGTGCCGCCATCGTGGCTGTATTTGATGGCGTTGTCTACGAGGTTGCTTAGCACTTCGCTAATGCCACTGCGGTCAGCGGCGACGGCTGGCAGGTCGGCGGGGATGTCGAACACGACGCTGCGTTTTTGGGTCTTGGCGCGTAGAGCTAGGTCTGGCAGTACGCCGTCGACGATTGTTTTGAGGCTATCTTGCGCCAGATGGAGCTTGAACTGGTCGCGGTCGTAGCGCGATACGTTCAAAATATTATTGACGTAGCTCGATAGGCGTTCGGATGACACCTGTAGACGCTCCAGTAGCATGCGTTGATCGTCGTTGAGTGCACCGTCGAGTTCTTGCTGAAATACATCTATGTAGCAGCGGATCACAGTGATCGGTCCTCCGAGCCCATGTGCGGCCAGGGCAATGAAATCCATGTCCTCTTGGTCGGCTGCGTAGATGGCGGTGCCGTCAAATGGTACAGGTATTGCT
>CAYURH010000017.1:0-25822 GCA_964447105.1 uncultured Candidatus Saccharibacteria bacterium
ACATTTTGTACTCTACTGGGTCTTCGAGGGTAACGATGTTGATTTCTTCGCTTTTGATTTCTTGGATCAAGGCATACAGTGTGGTTGACTTACCCGAACCAGTTGGTCCTGATGTGAGTACCATGCCGTTTGGCTTGCGAATGCCTTTGCGAATCATGCGCAGCGCACGGCCAGCAAACCCCATGTCTTCGAGTTTAAAGTCAGTGCCCGTTTTGTCGAGCAGACGAATGACCACTTGCTCTCCCCAAACTACAGGGCTGATGGCGATACGCAAGTCCACATCTTTACCAGCCATATGTATAGCAAACTGACCGTCTTGCGGGATGCGGTGCTCGTCGATTTTGAGATTGCTTAGGATTTTGATGCGCGATATCAATGCTGGCTCGATGCTTTTGGGCAACTGCATGATTTCGCGTAGCACGCCGTCGATGCGGCACCGGATTTTTAGCGCAGTCTCGAGCGGTTCGATGTGGATGTCGCTGGCACGCACGCGCACAGCGTATTCCAGGATGGTGCTAAGCGCACGGCTGATTGGCGAATCTTGCACGATGGTTTTGATATCGGCAGCGCCCACGCCTTTTCTGCCTTTTCCACCCGGGGCGAGTACCTCTGATTCAGCATTTTCAATAGCCGCGCTCACACCTTCTTGCAGGTTGGTGTGGTATTGATCGAGCACATGGCGGATACCCTCTTCGGAAGCCATGTACACTTTGATAGGTCGACCGATTTTGTTTGCCAAGTAGTCCACGGCCTGCACGTTGTTAGCGTCAAGCATGGCGAGCGCTAGTCGCTTCTGCACTTCTCCCAGAGGTACGGCCATGAAGTGCTCAGCAATATCACGCGATAGCAGATCCAATACTTTTTGGTCTATTTGTGCTTCGGCTAAGTTGACGTATGGCACACCCGAAGCTTCGGCAATGATACGAGTCAGTGATTCGTTGGTGATTTTTTTGTCTTCCACCAACATGCCTACCAACGGCTTGTTTTGGTCGGTGGCTTTTTTGCGGTAGGCGGCAAGCTCATCGGCCTTAATAAGGCCTTGGCTGACGAGCAAGGCCTCTAGTTTCTTCTGAATGTCATCGGTGAGGATGCTCAAGGCATATCCTTTCGGCTACTTTGTAAACGGCTGCAGGTTTGATGGGTTGCCAATCTGAATCACCACCGTTGGGTTGATAGCGGTTTTGTTGAATATGGTTGGCGATGGGTCTTGAAGCGTGGCAGAAATCGGGTCTACTTGTTCTACTTTGGCGGTGTCGTTTTTGGGTTCGCCAAAAAACGTTTTGACTAATAAGTAAGAACCTACGAGCGATATAGACGCTATCAAGACCAGTATTGCAATGTCGTTCTTTTTCATTTGATAGCCTTTTCCTTCACAGTCACCGTTTTGGCAGGCTGGTAATATGTAGTGGCTTCGCAGCTAGCGCGTAGGTTACTATCGCTGCCAGTCAGTGTGATCGTGTTGATCTTGATGGCCCGAATAGTGCGTTCCATATCGAGAACCATGTGCTGGATTTTGTCATAGTTGCCACTCACTACAAAACTGAATGTCATCGGTTGTGGCGTGGCCGTAATGGCTGCTTGTGCGCTCGCGTCTGTGGCCTGCAATTCTTGCGGCACGCCGATGCTTTCAATCGATACACCCGATTGGCTCAACACCACTTGCTGCAGCGATGTTGCGAGCGCTGCGGGGTCAAATGTGGTTGGCAACGCATCGAGCACGCTCTTGGTGTTGGGGTCGGTCGGATTGGTTTTGACTGAAGCTAAGTCTTGGTTGGCATCGAGTTTGTGTACTTCGTCAGTGAGACTGCTGGCGTTGGTGATGTTTTGGGACAATGTACTGGCGGCTTTGTATTTGGCATCGAGCACTTTGTTGTTGTGGTCCCATTTGACGTACAGGTATTGTACGGTCACGGCGCAAAAGCTCAGTGCCGCGGCGGCAATCGCCACCCATACAAACACCGCGCGGCTTGCGGCTGCGATTTGCTGGCGTTTTTTTACTCCTGTGAGTCGGTTGTTGTCACGCATCATTGATCCTAGTGAAAACTTGCTATCTGCCATTACTGCCCTCCCCCGGCGCCGTTAAAGAGCGTGGGGCTACCCGTAACCGACGAAGTGGTAATGATATTTGGCACTTTGGCAACAACTTCGGTATTGCGCACATCAAATACTGGATCGTTGTAGACGGCTTTGACGGTAAATGTAACCACGTTGGCGCCAGACTGTTTGCTCAGGCCGCTAGATTGTACCAAGACTTGGGGAAACATTTTATCGCTCACTGGGTCGGTAGCACCGGGTGCTTTGTAGCTGACTTCGGCGTTTTTGAGCGTGTCCACAAACACGTTGAGTGTCTGGAAGGTCGCCGTAGTACCGGTAAATGTGATGGATTTTTCACCTTCTACCACTTGCAAGTTGTTCAGGTTGATGTTGTTTGGCGGGCTCGGGTTGAGCACATTAAGGAACGTAAACAGACGTGAATACGCACCTTTGGCATCATGCAGTTGCGGAATGCTCGATAGCTGGTTCTGGATCGTTAGATACTTGTCGATATCCTGTACCTTCTTGAGTGTGGCTGTTTTTTGTTTGATGTCATCAGTGGCTAGGTTGACCTGGACTGTCTGGATGAAATTCACATAAACAAACAACAGCGCACTCAGGCCAATGGCGCCGATAGTCACCAGCAATGACATGCTCATCACAAACGCTTTGTTTTTTTGTGATTTGACGAATTCTTTTTTGAGGTCTGGCAGCAAGTTTAGCTGAATCATAGCGCTGCACCTCCGGAGATACTCATCATACCCAACGCTCCCCCAGCCCCACCACTACGCCAAATTGTGGCGCAAGCTGCATCAGCTGGTCTTGTAGCGCAGCATTGTAGTGCACATTGGCCCACGCGTTGCCGGCGGCAGTCGGCACGCCCACTTTAGTGGCTATGTATTCACCAAATGCTGGCACACTGAGCGTATAGCCCGACAGGATGATCGACGTAAAAGGAATATTTGGATACCGCGACTGGAAAAATTTGAGCGATTTCACGACTTCGGCTACAAACTGCTCTAGCGTGGATTCGAGCGATTTCAATATCTGTCCTTCCAAGCGATCTGGGTACAGGCCAAATTTCAGGATAAACTGTGTTGCTTGGTTGGCGTCCACGCTCAGGTTTTGCATGGCAGCTTTTACCAGCGTCTGCATACCCACAGGTATAGAGCGCACTAGGCGTGGCGCGCCGGCAAGTACGATCACAATATCGGTGCTGAAATCGCCAAAATCAATGATCATATGCACATCGCGGCTATTGGGCGGCACCAGTGCACGCACCAGTGCCAGCGGATCTGGTTCGAGTGCAATCACATTGAGTCCTAGCCCTTCTACCATGTCGAGGCGTGCTTCGCTGAATTTGTTGGACACGCTCGCGAGCAGTACTTCTACTTTGCTGGGGTCGCGAAGCGATTTGCCCAAAACTGCCCAGTCTAGTTTAACTTCATCGATAGCCTGTGGGATGAACTGTTCGGCCTGGTATTTGATGGTGCTAGCCAATTCTTGTGGCGGCAAGTCAGGCAAATCCACCACTGTGGCAAATGTCTTGTTAGACGGCAAGCCCACCACCACGTTGCGACTCGTGATACCTGCCTGAGCGATCAGATTGTTGATGACATCGCCCAAACGGCGCTGGTCATCTGGCGCATCAGAAGTAGCTAATCGGATATCCACCGGGGCCATCCCATATTTCACCAAAGTCCAGGCATCGCCAGATTTGCGCAATTCAACAACACGCACCGCGGTTGTCCCAATATCAAGCGCGAAGAAATCGCCCACCGAGGAAAAAAGATTCATACTGACCTCGATTATAGCATAAGCACGTTCGCAAAAAACCCGTTTTGGCTAGAAACGTGCAGGTAATTCACGCAAATTGGTTACGCGCAGTGTTGGCTGACTCGTACCACCAAATGCATTGCGCAAATATAGCTCAGTGCTCGTAACGAATGTTTCGGCCGGTTGCTTGCGCAGTGCAGGTGTAGCGCCACTGGCGCCAGCCGTGCGGAACAGATCTAGATTGCCAGCAATCACAGCGCCATTCACAGTGAGTTTGTTGGCGCAGGTGGTCAGGACGGCAGGTTCGATTTTGGGGAAACATGTGTAGAAAGTACCGCGAGCCACATAGACACCATCCATGGTGGTGACGGCAGCTGCCACTTGCACGTTGGTTTTGCTAATGATCACCAGGCTAGGAATTTGACTAACACTACCATAACTCGCGGGATACGTAATGGGCCCGTCTATGGTGACTGCGCCATCTACCAGATAGATTTGCAGACTACCTGCTGGCATAGCCCCATGGAACGTGGCAGCACCGGTGATGTGTCGCGTCTGGCTTGGTTGCCCTCCTACGTCTATTGTGCCCCCCGCCATAGCGGTAGCGCTACTATATTTGGCCACGTAGTCTTCAATACAGTGCTGGGCAGCTCCATAAAAACCCAGGTTGTTGATGTCGGCATTGGAAAATGTGAGAGCCGAGCTGCCCACGCTGGTATTTAAGAGCGCGCGGGCTGCTGATCCAAACTGACTAATCTTGCCCAGCGCAAAGGCCGCGTATTCTACGCCCGAACCAGCGAGCGAACCATCGGATAGTTGCCGCGCGGTGGTAGTAATTTTGGCTGCTCGATTACACGCCGGGTTAACCGCCGAAAAATCACCGCCCGCCCATACGTCGCCGCCCATAAATGTAACGTATGGGGTCTTCACGATTGTTACACAGTCAGTTGCCGTCCGGTCGGCTACCGGGTCTGTGAAATAACTATCTGCTGCCGGTACGGTAATAGTCATCACGTCACACACCCGCGATCCGGGATCAAGCGTATCCGGTGCGGTATAGGAGTTGGCGCGCAGGCTGGTCACACCGTTGCTCACCGTGATGTTGGCATTACCCGATGTGTCTACACAGGGTACACTCCCCAGGCTGCTGGAGCCACCCGACGCTGGATAAGCTGTGCGCGTAATAGTACAGTTTACCGTTACGGGACTACCAGCACTCTGCACCGACACCGCCGGCGTAAAGCTGGTCGATCCCCCAGGCGCGATGCTCCGAGGATTGGCGGTCATAACTGCTTTCAATTTAGCTGGCACCACTACCGTCACACACTTCTCTGCCCCACGGCCGTTTCTGGTGGGCGTGGCGTTGTTGTTGACCGGATCGTAGCCTACACGTCTACAATACTTTGTGCCCGCAGCCGCATTGGACGGGATGTTGAGCGTATCTGTTTGAATAAGCCGGTCTTGCCCCACCGCATAGAAATGTGGCCCTCCCGTTACTGTGCCCAACCCCGATGGCGCGGTGCTACTTGGACCATCTTCGGCCGTCCAAGTCACACTTGGAGCAGCTGTAAGGCTACTCGCCAAATTCTGTACGTGATGCTGGAAAACCACACTATCACCAGGCTGAGCGGTGGTCACACCCCCCACGACATCAGTGTGTCCCGTCATAGTGAATATCGCGTCCATCCCCGGGGGTGCTGTGTCACTCGTGACAATATTGGCACATGAACGCTTGATGGTAGCTACAATTTTATTAGTGACAGGATGCCTAAATACAATTGTTGGTTGCGTGTCTGTTTCGTAATAAAACGCGTCGTCGTTTGGATCTGAGCCGCCACCGTTGGTTCCTTGCCAAAAGCTATTCACCGTAAACCGGTAGTTACTAAACCACTCCGCATCACCGCTCGGTGGGGCGTAAGCGCGAACTTCAGACTCCCAAAGCGGCAAATCAATGTTATTAAATTTTGCCGTATTTGTTCTCTCCCGACTCCATGGCGGGCCACCTAACATATAGTCGACAATAAAATTAGCCCCAACTCTTTCGCGCGAGGTCCCGCTTGCTATCTTGCCCTTGATAAAGTTAATAAACTCAGTCGCCGTATTAACTGAACTTGGAATGCCACCCGGGATAACAAAACTTCCATATGTGTCGTTATCGTTTAAAAAATAGCCATGATACGCCGACCTATTGTCGACACCTGGCCAGGCATGCGCCACCACACCAAAGCCTATATAAAATCCGATCACCAGCGTAATAGCCACTGCGAGTCGCTTCATGGCGTACCCCCCAGGTTTTTGATGCGCGTTTCATAATCTTCTTTGTTCATGAAGTAACCGGGGTTATTTTTGTCGAGCTGCGTGAGTGTCTTTTTATAGTATTCTATGGCTTTGGCCGTGTTACCCATAGCTTCATACTGTTCGCCGATGAGATGACTAACCTCGTAACTTTGTTGTGCTACTTCAGCTTGCATAAAATATTCAAGTGCAGCCTGGTGGTTTGCTGGTTGCGTGGAATTAAGTACATTTATACCAAGCTGTAGGTAAGCGTCATACTTGTCTTTGCTGCTGATGCTGGGGCGAGCAAGCTCTTGTGCAAGTATGTCGTTGGATTTTGTCACATCGCCGCTGCTGGCCACATCCTGGGCATCAGTCGCGGCCTGCGAAATAGTCGGTGTAGTGCGCGGTGGTTCTTTCTCGGTCGTAGATGAGTTGGCGAGAAAACGTACCGCTACCCCTACCCCAATTGCCAACACAAGCAAAATCACTAGACCGGCGCCTAGCAAAACTGCGTTTTTCGTCACCTTAAACTTGTGTTTGCTCACGTACCCAAATTACCCACTGCTTATGGTTTACATAGTACTACAGCCTGCACTGCAAATCGATACCCTTTATGCTTATAGACAAAATACACAAATAATGTTGACGTAATGTTCACACTCGCCTATATTCAAGGCAGCAGATCTGCATACTTAGTTACCTAAAATGTGGAGTAAAGGGAGTATATGGTTAATTCAATGGTGCTCGCTGATGGCAATGTGAGCTATCAGCCCAAGGAAGCTGTCGTTATCGTGGTCGCAATTGCCTGGGTAATTGCTATCGGCGGTTTGGCTCTTGCCGTTCTGATCATGTGTGGTTGGCGCGGTGCAAGCAAAGCTACTATGGACTGGTTGCACGGCAAAGCCACGATCATTTGCAAATAAAAATATGGTCAACGCGTTTAGCTTAAGCGCGGGAGTGTTGGTTGAGAGTGACATTGTGTCGCTCTCAACTGGGCTCCTCCTTGAGCCCCCACTACTTATTGATTCGGCAAATGGCGCGCGACACACGCTGCACCCCACTGCCGCTCGAGCACTTGCGCACATAGCGCAACCTATTGCCGCAGGTACATGGCTGCGCGAATTAGACGGGTTAGGCGTAACTGCCAAGCAAGCCAATGAAATTATAAGTTTTTTGAATGACATCGGTGGGCTACGCGTGCAGCACTCTATCTTGGGGTCCATAACGTTTGGACTGCAGCGACTGGGATTTTATCTCCAGCGTGTACCACTAGCCAAACCTGCACATCGCGTGCCAGCCACCATACCCGGTATCACATATGCGACGGCGCGCGCCATGGCACCTTTTGCTCTGCTCTTCCCTAGCCTGGCCGTACTACTGTATGCGATTGGCCTGCCCCTATCTACTGTATTGCTCCTGAGCGTACTCGCCGCAGCAACACTGGGCATCAGCACAGTAAGTCATGAATACGCCCACGCTGCGGTACTACAAGGTCAGGCGCGCGCATCGGCAGCCATATTGCAGCGCGGTACTCGTCTGGGCATTTTGCATACAAAAATGGGCTTGAAACGCGAACTAACTTCGGCTTTACTTGGCCCTATGGTCGGCTGCATAAGCGCTATCGTCATCTGTGGTGGCGCCTGGCTCGTGACCAAACAAGACGTTTGTTTAATCGTAGGCATCTTGGCCTGCATTGCACACATTTTTAGTCTGCTGCCATTTTATGGCGATGGCAAAACAATTCGTGACTACATAAAGGATCCGCAATATGAAAAAGCAACATAACTCGCAACCACGCCTACAAATAACCGACCTGCATGTAAAACGCAGCGCTACATTTACACTAGAGGTACCGACGCTCAGCATTATGCCCGGCCGCGTAACATGTATCGTTGGGGCCAACGGTAGCGGCAAAACCACGTTGCTCGAGACTATTATCGGCCTGTTGCGACCGCAAAATGGCACAATAAAAATCGAAGGCCAACGAGCTGTGGCTGATGCACCACTTGCCAAAAAACAACTTGGTTTTATCCCCGACGACGACGGCTGGATTATACCCGAACTCAACGCCCGAGAGTATTTTGCTCTATTGCAGTCTATCTACCAAAAATCTGGCTCGAGCGTCAATCATAAACGGGTCGATGAACTGGCTGCCCATCTTATGTTCACTAACCAGCAAGAACAGCTAGGTGCTTTGAGCCACGGCAACAAAAAGAAGGTACAAATTATTGCTGGTTTATTACACGAACCGCAGCTCATTATCGTAGACGAGTTGCGTAACGGGCTAGACCCCATCGCCATCAAACAAGCCGAAACTCTACTGCACGATTGCAAAAAACAAAACGCTGCTATATTGGCAGCCACACATGACTTGTGGTGGGCCGAGCGATTTGCCGACGACGTGGTGATGATCCAGAATGGTCGCGTGGTACTACAGGACACCATCCGTAATATCATCAAAAAATCCGGCAGTCTAGAAGCTGCTTTTATGGCACTGTACGGCGAAAACAAAGGGGCCCGCACATGACATCCGCCCTGTGGCGTATGATCATGATATTATCGTTTGGCCGCAATGCCGAGCGACCCGTGCGCGCAGCGTACACGCGCATTGCAACCGCTGTTGGTGCTAGCATCTTAATGGGTCTACTCACTGCGCAGACACTCACTACGCTCCCCTTGCCTTCTGGTTTGCCTGCACTTTGGACATGTGCAGTCATCGCGTGGGGCACGTTTGCCGTAGGCGTGTTTACACTGCTGGCCATCGCTGGGTTTTCGAAAGAAACCAATCAGCGCGAAGCTATTTTGCACAAACTCATTGCCACCCTACCATTTACATACCTGCAACGCTGGCTAACATATATCACGCCGCCGGCAATCATCGTGATAGTTGTGCTGATTTTTTGTACACCTGTGATTATCACGCTGGGCAACGCATTTGGCACCCCCTGGGTTTTGAGTGTCGGCGCTATGGCGTTGGGCTTGCTCAGCGGTTTTGGCTTTGCGCTGATTCGTCGTCCGGAATCTATTGCACTCAAAGCTGGCATATTTATTGGGGTCATCGGACTCAGTGGATTCTTGTTGGAAAATTCGTTGCGCGCTATCATCGGCAGCAGCTCGTGGCATTGGCCGGTTGTGGCGTTTTACGTATTGATGACGCTTTGTTTGGGTGGTTTTTGGCACAGCTACCGACATGCCAATACGCTGTACCAAAATCGTGTGGGCGGCCGGACACACACAATTCTACCCCTTGGACTTCTACCGATGGTTTGGTTTGTCATAAACCTGCTGCGCAATCCACGAACGCTGGGGTCGCTGTTATTCTGCCTGGTGGTGAGCCTCAGTACCGCAGGCATATTGTGGGCGCGTAAGCTACCGGTTGATGCGAGCTGGCTGATGTTTGCCGCTATGCTTGTAGCGGCATTTGCCTGTGACGTGCGTGGCTTGTCGCCGCGATATAAAGCGCCGCAGGTTGTGCTGAATGGCCCAGGGTATTTTATACGGCAGGAATATATAGGCACCCTTTTGCTTGGCGTGCTCATAAGTTTGCCCCTGGGAATCATGGCCGTCATTTCTGGCGCTCCTGTGTTGGATATCATCGGGCTTTGGGCATCCCTGCTCATTGCTGCTGCGAGCGTTGGGTTATTGGCGAGCACAATTTTTGTACCGCGTGGTGGCGATATTGGCGCGCAGTTTTTTGCAGCGGGCGTGGCGCTGAGTGTGCTGTTTGGGCTCCCCACTATCTTTCATCCTGAGACAACCATTGCACAGATACTCACTTGGATTCTAGCCAGCGCAATAGCCGCCGCATGCACATATGTTATAGAATTAACAAGAAGGAGAAACTATGGCCGCGCTTGAACATACAAAGAAACAAAAAATTATTACATCCACCCTCATCTGGTCGTTGCTTGCTGCGTTGGCGGTATTCGTGGGTTTGGTGATCTGGAACGCATCACAACTGAGTAGCGTCACCACCGCTATTATCCAGCATGTGGCGATTGGCCCTCTGCAGCTTATCGACCTACAAAAAACGCCGGTGACCGACGGCTACGAAGTGTCGCTGCAGATTCAATCAGGCATATTTGGCTACATCATCGCCTGGGCGGTCATTGCGAGCGTCGCCATATGGCTACGACTAAACCAATCTGGTAAATAACACGCGTTATGGCGCTCCCCCCGCCACACCTGACCTTCACGCCACAGGACGACAAGCTGGGCACCAAACTTGCTGCCATTGCCTACGAATCTATTTGGCAAAAAGATGGTTCGGCTATGGTGCAGGCATTCCAAGACATTACCGAGCTCACGTTTTGGTACAAAAGTATCACTGCACTAGTGGTGCCCGACATGGTTAGCGAAGCAGGCCGCCGCTATCATCGCATGAAGCTGTCGGCCTACAAATTTACCGACGACGAACGACGACGCGTGCTTACCCATGAACTGGCTCATCGCCTACTAGTCGGCAACGGCATCGAAGCTTACGGTCGCACATCTCGATTTTATGACCACTATTACATCGACTTATTTCTATACGACGTATGGCAAAAACTATGGGGCAAACAGATTGCCGACGCCTACGTAAAGGCCGAAAAAGACACTTTAGTCAACACGTACGCCCGCGCCTGGGACAAAGCTCTGGTGCTCACCCGCCCACAACGGCAAGATGCACTGAAGCGATTGATCGCTCGTAACCACTAGCCACGCTGCCCTACCTCTGTTAAAATAGCTTGCATGAGTCTATCCATCGGCATCGTGGGTTTGCCCAATGTCGGCAAGTCTACCCTATTCAATGCGCTGACCGACGCCAACATTTTGGCGGCGAATTATCCGTTTGCAACTATCGAACCCAATACCGGCATCGTGCCGGTGCCCGACGCGCGCTTGGGTGTGCTACAAAAAATGTACGACGCCGCCAAAGTGATCCCGGCGACAGTCACATTTGTAGACATCGCCGGTTTGGTGGCTGGCGCCAGCAAAGGCGAAGGCTTGGGCAACCAATTTTTGGCCAACATCCGCGAATGCGACGCTATTTGCCATGTGGTACGCGCTTTTGCCGATGATAACGTGCTGCACGTGTCCAACAAAGTGGACCCCACCGAAGATATCGATATCATCAACACCGAACTCATCCTGGCCGATCTACAAACCATCGACCAGCGCCTGGCACGCCTACAAAAAGAAGCCAAAGCCAACCCCAAGAACAAAGACATCGCCACATATGTCGAGCGTCTAAAAGACCATCTACTCCAAGGCACCCCCCTGCATAAACTACCCAGCCTGGACCACGAAGCTATTCGCGACCTACACCTGCTGACTGCCAAGCCAGTTATCTACGCCTTTAATGTCGACGAGGCTATACTGTCCGATGACGCCCGCAAAGCACAGCTCACCAGTGTCGTTGACCCAGCCCGCGCCGTGTTTATTTGCGCTAAGCTCGAAGAAGAACTGCGCGAACTCGACGCCGCCGACGCCGCCGAAATGCTTGCCAGCTACGGGCAAACCGAACCGGGGTTAGATCAATTGATCAAAGCCGCTTACCAGACGCTTGGTTTGCAGAGCTACCTCACCGCCGGCCCCAAAGAAGTCCGCGCCTGGACGATTAAAAAAGACAGTACTGCACCGCAGGCTGCCGGGGTGATTCATACTGATTTCGAACGCGGGTTTATAGCCGCGCAGATTGTTGATTATGACGATTTGATACATGCCGGGTCAGAACAGATGGCCAAAGCCGCCGGCAAAATGCGCACCGAGGGCAAAGATTATATTATGCAGCCCGGTGACGTGGTGGAATTCAGATTTAACGTCTAAATAAGTTCTGATTTGCAATGGCCTGGACGGCCGACGAGTTCCCCCGCCGACCGTCCAGGTGGTTCACGTCTCAGCCGCAGGACGTGAACGGGTTGTTCGCGAAGATCAGCGACTGCCAGCTCACCGTGATCTGCACGGCGTCGCCTGCCGGAAATCCGCTGATCGTCTGCGAGCTCGTCCCGCTGGGCACCGTGCGCGAACTCGGGAACGTGCCCGCGCTGTAGGTGATCGTGACGTCAACCGGCGCGTCGGTCGTGTTCGGGTTGTTGTACCCGATGACCGCGCGTCCGACCCCCTCGAAGCAGCTGGGGGTGATCGTAACCGTCAGCGGCTTGAGGCACCGCTTGGTGACGACAGATGTGCAGTAGCCCGTCGAGGGCTTGTCGACGGTCGCAGTCTGCGCCGTCACCGACGCTGAGCCGGACGCCGCGACCGCCGGGGCCGGAGCCCAGGCAACCGCCAAGCCCGCCACCAACGCGAGCACGACGGGGACTACCCGCCACTTGAGCGAACCGAACAACACTGCCTCCTGTACGCGAAGCTTGTGCACACTACCGTGCGCACTGCGCAGTTTGTCTGCGCACCAGAAACATGATACCACATATTCTGCAATGGTCTTACGCCTTATGCTGATTTTGATAAATACTGTGTGAGTTGTGCGACCCGCCGCGACCGTCATGGTCGCGGCGGGTCGGATGATCAGTTGCCCTTGGACGGCGCGAAGAGCACCAAGCCCAGCCCCAGGCCGACCAGCACGATGGCAGCCACGGCCAGCGTGGCGGTTACCGCGCTGTCGGAGTTGACGGGCTGGAACGGCAACACGCCGATGGCGCTGGCCGGCTGGGCCACGCCCAGTACGCCCAGGCTGGCCGCCAGCGCGACGGCCTTGATACGACGGATCATAGCTTGCCTCCTCAGATAAACTCCAGCCTTAGCTGGAACTGCGTACGTTTGTAGGGACTTGCTATACAAACTATATCATTTATATGATGAATTGTAAATATAACATAATTCTAATTTGCTGGGTGCCCGGCAACGGCCGGGCACCCAGTTGATCACGGCAACTTCCACTCATCGCCACAGGCTGCCATCAGAAACAGCAGTGCCGCGATAATGGCGAGCGCCACCAGCGCCCGGCGGTTATAGCGCAAAGCAAACAGCCGCTGTGCCAGCGTCATGGTTCATCACCTCCCTCCGCTGATCTTATACAGTATGACGCACTTTTGCCGGTTGCAACAAATAAAATCGCTCGCGATTACCCCGAGCTCCAGCGACTTCACTATCGGCTTTGGCTTGAACAACAAATAAATTCTTGGCCCACAGTTCGAAATCGCGCAAAATCTTGCGGCGCATGGCGTCGTTTTTGATCACACCATTGTTTTGCTGTTTGCTGCCGGATTCAAACTGCGGTTTTACCATGGCAACAATCTGCGTTTTGGGCGACACCAATGTTGCAATGTGCGGCAACACGTCGCGCAGACTTATAAAACTCACATCGATTACTACAATGTTGGGCACGGTCGATAGCTCGCGCACAGCACGGATGTCAGTTTGTTCGTGCAGCTCAACTTGGGGTCGGGTGCGCAAACTGGGATGCAGTTGGTTGGTGCCCACATCGACAGCAATCACCTTTTGAGCGCCACGGCGCAGCGCAAAATCAGTGAAACCACCAGTGGACGAGCCAACGTCTAGTACCACTTTATCTTTAAAATCCAGATTCAGCGCAGTCGCCACCGAAGCTAGTTTGAGCCCAGCGCGCGACACGTATTGTTCACCTGGTTTTAGCGTTACTGGCGCAGTAGTAGCCACAAAATAACCAGGCTTTTTCATGGGTTTACCATCCACCAACACCTTACCGAGTCGAATCAAATTTTCGGCTTGCGAGCGTGTGGGCGCCAAACCACGCAGTACCACCACATGATCGAGACGCAGCTTGTTCATACTGTTAGTATAGCGGCTATTTCGCGCGCTCGAGGTATTCGCCGGTGCGCGTGTCTACTTTGATAGCGTCGCCCAATTTAATAAATGCCGGGACCTTCAGGCTCAACCCCGTTTCCAGCGTGGCGTCTTTCAATACACTACTGGTTGTATCACCTTTGACCACCGTTTCGGTGTATGTCACCTTGAGCACCACGTTTTTGGGCAATTCTACGTTGATCACACGACCGTCAAAAAATTGCAGCTGCACCTCATCACCTTCGGTCAAGTAGAGCGATGCCTCGCCTACCAAATCAGCACCGAGTTCAAACTGCTCAAACGTCCCACTGTCCATAAAATGAAACGCGTCACCGTCCGAATACAAATACTGCACATTACGGCTTTGCACTTCGGCTGGTGCGATGCGGTCGGAACCTTTGTATGTTTTGGGGATCACGGCACCATCGAGTAGGCCTTTTAGCCGCACATTTACAATGGAGCCGCCGCGACCCATCACCTTTTGTGCGTATTCCACCACGCGGTACGGTTTGCCGTCGATTTCAACAAGCGTGCCCTTTTTGAGATCTGTAATAGAAAGCATGGCGACCTCTAGCTGTGGGCAACAAATGGCAGCAACGCCAAGTGGCGAGCGCGTTTAATAGCGACAGATAGCTGGCGCTGTTGTTTTTCGCTCAGGCCAGTTTTGCCACGAGGCTCAATCTGACCGTACACGTTGACAAAGCGTTGTAACTGCTTGCTGTCTTTGTAATCGAAGTATTTTACTTCGTTTTTAAATCGTTTCATGTAATTTCCTCATTAGTGATGGTTAGAAAGGAATTTCGCTCAGATCGATAGGTTTGTCGTCGATATCTTCGACAACCTCATCTTTGGGAGCTGATTTCTTGGGAGCAGATGAACTTGAGCTTGGCGCACTGGCGCTCGCACCGCCACCGGGGCCGTCGAGGAATGTCACATCGGTGGCGACGACTTCGACTTTGTTGCGCTTTTGGCCCTCTTGTTCCCAACTACGTTGGCTCAAGCGACCTTGCACCAGGCATTTGCGGCCTTTGGACAAGTACTGGTTGACCAGTTCGCCCAATTTACCCCAGGCCACGACATCGAAATAGTCTACGGCTTCTTGGGCTTGGCCAGATTGATCTTGCCAACTGCGGTTGATCGCCAGGCTAAAGCTACAAACGCTCTGGCCGCTCGGCGTGTTGCGCAGTTCTGGATCGCGCGTCAAATTCCCCATTAGCATAACTTGGTTAATGCTTTTGCTCATATACCCTCCTGCTCCTTGTTGCTATTCCTTGGTTTTTTCTTTTTCTTCTTCTTTTTCTTTTTCGGCGGCTTCAGCTTCTGCTTTGGCGGCCAAGGCGCGTGGGTCTACTGCAGTGAGTAGGTGGCGCAACACCTCGTCGGTGATATTCAGCGTACTCTGCAACTTCTTGATAGCGTCAGCTGGCAAGCTGAGTTCGAAATACACATAGACCGCAAAATCTTCTTTGTTGATGCGGTATGCAAGTTTGCGCTTGCCCCAGTTGTCTTCTTTGGTGATCTCACCTTTGTTGTCGGCAATAATTTTGCGCAACTTGGTGAGTGGTTTTTCCAGATCAATCTCGAGATCTGGGTGTAGCAATACGACGAGTTCGTAATCGCGATTCACGTTTCCTCCCATGGAATCTGGCTCGGGGCCAGATGCGTACGATATATTCGGACGCGGTTAGTTATTATGGGGTAATTATACCGTAAATAATCAGTTATCGCAACGATAATATTGACCGCCAAATCATATCATGTTATAGATTATATATCTATCCGTCACTAAGGAGTGTGCAGTGGACAGACCTCTGCAGCTAGTGATACAGCGTGATCAAGATGGCTATGTGGAGTCGGTAGAGGCCACCGGTGCTGCCGATGACATCTGCGACATGCTTGAAACGCTGGTAACAGGGCTCGAACTCGCAACTCGAATAAACATGATTCCGCTCGTCATGAACCATGTCGTGGCCTACAACATCGTGATGATCGCAGCACTGATAGACGCCCTCCCCCAGGAGGATGTGCGACGGACAGATTACATTCGCGCCCTTAGACGCTGGGCGCGTTCGACACACCGCTATATGGAGGAGCAGCGGACTCTGTTCGACAACGCTCGTGAACATCACGATCCCAACGCCGGAGAAGCTGGCGGTCACTATGGCCGCTTGTACTTCCGATACCAGTGGCGCAAGCACATCAACCCGGAGTTTCCTGCTCTCCCGAGCACCTAAGCTCCACCCGCACAAGAAACAGCTCCATCTGTGCGGGTGGAGCTGTTTTCTTTACTCGTCTTATTCTGGGTCGCCTGGGTTGCCCATGACATCGTCCAGGCTAGTGATGAGCACATCACGCGGGCGGGCGCCATCAGCCGGGCCGATAATCCCCTGTTCTTCCATAGTTTCGATCAGGCGCGCGGCGCGAGCATAGCCCACGCGCAAACGGCGCTGCAACAGGCTGGCGCTGGCTTTGCCGCTTTCGATCACGCAGCGCACAGCGTCTTTGTACATATCGTCGTCGCCACCGCCATCGTAATCCATGACAATCCCGCCTTTGCCGTTGAGCTGCACTGGCTGGGCAATGATTTCTTCGTCGTACTGTGGTGGGCGCTGCATGCGCAGGTGGTCGCCAACTTTAATGACTTCGGGGTCGTCGACAAATGCAGCCTGGATACGGCGCGGTTTGTTCATGTCGGCGGTTTGCAACAACATGTCACCTTTGCCCAGCAATTTCTCGGCACCCATGTGATCTAAAATGGTGCGGCTGTCGATTTGGCTGGCAACAGTAAAAGCAATACGCGCGGGTATGTTGGCTTTGATCAAACCAGTGATTACGTCGACTGACGGACGCTGTGTGGCAAGCACTAGGTGAATGCCGACAGCGCGGGCTTTTTGAGCCAAACGCACGATCAGGGCTTCGACATCACGCGCAGCCATCATCATAAGGTCGGCCAACTCATCGATCACGATCACGATGTATGGCATGCGCTCATCGGTCTTCATGCTGTTGTAACCACCAATATTGCGCACTTTTTCTTCGGCGAGCAATGTGTAGCGGCGCTCCATTTCGTTGACCGCCCATTTGAGTGCGCTGATACATTTTTCGGGTTCGGTAATCACCGGTGTAAGCAAGTGCGGGATGTCGTTGTACGGCGTGAGCTCCACCTGTTTGGGGTCCACCAAGATGAGTTTTAGATCACTGGGGCTGTTGCGGTATAGCAGGCTGGTGAGCACGGTGTTGATCATGACCGATTTACCAGAGCCGGTAGCACCGGCAATCAGCACGTGCGGCATCTTGTCGAGCTCCCCTATGACAGGGTCGCCTGCAATATCGCGGCCGATAGCAAAACTGAGCGGCGAGCTGGCCGATTGCCACTGCTCCGAATTCAACACACCATATAGACGCACATCGGCAGCTTTGCGGTTAGGCACCTCTATACCCACGGCGCGTTGACCAGGAATTGGCGCTTCAATACGAATAGCCGATGCCGCCAGGTTGAGTGCAATGTTGGTCTCGAGCTGCGTAATACGTGTCAGCTTTACACCAGCTGGCGGTTTGAGGGTGTACTGCGTGACTTTGGGGCCAATGTTGGCGCCTTCCATCTCAACATCAATACTAAATTCGGCCAAGGTGTCGTGAATAATCTGAGCATTGTGCTTCACATCACCAGCATCAGCCGGCTGTTGATGCTTTTCGAGCAAATCAATACTCGGCGCCTGCCAATCCGGATCGTTCGTACTTGTGAGCGCCGCTTGGTCGGTTTGCGGCGCGCGCTCCATACTGTTTTTGAACGAACCGCGCGATTGCATGGTGGGTACACCTTCGTTGAGCTTGAGTTCGCCAATCGATTTTTTGTCCATCATGGCGGCTTTTTCGGCGATTTCGCGGTTGTGCTCTTCTTCGCTCACTTCACGGCGGAAAATACTTACGAACCAACGCACCACATCAAGTGGCGACAACTTAAGTACAAACAAACTGGTGATAAACGCCAGTACAAACAATATGATGCCGCTCGTTTTGGCGTCGAGCAGGCTGAGCATCAGCCCGTCTACCGCGTAGCCCACTACACCGCCGCCGGTACCGTTGGTGGCCACTTGCAGGCTTTGGGGATCGGCTGCGAACAAATTTATAAATGAGGCCAGTTCAACCAAAAACAAAATAGCAGCGATAATGACGACTGTTGGCAGCCGATTATCTTCTGCCCTAAAGATAGCGATTGCCATATAGACGGCCACGACAGGGAGTACAAAAATTGTCCACCCCAGCGCCCAAAGCAGCGCCACGTGGAGTGCCTCTAGCACCGGTCCGCCCGTTCCTATCAGAGCCAGCAGCACCAGTAGTGCAAAAAGCAACAGCACCACCGCCGTCGCTTGCTGCCAAAAACCTGTAGGCAGTTGGTGCTGCGCGGCGTGAACCTTTTTGCTAGAACGACGTTTTTTTCTACCCATAGATGTTTGTATTGTATCCCTAACGACTGGGGTTTACTATGAACATATTGTAGCAGTTTTTACATTAAAACGCAAACCTGTTTCATTGTGCAGCTATCACTCTTTGTTGTTGTGTTGTGGTGGCGGGGCGATGTACACCCCGCCACCACTCGGTTCACTTCTTGGGCCAGTAGCGGCGGACGCACGCACCCGGCGTAGCCTGAGTGAACCCATGGTCGATAGCTTCGCGGTACACCGAGTCCGGCGTCCCGCTGCCATCGACGCCACCGCCGAACAGCACCGTCAGTGATCCCACCACCGTGCCGCGGTCCAGCCCGGCTGCGTACGCAAACGCTCCAGCCAGGCAGTACCCAAAGATCTGGCCTATCACCCAGTGGTCACCCTTCATCGCTTCGATGTCCGGGAAGTCGGGCAGGCCGTCCCACAGGCTTAGGGCGTGGTTGTGCACCTCGATCATGTACGTCTCGCCCCAACGGGCAGCGAGCCACACGAACAGCGCTTCTTCCACCTGCGCCGTTCCGTAAGAGGGCAAAGCCTTGGCCCAGCGCTGGCTGACACGGCTGTTCGACAGGTAGTACTTGCCGAAACCACCATCGAGCGGGCACCAGAACGGGTCCGACTTGATGGTAACCGACGCCACCTTGTTGCCGTCGATGATATTGCGATCGAGACACTTGGTACTGAGTGGTTGGCCGTTGACGGTCACCACCCGATGATCACGAAGGTGATGCTGGTCGACCCCCAACTTCATGAGGTACTGTTGCCAGCGCTGGGTGAAATCGGCCCGATTCAGAAACGCTTGCAACGTGGCCGAATCCGGCACACCCCGAAGGCCCTGATCGAGCTGGAGCAGCTGGCCGTCCGGCTTCACACCGTACAACGCAGCCACCTGAGCGACAGCCTTGGTGGGGTCAGGTTTGACCGGCTCGCCGCCCGGCGAATCGTGGGGCTGGCCACCGCAGCCAAGCACGAACACAAGGGCGGTCAGGCCAATCATCCACCATCTGAACTTGCTCACGAGTACTCCTCGCGTTTCACAATCTCAGCCACGTGCGGCTGCACGCAGCAAAATGCGCAGGACTACCATACACTATCCGAGGCAACCTGTAAATGATAAGCTTATTATATGGAACATGATCAACCCCGCCCAGATGGGCCCGAACACGAAGCTCCTCCATCTATTGAGGCCCTGCTCGCAACGTGGGGAGTTGTCGAAACAGAAGAAGCCGCCCGCTTGCGGCCCGATGCAGTTGCCGGCCTTATGGAAGGAGACGTCCAACCGGCCCTCGCCTATCGCAGAGAAATCGAAAAACTACTTCGCGAGCGCCCACAAGGCGAACCGTACCAACAGACCCAAATCGGTATTTTAATTGCTGTTGCAATACTCCGACGCGATGCCGCGTTGGCAAGCGAAAATCCCGACCTATTAGAGAAATATTTGGACGATCTATGGGATGCGCGCACTTTAGCGCTCAACTGTGACTACCCCGACATTGTTGATGCAATACGGACAGAAGCATGGCGCTTTGACCCGCCTAGCGATAATTTGTAAAACTCAACGGAAAATCAAAATCCTGCGCCTCTAGCAAGCTCATTACCCCTTGTAGCTCGTCTTTTTTGGAGCTGGTCACACGCACTTCGGCGCCTTGGATTTGGGCTTTGACTTTGGGGAAATTGTCGCGCAGCAGGGCTGTGATTTTTTTGGCTTTGTCTTGATCGAGGCCTTTTTTGAAAGGCACATCTTGGGTGGTCTTCATGTTGCTGGTGGTGGGTGGTTTGCTGGTGTCCAATGTTTTTTGGCTGACGCCGCGCAGACCGAATTTTTTGCGCACGGTGTCCAGAATAGCATCCACCGCATAATTATTGTCCCCTACCACTGTCAGGCCAGTTTTGTCGGCGTCACGAAATTCCAGGCTGGCGCTGGTGCCTTTCATGTCATAGCGGTTGATCAATTCACGCTTGGCCTGATCCACGGCGTTAATTACTTCAGCCAAATTGTAGTCACTTACGATATCGAAAGAAAATGTAGAAGCCATGATTGTAAATTATAGCAAACATCATACCCGTCAGCCGTTAAGTTAACTTTCTATTGTAGTTGAGGGCAAACAGTGTTATCTTCAGATGCATCGCATTCCAACGAAAGGAGCGAAGCATGACACAATGGTTCGAAAACGACACTTTCTGGAAAGAACTATACCCTTATATGTTCGACGTAGGCCGCTTAGCCCGTACGTCTAGCGAAATAAAGGGCGTTGTTGCATTGGCACGCTTGCAGAAAAACGATTACATTTTGGATGTAGGTTGCGGGAATGGCCGCCACCTTATCGAACTGGCACGGCTGGGCTTTGTTCACCTTACCGGTATTGATCGAAGTAACTTTTTGCTTTCGATTGCTCAAAAAGACGCAAGACAAATCGGGGCTATGGTTCAGTTCGAAAATGCCGATATGCGCAGCTATAAACAGCCGGATAAATTCAGTGTTGTCTTAAACTTATTCTCTTCTTTCGGATATTTTGACGACCCCAAAGACAACCAATTGGTTATTAAAAACGCATTCGATTCGCTCCAATCAAAAGGGCGGATGCTTATCGATGTCCGGAGTCGAGAACATTTTATAAATCATTTCGACCAAAACGGACACGCCGAAATCGCCGACGCAACGGTCGACACACATCGTGAACCGCTCGATGGTTTTAGGCGCATCAAAAACACGTGGATGATTACAAAAAACGGTCACTCAAAATCATACGAATTTACACATTGGGCCTACGACCCACAAGAGTTGTTGACCATGTGCAAACAGGCCGGTTTTACTACATGCGCCACTTACGGGGGCTTTGATGGACGCCCTTATACGCTCGACACAAATAGACTGATCATTGTTGCACAAAAAAATTAGGCATACCACCCTTCAACCCACAACAATGCACAACCTTATGCTAAAAAGTGACCCTGCCATTGCGTCCAACCTTTGTTTTTGACGCAGTTATAAAACTGTACTGCATCTTAGTGACAGGATTAATAACCAAAATGAGTGAGCTTAGTATTCGCCTGGGTGGCCTAGATCAGGCGCCGGTGTTTCTACGGGCATAGCCATGCGAGGCACCATGGGGGCGCGCTGCACTGGCTGGCCTTGGTCAACTTGCTGGTTGGGGTTGATTTCGTTGATCACAGGGATCACGATGGGCGTACGACGGGTTTGGTCGTACAAGACGTGGGTTAGTTCGTCTTTGAGCTCTTTTTTGAACACATCTAGGTCGGTCTTGCGGCCCATGTAGGCGCGAGCAACTTTTTGCTTGAGGTAGCTGCGGATGGTATTCATCAACTCTTCGCTGTCGCGCAGGTAGATAAAGCCACGACTAATGATGTCGGGGCTAGTCATCAGCCGACCGGTCTGGCGATTGACGGTAAGCACCACAATGAACATGCCTTCGCTCGCCATGTGAATGCGGTCTTTGAGTACCACTTCGCTCACCTCTTCGCCGGCGTCGTCGAACATCAGGCCACCAGCTGGCACACGACCAGCTTTGCGAGCCAAGCCATGTTGGTCGAGTTCGAGCACGTCGCCACTGTCGCATACGAAGATACGGTCGCGGGTAATGCCACATTCTTTCTCGGCCAACTCGGCATTATGCACCAACATGTGGAATTCACCGTGGATGGGCATGTAGTATTTGGGCTTGATAGCGTCGATCAGTTTTACATGGTCGTCGTAGTAGCCGTGACCACTTAAGTGGATACGGCCCACATTGCGCAGGTGGGTGCGGCGGTCTTGGATAGCGTCGGCACCTTCGCGCATTAGGTTGTCGACGGTGCGCACAATGTATTTTTCGTTGCCCGGAATCATACTAGAGCTAAATACAATGATGTCGGTATTTTTGACTTTGAGGTTTTTGTGCGAGCCATTGGCCATGCGGTTGAGCACGGCGCTGAATTCGCCCTGGCTACCAGTACATACCACGACTACTTTGCCGTCTTGCATCTTCACGGCGTCTTCCATGCGTACAATCACATCTTGTGGCACCTTGATGGCGCCGGTGCGCAAAGCGACTTCCATGTTTTGGATCATACTGTAGCCGGCGATAGCCACTTTGCGGCCGTGGGCTTTGGCTTCTTCTAGAATCACCTGGATGCGGTGGATCTGGCTGGAGAATGTGCTGATGATAATACGACCTTTGGGGTACATATCCATGATCTGGCCCATGCTGGCTTTGACATCGAGCTCACCGTGCTGGTGGGAGCCGGCGTCTTCGCAGTTGGTGCTTTCGTTCATGAGCAGGAGCACGCCTTCTTCGCGAGCGATTTGCTCGAGGCGTGGCAGGTCAAATTTGATGCCGTCGACTGGGTTTTCTTCGAAACGCCAGTCGCCAGTGTTGATGAGCACGCCTACGGGAGTGCGGATCACCACAGCGGTGGCGTCGGGGATAGAGTGATTCACGCGCACCAGCTCGATGCTAAAGCTACTGCCCAGCTGCACTCGTTCGTGCGCTTCGGGGTTGAGCACATTGTATATAGGTCGGTAATCGCTGGTGGATTCTTCCATGGTGCGCTGCACCATAGCGATCGTAAACTTACCGCCATACACTGGCGCTTGCAGTTTGGGGATGATGTGGCGGGCTGCACCTATGTGGTCTAAGTGGCCGTGGGTAAACACAATGCCACGAATTTTGTCTTTGCGCTCTTCTAGATATGTTGTGTCAGGGATGATGTAGTTGATACCCGGGTAATCGGCGCCCGGGAACAAGAATCCCATGTCGATCACAATGATGTCGTCACCATATTCGATAGCCATCATGTTTTTGCCAATGCCCATTTCACCCAAGCCGCCAATAGGGATAACTCTGAGCGTAGCACCATCGCGTTTGGGGATGGTTTTTTGCATATTCAGTGTGAATTGTTGGCCGCCGTAGCCGTTGAATATGGATTTATTTACTGGCACATCCACGACGTGTTGGCTGGCCTGCAAATTGACGTTTTCAGAAGTACGACGCTGCGCGCGTTGCACTTCACCGCGGCGAGTTTGGGTGCGCGCCAGTACGGTGTTGTTCTGCGCGGGGCGTTCGCCGCGTGGTTGCTGATCATTATATTTATTGTTCGGGCGGCGCTGGTTTTGGTTGGGGTTTTGTTGTGGCTTGCCCTGTTTGGGTTGGTTGTTTTTCTGTTGATTCATAAATTATTTATTCCTTTCGAGTTTGCGAAGCGCCACTGGCACTTGTTTGAAATCATCTTTAATTGTTTGTCGCATATTATTGTTGTACAGCGCGGCTGCAGGGTGTAGTAATGGCAATACTGGCCATTGGCCACCAGTGATCAACTGACCGTGGACATCGCCTATGGTCACGTTGGGCACAAAGTAGCCCATGCTGTGCCGGCCCAATGTGACAATCATTGTAGGATTGATCACCTCGAGTTGACGCAACAAATACGGCCACGACGCTTCTTTTTCCTCGGGTTTGGGGTCGCGGTTGTTGGGCGGACGGTATTTCACGATACTCGTGATAAATACGTCACGGCGATTCAAACCGACCGACGCCAGCAATTCATCCAGGAATTTACCAGCGGCACCCACAAAGGGCTTGCCTGTCATATCTTCGTTTTTGCCTGGGGCCTCACCAATGAACACTATGCGTGCATCGGGATCACCCTCCCCCATGACCAAGTGGTTAGCTGTCTTGGCCAAATCCGGACAGACATTGTGAGCAATCATATCGTCCCGGATTTGATCAAGTAGTGTTTGTTTACTTTTCATTCGTGGTCATAAAACGCAGCGCTCGGTTACACATGTTAGTCGTAAGAGGCGGCATCGCTTTGCGATGATAGTACCTGTATTATAGCACACCCCAGAGCAAAAGCCAAACTAGTTAACTATGTGTCCTTGGTGCAGCAGGTAGCGCAACTTACGGATAAAGCGATGCAGATCGGGACCCAGCACGTCTTGTGGTTCTTGACTCAGCGCATCGATATCCCACCATTTGATATCACTAAACGACTGGCGTTCCCAGCTAAGCGGCGCGCTTTCGCTGAGCTCGATCATATACCACACACTCAGATCGGTATGAGTATGATCACCATCCACCACCTGCGCCTCACTAATGAACATTGGTGCGCCTTGGTTCAACAGCTTAGCTTCCACACCCAGTTCTTCATCGCACTCACGGTTAATAGTAGCTAGGGGGCTTTCTTGCGGTTCGATATGTCCACCGGTAGGCAACCAGGCCTGCGCCATGTTGTGGTGCACCAACAAGATGTGATGAGTGGTCGGATCAATGGCCACAAAATACGCCACCACGTGTTTGCGCGGTACATCTGGTTTTTGCAGGCGGTAAATGAGCTGCGTGTTTGCGATCCAATCCAGCGCCCGCGACTGGCAGTCTCGCTCTATTTCGTCAAACGGCTCGATGGTCTGGATGTGATCGGCTAGGATCTGGCGGTCGTCGGTCATGTATACATATCGTCGCACATACGAGCCAGACGGGCAAGATTACTGTACAGTATGTTCATAAGGTTGTATAGTATATTACGAAGGGAGTGGTTCTGTTGCAAATTCTAGTAGCAGTTGCCGGCAACACGCTAACCCCCGCGGAGCGTTCCAAACCCATGGCCGGTGCCCACGAGCTCCGCGTAACCATGGAATTCAGTCCCAAGGAGGTCAAGGCTCTGCAGGCCGGCCCCGAGGGGGGTGACGACTTCCTGGGCGCGCTCGAACGGCGGCTGGGCGTCACGATGGGTGTGGGGCCTGACAGCGTGGCGGGGCCTATCACATTCACTATGAACGCGGCGGCCAGAGAGCGCCTCGTGCGACTTGGCGCAACGCCAGCCGAAGTCGTTGACAAGGTGCGGGCGATCGCCCGCGAGCTCATGCCCGCATAACCCCGGAGGCCGTCACTCGCTGGCGGCCTCCACACTCTACTCGCCTACGTAGGCGATTTTTATTTGGCTTCTTTCATGCTCAGGTTCAGGCGACCTTGGTCGTCGATAGCCACCAGTTTCACTTTCACTGAATCGCCTTCGTGCAATACATCGCTCACTTTTTCGACACGCTGGTCGCTAATTTGGCTGACGTGCACCAGCCCGTCACGGCCTGGCATAATATTCACGAATGCGCCAAATTCCATCAGTTTCACTACAGTACCGTCGTAGATCTTACCCACTTCGGGTTCGGCTACGATGTCTTGGATCATCTTGAGTGCCGCTTCGATACTCTTGGTGTCAACAGCAGCTACGGTTACCAAACCATCATCATTGATGTCGATTTGCGTACCAGTTTCGGCGATAATCCTGTTGATCATTTCGCCGCCCTTGCCAATAACTTCGCGGATCTTTTCTGGTTTGATCATGAGTTTTTCGATACGTGGCGCATATGGGCTGAGCTCTTTGCGTGGCTCGGGCAGAGTGGTAAGCATGTGTTTTAGGATTTCAGCCCTCCCCTCTTTGCCCTGCATGAGGGCTTGTTTGAGCACGTCTACACTGAGGCCGTGCACTTTCATATCCATTTGCAACGCGGTGATGCCTTTGGCGGTACC
>CAYURH010000018.1:0-23965 GCA_964447105.1 uncultured Candidatus Saccharibacteria bacterium
GTGGAGCATATCGGATTCGAACCGATCACCTCTTCCATGCCATGGAAGCGCTCTACCAAATGAGCTAATGCCCCTCATGCCTGGCAATCGCCGCGAGGACTGGGGCAAATTATAGCAGATAACAGATTGTCGCGCTAGCCTTGATTGAGGTCAACGTGCCAATAGTACGCATCGGGATCGCGGTCGTCAGATAGTCGAGAACCATGCTCTATGGGTGTACGCCGGGCGTACGAATTGCTGACGTAGCGATTGTCGCCCACGTAAATCCCTAGATGGTCAGACACATCATTGGCCGGCCAATGCACCACTGCACCAGCGATGGGTTCGTCGATTTCATACCAGCCGCGTTCTTTCATCTTGGCCAATGTCGTGGCGATGGTGCTATGCGCGCTGTCGTCGAGCAAGCCAAACATACACAATATACTAGACACAAAGAATGCGCAGGATAATTCGCCGCCCTGCATGGTGTCATGTTCTTCGCGTGTTTGTTTGTCGCGCACGTACATGTGTTGGAACATAGTGCTGCCAACAGCGGCGCGCGCAGTAGCGATCATGGTTTTGCGACGGAGTTTAAGCAGATTGCTGTCCGGCATTTGCGTCGTCGAGCTTAGAATGCCAATAAAACGCATCGGGCCGGCGGCCTGCCGGGCGTTCGGGGCCGTGAGTTTGGGGGCGGCCTTCTTCGCTGTAGTTGCTAATGTAGACATGTTCGCTGATATAAAAACCTAGGTGTTGGTGGCCTTCTGCGTCAGCCGGCCAATGTACGACTGCGCCAGGCCTGGGTTGGTCAATCTTAAACCAGCCGTTTTCTTCCATTTTTTGCACCGTGGTCGGAACAGTGGAATGCGCATGGTCGATCATCATAAACAGCGACAACATGCCAGATACAAAATAGGCGCATGACACGCGGCCGTCTTGCATGGTGTCGATTATCTCACCAGATTGTTTATTTAATACATATGTATGGCGAAAAATTTCAGTACCTACTGCAGCCTGCACAGCGTGCATCAGGTTTTTGTGTAGAAGGAATTGTAGATTGTTGTCAGGCATAAAATCATTATCTCACAGAGCGAATATTTTGCTAGTTTAAAAGGCGCTTCCCATCAGGAAAGCGCCCGCTTGATGCGCGCCCACCCGAGGTTCTTTTTGCTCAATTGTTTTTGTATTATGTAACCCTCTGCGCCAAGAACCCCTAGCGCATCAGCTTGATTACACTATTACACAAAGCTGCTTATGCTTCAAGTTATTTATAGACTAACTTCGGATGCAAGAGTCGCTTTTTGTCCGTCGGAGCCGAGTTTTACATACTCTTGATTGGTGACAATACTGAATGTTTCGCCTTTGTCTACCTGGAATACATACGATCCTTTTACCTGCTTGCCGCCATCGATTTCTTGAGCCACCATAGCGTCAGCTACATCTTCGTCGGTGGCATATTCTGCGGCGCGCAAACCGCCCGCGCTGTTTTTGGCTTTGAACTGACTACTACTAAGATAGAGCGACGTCTTTTTATCGCGATTACCTACCACGAAGCTCACTCGCACAAACTCTTTGCCGGCATTTGGCTTAAAATATTTACTGCTCGACACGTAATTACGCTCAACGGCCGTAACCATATATGTCAGCCCATCACTCAAACTAACCTGCTGTTTGATCTTGGCTTTGATTGATTGGTTTTTGATGGTTTTGTCGGTGTCGATCAGATTGCTAAGATCCAACGTGCCATCAGGGCGATCCATCACATCCGGCGTACCGCCAATGTTACCCAATAAACCAGCGGGGCCTGAACCGTTTTGGTTGAAGAATAAGAAATAGCTTGCGGCGCCCGCGCCGGCGAGCAACAACACACCGGCGACGACTGCGATGATCATAATTGGTGGACGAGAATTGGTGCCATGGTGCGCAATAGGCATAGCCGGCTGTGGTTGCTGGGGTGGCATCTGCGCCATGGGCTGGGACTGCGAATGTGGCGCAAATGGTGAAGGGGGCTGGACTGGCGCAGCAAATGGGTTTGGTGCTGGCGCGGGTTGCGCAGGCTGCATATTCGGCTGCGGCGTAAAGGGCTGAGGTTCGACAGGTGCAGCCGGTGCGGCCATAGGCGCTGGTGCTGCAGCATATGGCTGAGGTGGAGCTGCCGGCGGCGCAGGAAACGGCGTTGGTATAGGCTGTGACGCAGGTTGTGGCTGGGGTTGATATGGTTGGTTCGGGTCCATTGGGTTCATACTGTGTTCCTTGGTTATGCTTATGATATCACGCCGCAGCGCTATGATTTGCGAAGTTTAAATATGTGAACTTTTTTGCCAGCCACCACAATATCGTATTGCTTCTCTACGACGAAACTCTGGTCGGCCGCCATATCACCCAGCCACGTGGCGGCAGTCACTATGACGGCACAGCCTTTGGCGCGCAGTACTCGGTGGATTTCGGACAAAGCACGATGATACAAATCTTTGAGCTCATGATCACCTACTTTATCGTAGTCGCCCCACGGCGGGTCAGTAATGACACGGTCGACACAGCGCGTCTCTAGATGCTCCATCTTGCGAGCGTCGCCCTGCATAGCGATGAGGTGCGGGATGGATTTGAGATGTGGAATCAAATGTTGGTTTTGTTCAATAGCCATCACTTGTTGGCAATGGAATCCCTGCAAGCACTCACGCGGTATAGCCCCATAGCCGGCAAACGGATCCAGCACAATATCGCGCGAATCCAGGCTGGCGACCAACCCCAATATATGCGCTAGCTCGGAGCGTAATTCACCCGGTTCCAGCCGACGCGTTTTGTAGCCGGGGCGCGGCAAGGCTTGGCCCCACAGCTCTTGGCCATCACCATGCTGCCACCACAACAGTTCGTATTGAGGTTTGTGCGCCACCAGTTGGTAGCCAGCGTCGATAACTTTTTGCTGCAAATCTGCCGGGATCGATGTCGATTGAGTGCCACGATACGCACGGATTTGCACACGCGAACCTCGAGGCCACTCTGGAATCTCGCCGTGCTTGAGCTGGCTGTAAACGGTATTGAAAAATCGCAAATCGCTGAGCTGTCCCACGGACATCTCGCTATCAAACACCACCAGACCATCTTGTATATCCCGCACTTGCAACTGAGCATTGGGAAACCGCTGCAATCGCGTGGCGATAATGTCAGAGCAACCGCTGATAAATGTGGCGAAATACATCATTTTACTTCCCCACTTTTGGGCATCACCCACAACGCCAATACCAGCGCAAATAGCACCGCAAAGCCGCACATGATTGACGGAATTCCGTCAATAGTACCTGGGTCAACAACATTTACCAATGTAGTGGGTACGATAAACGCCAAATAGCCAGCGACCATCCCCCATTGCGCAGCTTTGGTTTTGGGCGTCATGAGTTGGCGCATGAGCCATATACCCAAAAGTAACCAGCCATAATAATAAAGCGTATACAACCATGCCGCAGCTGGTGCTACCTGAAAAATGACATAATTACCCAAGCAAGCATGCCCGGTCAATCCTTGCCCAACTAGCAAAAAATAAAACATAAAACCTACGGCCGTACCGTATGCCGGCAAAAGCAGAGAGCGCTTTTTAGCTTTGGCGATTGCGTAGGCCAGATGTATGCCCAGCGGCGGCAAAAATGTAATCGCCACATAACCAATTCGCGATGCCCACAACGAATCCACGGCCGTTGGCTGGCACACTGCATATTCGGCAGCCTGAAACGCCGCCAGCAAAAAGAGCGCGATCACCACCAGTCGGCCAACTTCGTTGAGTTTGTAGCGCATCAATACATAGATAGCTAGCGCGATTTCGATCACAAACGTCGCCAGCATAACCAACGGCGAGAAACACGACAACCGCAAATCGCCCGGTTTCATAGCGCCCAATTCCGTTTAAACTGTTCAGGCAAATCCCAGCCTGCAAGCGTAAAGTAACTTATTAGCTGGCCGTGATGAATGCGCTCATGGCTGGCCAACCGGTAGACGTGCGATGCTGCCGAACGCGACACACCGGGCCAGGCCACCGTGGGCGCACCAGACTGAATGGCGTTTTGCCACAGCGCTTCAGCATCGTGTAGAATCTCTTGCAACTCTGACTTGGTGCGTAGCGACTGCTTACTCGGCAACGACGCGTCGCCAAATGCCGCGAAATCCATAACGCCATCCTGAAGTGCGTTGGCATATACCACCTGCGTGCGCGCGATGCAGGCAAATTGATACGACACCGGCTGCCACTGATCACCAGATGGACAAAACGCCAGCCTATCGTCGTCTAGCGCGTTTAAAATCTCCAATGTTTCGGAGCGGACGAATTGCCAATCTTTTTTGACTTCGTTTTTATCCATATCATCCTTTTAGTATTTTTAGGAGCGCATCTTCGTCTATGATTTTGGTGCCTAATTTTTCGGCTTTGGTCACTTTGCTCTGGCCCGGATTGTCGCCGAGCACCAGGTAGGTGGTATTTTTGCCAACAGAGCTTTGGAAGGTACCGCCCAGTGCGCGAATTTGTTCGCCTGCTTCTTCGCGCTCCATGTTAGTCAGGGTGCCGCTGATTACGAAGCCTTGGCCCTGCAGTGGGCCGCCAGTTCGCATGACTTTGGTGGGCACAACATTGGCGCTGGTAAATTTGGCGAGCAACTGTTGATGGCTGGCGGTGCCGAACCACGCCACAATGCTTTCGGCTACGACTTCGCCCACGCCTTCAACGTCTTTCAGCTCGTCGAGCGTAGCTTTGCCGAGTGCATCGAGCGATCCGAAATGATTCGCCAGATCCACGGCAGTCTGCGCACCAACGTGGCGAATGCCCAAGCCGTAGATAAATCGGCTCAGTGGTGGTTGCTTTTTCTCAGCAATTGCAGCGATGAGTTTACTGGCTGAAATGTCGGCAAAACGATCAAGCGTAAGCAGCTGATCTTTTGTCAGACTATACAAATCCGCCGGATCGCGAATCAACTGCGCATCGAGGAGCGCCAGCACATTTTTTTGCCCCATACCTTCTATATCAAGCGCGGCCTTGCTGGCATAGTGCTGGATCTGGTTGTGTACACGTGCGGGGCAGGCTTGGTTGGGGCAGCGCCACACGGCATCGTCGGCCTTCAACTTAACCAGTTGCGTATTACATTCAGGGCAATGCGTGGGCATGACAAATGGTTTTTCAGCTCCTGTGCGCAGCGTAGTAAGCACTTCTACAACTTCGGGTATAATATCGCCAGCTTTGTGCACGATGATGGTGTCGCCGACGCGCACGTCTTTGCGTTGCACTTCGCCTTCGTTGTGCAACGTGGCCATTTGCACAGTGCTGCCAGCCACAACCACTGGCTCCAGCACAGCTACAGGGGTAGCAGCACCGGTGCGGCCGATGCTAATGAATATATCTTTGACTTTGGTGGTAGCTTGTTCGGCTGGATATTTGTAAGCTACAGCGCCGCGCGGGGCTTTACCCACCACCCCCAAACGCGCAAACAGGGCACGGTCGTTGAGTTTGACCACCATGCCATCATTGTTGAACGGTAGTTTCTTGCGCTTTTCTTCCCAATCTCTAGCAAATGCCAGCACTTTATCGCTGCTGGGCTGCACCGTGGCTTGTTTGTTTACCAAAAAGCCCAGCTCGCTGAGTGCGTCATAGGCAAAACGGTTGGTCGGCACTTGCGACGCATCGTCGCGCTGCACGTCCCACGCCCGGAAATGCAGGCGACGCTCTACTACCAAACGCGGATCAAGTTGGCGAATAGCGCCGGCAGCGGTATTGCGCGGGTTGGCAAACAGTGGTAAGCCCTGCGCGGCACGAGATTTATTGAGCGCTTCAAAATCTTTTTTGTACATCACGATCTCGCCACGCACTTCGGTACGGCCACGCGTAAACAATTCAGTAGACTGAGTGTGGCGCAGGCGCAGCGGCACAGAGTCAAGTGTACGCACATTGGCCGTCACGTCTTCGCCCACGGCGCCGTTGCCACGAGTCACACCGCGCACTAGCAAGCCGTCTTCGTATACAAGCGAGCATGCTAGCCCATCCATTTTGATGTCTACGAAATATTCCAGCGCGGCTTCGGGCGCCAGTTTTTTGACACGCTGCTCCCAAGCTTTCAACTCTACGTCGTCGAATACATCATTGAGGCTAAGCATGGGCCGAGCGTGCGCGACGCTCACAAATTGTGGCGACGGCTCGCCCGCCACGCGTTGCGTGGGCGAATCGGGCGTGATGAGTTCAGGAAATTGCGCTTCGAGCTCGGATAATTCGTGCTTCAGGCTATCGGCAGCCGGCTCACTCATGATCGAGCGGTCATTTACATTGTATTCGTATCGATACTCGTTGATGAGTTCGCGTAATTTGGCAATGCGCGCAGCCGCTTGTTTTTTATTCATAGCAAACTCCGATACAACTTGTAGCAATACACGGCACCAAACAGCAAGCTAAATGCGCCCAGGAATTGTACCACCAGCGGCACCAGCGGTAACCAGTCCAGATGGAGCCAGGCATCGAGATACAGCGCTGGCAGCAACACTACCGCCCACACAAGCAAGATAATAGCAGCCAGCGTCACTACGCGTACGCCCAATTTCCAGCGTTGGCCAATTACCAATCGGCTCGATACCGACAACGCGCGCCACGGATACATACCCGGCATAGTAGCCGTTACCATAGCCAGCACCGAACCACTAATCCAATACAGCGACAATAGCGTAAGCAGCCCCGCCGCAAATGCAAACAGCATGGTTTCGACACCGCCCACCAACGTACCGTCAACCTGAGCTACAGTAAACGCAAACAACCCCACGGCAGCCGGCAGCAGCTGCGCAAAGATAATCAGCACCACAATCGCCGCCGGTACAAACGGCGCGCAGCAATTATACAGCGCATCACGCACCTTCACCTGCTGGTCAGCTAGTCGCATACGCACCAACCACACCGTAGCAAGCCAAGCAATAAACGCTAGCAGCCCGGCCAAAAACTGCTGCAACTCGGTGGCAGTACTATTCAGCGTGCCACTGGCAGTACCTAGGAATAGTGATGTGGCGTTGATCAGCGCATCGGAACCACCGGTAAATATTTGTTGGCTCGCATCTTTGAGCGCCACAAAATCCACTTGGCTCAAACCACCCACCACCACGTAGCTAATTACCACATACAGTCCGCCCAACTTAAACAATGGCCAACGCTCACGCCACATAAACCCAAAACAACTTCTCACAAACGGCAGGAGCTTGACGAGCGGTTGCCCGCCCATTCGTTTTTGGTCGCGCTTGGCCGTGCGACGTAGGCTACGATGAGGGCGCGACGCGTTGTACACCATGGCCCGAGCACGGAACGTAGCGGCTTTTCGGCGAACAGCCGCTCGCGCACTGGCGGCAAGTTTTTGGGCTTTTGCTTTCATTATCTATAGCTTATCACCAAGCGCCCGTAGCCGAGCAATGCGATCGTCGATAGGCGGGTGAGTGCTCAAAAACTTGGCCACCACTTCCCCTTTGCCCTTCAGTGGATTGGCGAAAAACAAGTGGGCAGTAGATGTATTTTGGCGCTTCATAGTTGAACCGTGATCACGGATTTTTTCGAGCGCACTAATTAACCCGTCAGGGTAGCGCGTAGTCAGTACGCCAGTACTATCGGCCAGATATTCGCGCTGGCGGCTGACCGCCAACTGCACCAACAAAGCAACAAAAGGCGCTAAAAATCCTGCGGCTATCGCCAACGCAGCAAATACCGACGGGCGGTCGTCGTCATCACCCCAAAAACCCATGTGCAAAAGTAAATCGGCAATAATTCCGATTGCGCTCACCAGACCAAAAACAATCATAGACACTCGAATGTCGTAATTGCGTATATGGCCCAATTCGTGAGCCATCACGGCTTCCAGCTCGGTGTCAGACAACATATCAAGCAACCCGCTCGTAACCGCGACACTAGCGTGTGCCGGATCGCGGCCGGTTGCAAATGCATTTAAACCTAGATCGTCAATAATATAGACCTCTGGCATGAGTAGCCCAGTAGTGATGCATAAATTCTCAACCGCACGGAACAACCGCGGGTTGTCGCGTTTTTCGATACGCTTTGCGCCGTTTACAACCAACGCTAGTTTAGATGCGGCGAAATATTCGAACGTTGCGTATAAAATGCTACCCGCCACAATCCACCACAGCAAATTGATATCGTTGTACATCGTGCCCACTACCAACCCCAGCCCAAATATAATCACAACAAAAATCAGCATTATCAGAAACGATTTACGCTTGTTGGCAGCGATGGCAGAATACATAGATCTCCCAGTTTAAAACTGTACGTCAGCTGGTTTTTCGGCAGCCTTGCGGTCTTCGACTTCGAAGAATTCGCGAGTTTTGAAACCAAACATAGCAGCAATGATGTTGCTGGGGAAGGTGCCGATTTTGATATTCAACTCACGAGCAGCACCGTTGTAGAAACGGCGGGAGGCCATAATTTTGTCTTCGGTGTCAGTCAATTCAGCTTGCAGCTGTTGGAAGTTTTCGGTAGCGCGCAGTTGTGGGTAGTTTTCGGCTACGGCAAACAAACTTTTAAGTGTTTGTTCAAACATGTTTTCGGCAGCAGCGGTTTCTTTGACGCCTTTGGCGCTCATCACGCCGGCGCGAGCTTCGGTGACTTTTTCGAAGACTTCTTTTTCGTGTTTGGCGTAACCTTTGACAGTGTTTACCAGATTAGGAATCAGATCCATGCGGCGCTTTAGCTGCACGGTGATGTCGCTCCAGGCTTCGTCCACGCGAACTTTTGTTTTAACCAGAGCGTTGTACATACCAGCCACAATCAAGCCCAGCAGCACAACGGCACCGATGATTATCCAAAGTGTCATATCCATAAAAGAGGCTCCTTATTTGCTACCTGTAGTATAACAGGAATACAGAGTCAAACAAAGATATGGCGCACCGTTGTCGCCAGCCACATTACACCAATAGCTATTGCCGCCGTAAATAGCGCAAGTCGCCCGCCGAACGCCATGCCGACTATCACCGCTATGCTCACTATGCCTGCAAGCGCACCCATGATGATTGTATAGAGTGACCCCTCGGCCGGGTTGACGGTCGCCCCCGCGATGCACATAGCGATCCCCAGCAAGCCAACAGCCAGAATGGCCAGACGAAAGTCACCAAGTTTAGCAGCCTCATTGCCAGCGACCGCGGCCCACACTATTCCCGCCACAGCGAGCGCCATCGCAGCTACGAGTCCATCTTTCCAAGTCATATATACCTCCTGTCATGAGGATGCGCCATCTCGCGATGAGATGCTATGACGTAGGTCACTCGAGGCGCGCGGCAGCCGTCTCGTGAGCAATCACCCGCGCCTCGTCGGAGGGGATCACGAAAACTGGTTTGGAATGGACAAGTTTGCTGACAGTGGTGAGTTTGGTTGGTTCAGTACAGGCGTGATTGGCATCGGTGTCTAGAGCAAATTCTAGGTAGTGCAGACGTTCCACAATTCGCTGACGCATGGGTGCCGAACGCATACCCACCGTGCCCGTAAATACCAGCACATCTGCGCCACCCAGTGCCGCGGCCATGGAGCCGATGGCTTTTTGCACAGTGTAGACATACGTGTCGAGAGCGAGATGCGCCAGATGGTCGTCGCCCGCTTCGCGCTGGAGCAGTTCACGAATGTCATCAGAGCCGCCCAGGCCGAGTAGACCGCTCTGCGTGTTTAGATACGTATCGAGCTGGGCGTCGTCAAAATGCAGCGCGTTCTTGAGCGCGGCGGCCGCCGTAGGGTCGATAGTACCGCTGCGCGTACTCATAACCAGCCCCTCAAGCGGCGAGTAGCCCATGGTGGTGTCTAAGCTTTTACCACCATGCACGGCCGTCACGCTGGCGCCGCTCCCCAGGTGAGCAACGATCAGTTTGGCAACTTTGCGGTCACTGGCATGTAATGTCTCCACCACAGACTGCACAGATAAGCCATGGTAGCCAAATCGTTTGATCTCAAACGCATCTGCGTCGGCCAGCGGCAGACCGTAATTCCAGGCGTAGTCTGGTTTGGTGACATGAAACGCACTGTCAGACACGCCCACAATCGGCACATCGGCCAACACTTCACGCAAAACATTGAGCTCACCCAGAGTGGCAGCGATATGCAGCGGCGCGCGCGGCCGAAGCGCTTCCAATCGCCGTACCATTTCGTCGTCGACGTGTCTGTGGCTCAAAAAATAACTACTGGGCGCCACAATACGCAACCCCACGCGCGCAATCGTTTCGCCAGATTTCAGCAGCGAATGCTCTCTCAGCAGCGACACCACATGTCGCGGTGCGTCTGCCAAATTGTCCACCTGCACCTCTACCCTATGGCCGTTCACACCGCACACAATATGCCCATTTTCGAATTCAAAATGTAACTCACCCCGCTGCTCTCGCCCGGCAAAAAGCGCGTATTTACGACTGGCGCTGCCTGGGTTGGCAACCAGTATTAACGGCGCCACTGCCACGCGTCGATCTCCGGCAGGTCGATACCGTGCACTTTTATATATGCCGTATTTTCGTCGATCTTTTGCTGATATTTGGCGACCAGGTGCTTGCCTTCTTCGTAATTCATGCGGCCACTACTCCCTAATTTTTCAAATACAGCCATGGCCAAATGATACCGACTGGTTTTGTTGCGCACATGCATATCAAATGGCGTGGTGGTGCTGCCGCTTTCTATGTAGCCGCGAATGTCGAACCGTTTGGGGTCGTTGATGTAGTTGAACAGAATCGCTTTGAGCGTTTCGGGGTAGCCATGAAAATTGCAGATAACCGGCTTGTCGGTGGTGAACGCCATGTCAAAACCTTCTTGTGCCAGGCAAGTACCACCCTGGCCAAACCCGCAGGTGGTGAGCGACGCAATATTCAGGCAGCGGATGCGCACATCGGGCCATTCAGTCTTTACGATGTCGATTGCTGCCATGATTTCTTTGGTGGGGTAATCGCCCGCGCCCACCAACACAATGTCTGGGTCGACATCGGACGCAAACTCCCACGTCATCACCCCTTGGCGAATAGCTTTGCGGGCGAGTTCGGGGGTGAGCCAGCGCGGTTCCAGGGTTTTGCCGGCCACCAATATGTTGATCTGGCGTGTAGTACCCAGCATGTGCTCCAGCGCGGCCAGAGTAGTGTTGCCGTCGGCCGGGAAAAACACATCCACAAAATCACCTTGGCGCTGCAGCGCATCGTCGATAAAGCCGGGGTTTTGGTGGCTGAATCCATTGTGGTCTTGTCGCCAGCCCGAACTTGTCAGAATGTAATTAAATGACGGAATTGATCCGCGCCATTCCACTTCCAGCGACTGGTTCAGAAACTTGGCATATTGGTCCATCATACTCACCACGACCTGGATAAACGCCTCATAGCTGGCAAATACCGCGTGCCGGCCAGTCAATATATAGCCCTGAGCCAGCCCCTGCAAACTGTGCTCGCTGAGCATTTCCATCACCCGGCCGTCGGGCGACATATCTTTGTCCCAATCCATGATGGGCCATTGCCAAGCGCGTTTGGTTACGGTAAAGACTTGGTCCAGCTTGTTTGAATACGTTTCGTCGGGCGACATCATGCGGAAATTACGGCTGTCTTGGTTGCGCTTGAACACTTCGGTCAGGAACAGCCCGGCGCGGCGCATACTACTGCTGCCCACCGTGCCGGGGGTGGTGGCGTCTTCGGCAAAATCTTCGGCTTTTGGCAAATCGAGGGGTTTGTAAACAGGTTCGCCGCCCAGTGCGTGTTTGGTCATGCCCAAACGTTTGGCTGGATCTTCAGGGAAGATATCATGCACAAAATCACCAAAGCCATGTTCGGCGCTTAACAATTCGCCAATATTATATGAATGCAGCCAGTCGTTGAGGAGATGCAACTGATTCTCGTTGGACTTGGCTTCGGTAAGCACCACTTGGTGGCTCAGGCAGTTGCCTTCGATTTTTTGGCCGTCTAGTTCTTTTACACCACCCCAGCCTTTCAGGGTGCGCATGATAATCATGGGCAGGCGTTCAGATGTTTTATCACCGGCGCGCACTTTTTGAATGGTTTCATGCGCCCAGTCCATGGCTTCGAGCATTTTCTGATGTGGATCAGCGTCGTCGAGTGTTGCGTCGACAATGCGAGGGTGGTAGCCGTAGCCAGTAAACAGCGACATGAGTTCAAAATCACTCATGCGGCCAAATAATGTTGGTGCCGAAATCTTGTAGCCATTGAGGTGCAAAATAGGTAGTACTACGCCGTCGGTTTGCGGATTGAGCAGCTTGTTGAGGTGCCAGGCCGTAGCCGTAGGCCCTGTCTCGGCTTCGCCATCACCCACCAAACAAGCCACCACCAGGTCGGGGTTGTCCATGGCTGCGCCATAGCTAGTGGATAGCGAATACCCCAATTCACCACCCTCCAGAATTACCCCTGGCGTGCCTGGGTTGCTATGACTCGGGAATCCATACGGCCAACTAAACTGGCGACACATCGTGGCGATGCCATCCATAGTTTGCGGCACGTTAGGATAGAAATGTGTCAATGTACCTTCGAGAAACAAATTCGCCTGCAGCGCCGGAAACGCATGGCCCGGGCCCAATACAAACATCATGTCTTGGTTGTATTTTTTGGCGTAGCGGCTCAGGTGAGCGTAGGCAAAGTTCACTCCCGGCCCACTCCCCCAATGCCCCAACAAACGCGGTTTGACATCATCAAATGTCAGGTCGCGATCCATCAAAAAATTATCTTGCAAAAAAATCTGCGCCGCCGTCAGATAATTGGCCGCTCGCATATATGCCCGAAGTGAATCTAATTCGTCGCCCATATTACTTATGTTTATTGTAGCTCGATTGCTCCAACTTACAACTGTGATGTATGTCACACACGCCATACCAGCCACGCGCGTATACTGCCAGCATGAAACAACGCATTCTCTATAGGATCATGCTGGCTGGTGGCGTCATCGGCATGGTGGCTGCATTTCTGCAGACACTTGAAAAATTAGTGCTCATCGCCAACAAAGACGCGGTGTTACCCTGCAACCTGAGCAGCGTATTTAGCTGCTCCACCGTGCTTAATGCGTGGCAGAGTTCGGTGTTTGGGTTTCCGAATTCCATCATGTGTCTGACATTATTTACCATTTTTGCCAGTATTGCCCTGGCTGGCGCGAGCGGCGGCACGTTGGTGCGCGGTTTGCGGTTGAGCATACAAGGCTTGTCGCTATTTACACTCGGATTCGCCCTGTGGTTTCTGTGGCAAAGCACCTATATTATTGGTGCGCTGTGTATATTCTGTTTGTTCTGTTTTGCAGGACTACTCGCTGTAAACTGGGCGTGGCTACGCATAAACGCCAGCGACGCGCCAATCGGCGGGCATGGGCGGGCAATATTGAGCAAGGCCATCCAAAACGGATACGATACAGTGGGCTGGCTGATACTTGGGGCCATAGTGGCACTTGCCATGATCGTGCGTTTTTATTCATGATGTGGTGCAAAACTCGCATACAACACTCCTTGTCACTAGCGTAGCGCGCTAAGCCCAATCACACCTATGATCTACATCACAGGTTATCACCCAGTTGTGCTTGAAGTGCGGCTAGGTCTTTAATACACAAAGCGCCTTGCCTAATCTCGACCAGGCCAGATTGTTTAAATGCTTGCAGGACACGGTTGACCGTTTCGCGCGCCAAGCCGCTACGACTGGCGATGTCACCTTCGTTGAGACGAATCACAATCTGCCCGTCGGCTTGTATTTCACCAAAGCGCTGCGCAGCATTCATGAGTTCAAATAACAGCCGATGCTTGGCGTCGCCACCCATCAGGTGCGCCATGCGACGCAGCACACCGTCGGTACCGCGATACACACGCGAAAGCAGGTCGTACATAACGTCGGGATTATGCCGCAAAAACTCTACCACTTCGTCAGCCGGTGCCACACGCACCGTGGTATGCGCGGCGGCTTCGAAATAATATCGATTGTGCGTTTGATTAATCGCCCACGACATAGGAAAAAACGCGCCAGGCTTAAACACATTTACCACCACCTCATTGCCGTTGGCTGCGATGTCGTACTGCGTTACCAAGCCGCTCACCAAATAAAACACCCCGGCCGGCTGTTGCTCGCCGCGAATCAACACGTCACCTCGCTCATAGTGACGCTCAGGAAAAGGAGTAAAAAACGACGAAACGTGGCTCGCGATATTCATATGTACAGTATGGCACATATCATCTGTTAGCTATAGTGTCCACCTCTGTTATATTTCATAACAACAGAGGTGGATCAGAGGTGAAAAGTATTGACTTTTTAAGCATAAGGTTATATAATGCAAACATTGTCAGCCCGTCCCCTGGGCTGACTCGGATGAAAGTAGGAGCAAATGGGAATTCGCCGCTGGCTGGCCGCACTCGCGTTGGCCGCCGTCGCCACGGGCCTCACGGCCTGCAGCACCGGTACCACGCCGGACACGACCAGCACGGTCGCCGCGCCGACCACCGACAGCTACACCGACCCGGACGATGCGTTCATCGGTGTGACGACCGCCTGCCTGCGCTTCGGCGCCGACAAGCCGATGAACTGCTCGGCGGCGCACTACGTGCTGCCGCTGGACGAGCCCACGATCTGGACCAACAGCGGCGAGGGCAAGGTCACCGACCGCCCCTGCCTCCCCGTTGGCCTCACGGTCACCTCGAAGCAGAACAGCGACGGCTCGTGGATCGTCACCGCCAAGAACACCAACAAGGCCACCACGATCCTGGGGTTCACCCCGGGCGACTGGCGGGACAACGGTGAACAGGTGGACGTCCTCCACGCCTCACCCTACAAGCTCCCGGCCGGCAGCGTCAGCGTGGCGATCCACGTCGATACGCCCGGCCGGAGCACGACGGACAAGGCCGCCAACCCCGACCTCTGGGCCTGCTAGTCATCCGACGCAGGGCGGGCACATGACCGGTTTTCCGGCCCCAGTGTCCGCCCCGCGGAAGATCAAGTCACCAATCGCCAACAGGCGATTTTTTGTTACTCTTATTTGAAGCTATAATCCTGCAATCAGTCCGCCAGCTCGACGACCGTACAGCCGACGACAAACATATGGGTGATTTTGTGCGGGTTTAGCGCAAACCAGCCTCATAAAACAGCCAGCAAGCGCTGGCTGTTTTATTTTGGCCTTTGGGGCTAAGCGCACATACTCCTAACTATTGCCACAAATACATATAGAGTTTATAATATGACTACTCGTAATCGCCGGTTACGATATGGTGAGACTTTACGCTGGAGTAACCATGGCTGCTCTGTTTAAGATAGGGACCGGGCTCGCTGGCCTAGGTATCCTATGCCTGCTGGTCAACGGATCATACTTGTTGATACACGGCCACAACGTATCGGTAGTTGACATCCACGCCGACACCGTAGGCGGGATCGTGGTCGGCGTAGGGCTCATTACTCTGGGCTGGCCGCTTGCCAAGATTGGCTACCGATCCCTATAATGCACCTACTACCGGGGATGTCCATCGACGATTCATCCCCCAACGCGTAAAGTTTCACTGCTACTTTGTACTTATATATGGGGGGCAGATTTTGCCACAACACGGGTTATGTCTCAAACATCTAACCAAAGTAAAACCCCAGGCTATTACCTGGGGTTTTACTTTGGTGCGCGGGGCGGGAATCGAACCCGCACGCCTGTTACGGCAGCTGATTTTAAGTCAGCCCTGTCTACCTGGTTCCAGCACCCGCGCGTATTTTAATCTTACTTTTTTGTTCCGCCCTCGATGCGTAGGCTGCAAGCTATGACAATTGGGACAAAGAATTCTTAGATTCTCTAGTCGGTTATCATTGTGATCACCGTTAACATGATCTAGCTCTACGGGTATTCTACCATCGTCTGACCTCTGGCACCATCCACATATTTCACACGCTGGCGTCTTAAGTCCGACACGAAACAGCTTCTTTTTTAGCAAATGACTTTGATAAGCAACTCCGTTTACCAGCAGTTCATCAAGCCGCTTTGGAGCAACCGGCCTAAACTGCATACCCACATTCCAACCTTTGCCCATAAAATGAGACACGTCCAAATTCAGCAGCGTGATCGCGCTTTTGATCTGAACATAGTTTCCGCCAGCTGGTATAAGTCTTAGCGCTATCAATACGGAGCGGTAACTTCTGGATTTAGCTACCGCATCAATCAACTCTTCATCCGTCCACGAACGCTTTTTGGGCATGCGGCCACGTTACCATAAGTTGCCCGGTAATACACTAAATATGGAGGCACCAACCGGAATCGAACCGGTGTACGAGGTTTTGCAGACCTCTGCGTAACCACTCCGCCATGGTGCCGTGACTACTTATGGGATTATACCTTTCTTGAGGTCGCCAGCCAAGATGCGCTTGCAAAAATACCCCTCATCCCCTACAATTACCCCAGTTGACGGCGCTATAGCTCAGCCCGGTAGAGCAGGGGCCTGAAGAGCCCTGTGTCCCTGGTTCAAATCCAGGTGGCGCCACCAATAAAACTCCCATCCTCGCCGATGGGAGTTTTATTTTATAAATGTTATATAATATATCTCTGACCCGCCGTAGCGGCGGGTTGCCGAAAGGCGCAAACGATGGGAGCACGTTATGGCGACAGTGGGGTTTCACTCGCTGTTTAGCATGAACGCATTCCTGGGCGGTGCCTGGGATGCGGCCGGAGCGACCGAGACCGACAGCAGGGAGCGCATGGAGGCGCTGCTCATGCTCGCCGAAAACCGCGACAAGCTGCCCTCACCCGTGTTCTTCCGAGTCCCGGGCAACACCAAGCGGGATGGCTGGAAAGACCTATACCAGATGAGCGTTCGCGCCTGTCAGTGCGCGGCCAAAGGCTCACCGGGCTCATGGGGAGCGGTCCAAGGATCACGACGGCTGCTCATGCCGAAGCGTGGTCGTTGTGGCCTCATACCCAACACCCCGCCGCAGACGGTGCGGCTAGTGGCCGGTACGCCAGATTGCCGATTGGTCATCGGCCCGCACGGCGGTGACCAGGCATCCGCCTACCTTACGATCGCCTCGCAGAGCGGCGAGCTTGCCGCTTGGCACTCGCTGTATGCGCGAGACGTCACCCTACCCGCCTATTTCGGGCACCAGCTGAGTTCGGGCAGGCACGCCGACAGGGTACGGCTCAAGCTGGAGGACACAAGTGCGGCAGTACACGCCCTGGGCGAGCTGATGTGCTGGCAAACGCTGCCGGACGGGCTGACAGTACCCGTCTGCTCCATCATCGACTGTGGCGTCGAAAACGGACGCCAGTGGATGGAGGTCGCGGTGGATGCCGGCTCCAGTGTGCTGGACATCACCGACCCGTTCCCCCTGCACATCTGCACCAGGGCCTAGTCCAAACCACCGACGCCCGCCAACCAGCGCGGGCGTCGGTGGCGATAGTACCATTCTCTTGTCAAAATCTTATCAATTCAGTAAAATACATGTTGTTATGCGGGTGTAGCTCAGTTGTTTAGAGTGAGAAATGCCAGTGGCATTTCGCAAGGGGACTTTTCAGATTTGCAACTGGTTGCAAGTATGAAAATCCCGGGGCCGCGCTGGCGTGGCCGTCCTTGCCAAGGACGATTCCAAATTGGCACGCACTTTCCTCGTACACAAATCACCATGCGGGTGTAGCTCAGTTGTTTAGAGCGCGTCCTTGCCAAGGACGAGGTCCAGAGTTAGAGTCTCTGTACCCGCACCAAAAAGGACTTTTCAGTTTCTGAAAGGTCTTTTTTATTGCTCGCCAATCTGTAAAGAGGGCTAATTTCAGGGGTGTAAACTTTATTATTAGCGTCCAAGTAAAAACCAGCAGGAAAAACGAGCTGTTTACACTGCAATCTGTTTTGCTTAGAGATATCAAAGAAGTCATCACCCATGTTCCTGATAAAGCCAAAAGCAAACCGCAGGAACTGCTCCTTGTCATCGGCTGCTTCGTTACGCAACTGAACATGGCGTTCTTCAAGCTCAGCAGCCTCGTCCTTTTTCTTGGCTATTGCAGCGAGTATATCTACTCTGATATCTGCATTGGCAGGGTCTGTAGCCGCCTCAACTTGTTGGCTTATGCTGTTAGCAATGACTTTGAGGTTGTAGTCAATTCTTGCAGCGTCCTGTAAGGCTTGACCCTCTTGCTGCTTCCACACAACGTCCAGTGCCTTTAGCAACTCAATTTCTGCCAACTCGCTGAGTGGGTGTTTCCGAAACAGCTTCCGCACCTCGTCATGCAACTGTTCTTTAGGGAGGTATCTCGTGCATGACCGACAACGGTATTTCTCGTACACAAGGTTCTTATTCTTACCATTCCCATGGTCAAACCCCACAAACCTACCATACCTTTGTTCCATGCAAAGACTGCAATTCACTAAGTTTGAGAGGGGATATTTTGGGTTACCGTTCTTGCGTGGGCCTGACTGAGTTTTCTTTTTGTCGTTCATAATCCTGACTAACTCAAGGTGCTGCTCCTTGGTAATCAACGGTTCATGCAGACCATTTTCGTTACGTACTTTGACCTGTTTGTTGATTTCAACGATACCAGCGTAGAAAGGGTCGGTGACTATCTTGCGAAACTTATCCATTTTGTATAATGCACGACCAGTGTTGAACTCGGTCTTGTTGAGTTCTATGAGAGCTTGGGTAGGTGTTACTTGCTTAGTTGCTATCCTAACCAGTACTTCCTTGAGTATTGGGCCACGGACTGCGTGTGGTTCTTGTACTCCTTTTTCGTAGCCACGTCTGTAACCTGGCTTGGGAGCGAAAGGATATCTGCCTTGCATGAGTGCAGTGGTTTGACCATCTATGGACTTCTTCTGGCGTTCAACATTACTACCTTCGCCCTTGAACGCTTCCAGTGCCCTGAGTAACTTGGAGTGGTAGTCATCGTTATTCAGCTCAGGTTGGGAGGCGTAGATTATTCTTACGCCCACTTCCTCCCTGAACGTGACCTCAAAAAAGAACAGCTCGTCCACGCTTCTCATAAACCTATCAACTTCATGTACTATCAGGTATTTGACTCGTCGGTTTTTCTTGCAGTACTCAAGCATATCTCTGAGGTCTTTGCGGTGTATGTTTGTCCCAGCTTTACTGGAAACGCTACCTGACCACTGACCGTCATTAGGTATCATTGCCCCAAGTTCTTTGGCTGCCCTTATGACCGCCTCTGCTTGTCTGCCAAGGCTATTATTCTCAAGCTGCTCAGGTGTTGAAACCCTGCATGTCGTGATTGCGAGTACTGGCTTATTCATCAAAATACCAGCACTGCATAATTACTCTACGACATCTTTTCATTGTTTTGTCTACTTACTACTCTAGCACTTTGCTGTGCTTCTTTATAGATGTGATACAGAAGTTGTGCCAGCTCAAGAGCATTATCTTTGGCACGTGCCTTAGAGTCCGTGTTCACGGCTGCGTCCTGTTGCGTAACTGGCTGTGTAGATATTTGCTGTGCCATAAAAGTAGCCTCTGTGATAGAGACTACATAGGTATTGTTTGAGTCAACCTTGACTCAATGTGACTCACAAATTACGAAGAGGGATTGACCCTTACTTTGCCTGCTCTGAATAGTAAGTAATTACGTATGCCAAAGCTAGACTCAATCAGTTCATTGACTGCTCGTGTTGCATCATACACGGCTCTGATACTGTTATCACCAACACCAGCAGCCTCAATAATGTCCTGTTCCAGGACTGGCACTGTGGTGTTCGCAAAGACCAACTTACAAACATAAAATCTTAGTGTTTCATCAGGAACTTGTACGGAAGTGCCGTCGCTTGTGAGCAAGCCACTTACTGGATTGAAGGTTACGACAGGTACTTCTTGACTAGGCACTATATGGGAAAGGTCACCTAATACGGTAATTGTGTAAGTCTTGGACGCAAGTATATGGTCAGGGTCTTCGTCATTTTCTTGGACCTTGAAGCTAATAAGTCCTCTCGCTGCCAGTAAATCCAGGATTTCTAGCTGTTCATTTGCCAGTATGTGGGGCATAAATGCCTCAGACCGCTGCGTGACCACGTTACCAGAGATCAGGCTCTCATGTTTCGCTTTTATGCGGCTAGCTACTGTTTCAATCTTTTGGTTGCCTGTCATGGAGCTGTTCCTCTTCCATTGTTTTCTGGGCTTTGAGTTTTATTTCCTCAAGCTGTTCCTTAGTGTTTGATACCAAATTATGTGACATGCGAGCGGTTCTCCCATTCACCGTTTGGAGCATCTCAGGCTGATTAGCACCGAATGGAACGTATTGTAAATCTCGTTCCATGAGATAGCCAAACATTAGTGCGTGTGTCGGTGATAGTGGCAGGGTTATCTCAATATGCTTCTGACCTACGCCTGGTGATGAGTACATCGCACCACGACCATAGACACGTTCTAGCTCAGGATTTACCATGGCACAAGGGTTGTCGGAAGTTACAAATGGGTTAGCTGGGTCGTTGGACACAATGACGTTACACTTCATTTCCCAAATGTAAGGGAACATTGACGCTGTCAAATCTGGTATGCCCTCACTGTGCCAGCTAGGGACATCTGCGGCAATTTTCTCCATTACATCACCAGGTATTCGGTCTTCTTCTTTCCCAGGTATGCTGAACTTTGCCATGGCTTCCTTTTGCTCCTGAGGTAGTGCATTCATGATGTCCATGGTTTTTTTGATACGCCCAAAAAAGTCCTCTTCGGATGAGCGAAGCAAGGGTGAACGTGCGAGCATACTTGCTGCCATCAGCGAGAGAACAGCTTTATCCTCGTCGTTAAGAGGCTCGTTTTTCAGTATTTTTGGCTTGGTGTGGGTGGCGTACAGGTTTTCAATGCCGCTCAGATACTCTCGCTCAACCTCAAGAGACTCAGTACCATCCTCGTTTCTTACCAGGTAAAAGTCGGTTCTGCGAAGTATTTTCGCTGGTGAACCTGGGTAAATATGTAAGTCTTGGTCCATAACGAATAACCGACCGTCCTTGGTCTGTGGGGATGCAAATGCTGCAAGGTAGGAGGACGCAACTACGTGGTGCTTTCTATTATCTTTCGCCATATCTGTAATTATAGGCTTGATTTGCAGTTTTACCGAGATTACTAGTTCTATGGGATAATTAGCGTATGTTCAAGAAAAAAGTAACTTACGACGAAGTCTGTAAACTAATCATCACGCAAGCCAGTGAGATTAGTGCCGCTGCGTTGAAATCCATGGAAGAGCAACTAACCTCCCTAGATGACGGCTTCAAGATACCTGACCAAGATAAAGCGGACTTGGATGTAATGCTGGCCGTTGTATCACTGGAATTACGAGTTGCGGTGAATAAGCTAAAAAAATCTGAGGCAGAAAAAATCGCTAAGGGTGTACACGACCTTTTCGGTGCTGACGCTGACATAGGCGAGTATTCTACTCATGAACTTGACCTCTACGATGACCGTTACACAAAGGCTCTAGCTCAGGGTGCAAATCCAATGTCTGGCGTAGGCTCTCATCTTTTATTTAGGATATCAGGCGACAATAAGGAGTCGTTCACTGACGATGGCGGTAAGTTCAATATGCTTGCTGACATGGTTATGATGGATGTTCTTATACGTACCACTGCTGTGGTCAAGATGGTTGCAGACGACTACAAGCTCGGTTGAGTAGGGCGGCGATGGCGAAAACCAAAGTCCTCCACTCTCCAAGCGACCCACAGGAAGTGCCTCACAGGTTTCTGTTGAGGCGTGGGGATGATTTCTATAGAATTGCTGACCTGCAAATTGTTGATGAGCCAGGCGATAAACTGTCGCTGTACTTGAAGCCACCGCTTGAACATCTGTACAAATCACGCAAGCCTAGCGGTAAAGTCGGTTTTGCTGCTGGTAGTATTGCTAATGTAAATCTAAACAATGACATTACCAAAGGGGCTTCCTGTTTCAATCCTTACGCTTCATGGCACAGCTCAGGTAAAGCTCACATCAACGGTTATAGCACTCAGAGCCTAGAGCGTGAAGCCGTACTCAAAGATAGCTCAACGACTTCAATCTCCGAGATTGCAGTGCAACCCCACGTCATCTTTACGGCACTGTTTCCGCTCAATACGTTGTCCCACGTAAAAGTAAGCCCACCGCCACCTGAATTTGACGGTAATTACATTGAGGTCTCCAAGAAGCCCTACCGCCAAACTGTTACGGATAAAGACACGCCAGTTCAGTATGTTTTGGACATGGCTGACTTACGCACAGGCAGTATTGTCATGGATGTCATGGTTCATAACAGGGGCGTTGAGTTTGATATTGAAAAGAACCACCCATATCCGCATAACAGTGAGATGTACTTTGTCGCACCACCGCTAAAAATTGCTCCCAATAACTCACTATGCCCAGCAGTCACAGTCTTCTTTTACCAACCGATAGGCAGTAGTCCTGTCACGATTGAGAAGCAGCCGACAACAGTGTGGGTAAGGTCAAAGGGTGCTAGAGAAGACCTGTTTTTTCAATACGAACCGTTCTAGGGGCGAGTGCGTACAGCTCTTCGTCAGTCAAATCAGCTAGGGGTTCAGGCTGTACGTGCATAAGGTCTGTCCTGCCAAACTCGTTCCTGCACTTACGTTCCAAGTACCACATGCTAGTTTTGATATCTCCGTGTCTTACGGCTTGAGCCACTGTGTGACGTGCTTGAATAACCATGTACAGTCTTGCACGTTCCATTTTGTCCATAAAATCCTGGTCATCTTCCAGCCGCTTGTAATATGCAGAACGTGAAACACCAGATACGGAACATGCCTCTTCAACCGTACAGCCGATAGCAAATGCCTGTTCCAATTTACGGACAGTGTCAGGGTCAAATACTGTTGGTCGCCCTCTTGTGCGTAAGGTAGTCAGTGTATTCATGCTATAAGGTGTAACTCCCATGCCTTACTTGAACGAAGCCGTTTGATAGGTATTCCTGATAGGGTACTTCAAGCACATTTCTCCATCTGCCTATTTCACCTCTGATAGAGTGTAAACTTTTTGCTACTTGCTGCACCAGGATTTATTACCCATCAAAAGACGACTTGATCCAGCATATATAATGAATATATGCCGAAACAAAAATCCGTCCGCGAGCTACTCAGCACAGCCGCGATACAGGAGCTTGCGCTCCCCTCTAATCTTCGGTATGGGACGGCCATTTACAAGCGCGGCGCAGTTGAGTTTATCGAGAACACACACCACAAAGTTGAAGCGTGGGTTGGCGGCCTCGATGGCACGGTTGCGGCAGGTGGCGGCTCACGGCGCCGTACGCAACTTTTCTCTACCGACGAAGGGCTCGCTTGGCATTGTGCTGGCAATCCCAAAAACCACCAAATCTTTTGCAAACACTGTGTGGCGCTCGCTTTTGCAATCATAAACAAAGGGGGTAAATAGCAATGGCACATATAGTACTTTTTCACTCGGCACTTGGCTTGCGGCCGGGCGTGCACCATTTTGCAGATGAATTACGCAAAGCTGGGCACACGGTAACTACGCCCGATTTATATGACGGCAAAATATTTGACGATTACCAATCCGGCAACAGTGAATGGACTACTATTGGCATCCCCGCCATTCTGCAGCAAGCCCAGGCTGCCTGCAGTGAACTACACGACGACCTGGTATTTGCCGGCTTTTCTAATGGCGCCGCTGTGGCTGAATTCTTGGCCGCCACCCACCCCAAAGCCAAAGGCGCTCTTTTGATGCACGGGGCGCTACCACTCAAGATGTTGCAGTTGTCGGCCTGGCCACAGCGTGTACCCGTGCAGCTGCACTACAACGACAAAGACCCATTCCGCAACCCCAACAATGACGCAAGCCTGGAAAAAGAGGTACAGGCCAGTGGCGCCGAGTTCCAAGAGTTTCTTTACAGCGGCAATACCCATTTATTTACAGACCCCGATCTGCCCGATTACAGCGAGGCCTCAACTAAGCTTTTGATGGAGCGAGCACTCAACTTCATCGACACACTCTCCCGCTGATGACTACTCCAGACACCCACAGCGTCCAAAACTACATCGCCTCGCTCGATGAGCAAACTGTAAAAGATAGCAAAACACTCATCGAACTAATGCAGCGC
>CAYURH010000019.1:0-20470 GCA_964447105.1 uncultured Candidatus Saccharibacteria bacterium
ATTTGGCAAATACCACCATGTTGGCGTTTTCCAAACTAAAGCGGTCGAAAATCACTAAGCCGTTGTTGTGCATGTTTATGCCATAAAGCACACCTTTTTCCTGGGTAAGATCAGCGCTGGTAAATGGAAAACTAGTGCTCAGTGCGCCAGTGTTCATGTTGTGACGAATCTGCAGCTGGTCGGCCATCTGCGGCACGGTGCTGTTGAGACTCTGCTCCATCTGGCTACTCGCGACTTTGCTAAACACCAGCTGTTGGCCTAATATAGTTTCGATTTTGTGCTGTACAAACTGCAACTCGTCTAAGCTGTCGGCGTACAGAGTGATGTATAGGCCAAATCGGAAGAAGCGTTCTGCCCCCACTTGTAGCTGGTCGCGCAATTCTTCGGCGTCTTGGATGGCGGCTTGCAGGCCCGGGTCGCGTACTTTACCGCGTTCGGCGTTGATGTTGACGCTGGCTTCGAGTTGTCCTACTTTTTTACGCAAGTTGTTGAGTACTACTTGGCTTTCGACTGGGTAGATAAACATACTCACGTCTATTACCTCATCGAGGTTGATGACGGGGCTCAACCAACCGGTGTAGATCTGGCGCGGGTAACCATATATATAAAGGGTGCGAGCATATTTGGTACCCAGGCGGAAGTATGCAGCTTGGATTTCGAGCGAACTTGGCGCGATGATGTCGCGGAGCGTGGTAATACCGCGTTGAAATTCTTGTTCAATTTCCAGTTGTTCGCGCTGGCGTTGTGCCTGCGCGATATCGATGGGGTCGTTTTTCTTGCCGCCAAATAAAGCCATCTAGTTTGCCTCCTTGTCTAAGTGCGGCTGTGCTGCTACCCCATCGCCTTTGGTAGTGATGGCTGCGTTGGTCAGGTTAGTGAAATCGCCAATGGGTTCGCGCACTGCGGTGTCGGGGTTGTAGACGTTGTAGTAGAGTTCGCCCAAGTCTTTAGTCTGCAGCTGGATAGATCGAATACCTATTTGTTGCAAACCACTGATCACGGTGCCCAGGCGGTTTTTGATCTCGTCTTTGGCTTTTGCATAGGTGGCTTCATCGATACGAATACGTTGTTGTGTCTGCGGTGCAAATAGATTGGCGAGCAAGCTTTTGCTGCTGTTCACGGCGCTGCCAATGTCACCGGCGGGATAGTATGGCACAATCACAAAGAAGCTTTTGTCCATAATATTGGTTTGCTGTGCCAGCGCATTGATAAAGTCGATGTAGTCGTCCATAAGCACACCCAGTAGCATGTTGTCTTGGTCGCGGCGGACTTTTTCTAGCCGATCTAGGTATGGGCCTAGGTCGACTTTTTGCGAACGAATAAATATCTGAATGGGAAAATAAAGCGAATTCAGGAAGTTTTGGTAACTATACTCCACCGCTTCGCGTTCGCGAGCGCTCATGAGGTCGAAGTTAATACTTCGGCAGGCTACGGCGGCACGCATGCTGCCGTCATTCATAACGACGAGCCCATCGCGGATTTCAGAAATTAACAGCGCGTTTTGAGTGCTGTTGGGGTTTTTGGGGGTCACCGGTTTGCCGACTGCCTGAGGCCCTGTGGTAGGGGTGCCAGACTGCGGGAGTGGCGGAATTGGCTGTCCTGCCGGTGGTACACCAAAGGCGCCCGGCTGCTGTGCCGGTTGACCGGGAGTTGGATATGGTTGTGCCTGACCTGGTTGCATGGCCTATTACCCCACCTTAGTCGGATGAATTAGTGTAGCTGTACAACAACTTCGTTGCTGTCTTCGTTGGCTCGGTGCGCTTCATGCGCCAGAGCGCTAATACTAAGGTCATCGTTACTTGCGAGTCTTATTATATCAGGCGATACCTTAGGTGGTACAGTGGCTGGTGGTTTTTTGAGCGGCATTTGATGCTGAGCGCCAAGTGGTTGGATGATTTTTTGGTGCATCGACGAAGGATATGGGTTGTATGTCGGCGCTTTGATATTGGTGTCGTCGGCCGCTGGTGGACCAGCTGATGCTGTGACTGTCGTTGTAGGTGGGGCTGTGGCTGCTTGTTGCATTTGGGTGGTGACGGCTTGGCGACGAGCGGCGTCTTTTTCGTTGATAAGTTGTTGGAACGACCGTGATAGATCGGCGGATTCGTCCATAACATCTACGGCGCTCTGGGCTTCGGTGGCGACCGTCTGGACCACACTTTCACTCGTGGGGTTGGTGGCCATGCCTTTGTATGCCCAACCGCGGCTATCCATAATTCGCGCCAGATAGCTGAGGCGCTGCTGCGCGGTCTCGGCGCCAAAATCTTTGGCCAGGTTTTGCTCTATTGCCTTGGGCGCGGTAATTTCGACGTAACTTACCGTGCCATCAGGGTCCCACAGGCGAGTTTTGGGCTTCAGATAGAAACGGATAATAGCCAAGAGGTATGTTTCGAGCGGCTGGTCTTTTTTGAGGGGCAGCGACAGGATGCCAAAGATGATAATAAACGGTAGCGGTATGATGATCAGAAACGGCGACGCTTGGAACAAGAAAAACGCCACCACAGCCGACCCACCAGCGATCATAATATAGATGAATTGGCGGAAGCTTAACCAAGCGATTAACTTGTCTTCCGCCTCAACATCTTGGGGAACTTTATATACAGCCATTAAGACTATTATACGTTAGATTGATCAACTATTGTTGTTGTCGCCATCATTCCCGAGGTTGATTGGGCCACTGGAGTTGGGGCCGAAGTCTCTTGGTACGGCCGATGGGCGCGGTGGGCTGGCTGGTCGCGGTGAGATAGCGGGCCTACTAAAGTCTGGCTCCTGCCCTTCGTATGGGTTGGGACCTTGCCAATCAGGGATCGGCGCTGCTGCCGGTGGCGGTGTGACGGTGGTACGACGAGGCTGTGGCGGCGTATCTTCGATGATCACCGCATCTTCAATGCCGGGCCCGCTTTGGCGTGCTCTACCCGGCCCTGTTTCTGTTCGTGGTGCCATGACGGTGCCCTGTGGTTCAATTGACACTCCCCTACTGTCGTAGTGTGGCACGGTTAGGGTGTTGCCACTAGATCCAGACGGTGTCGTCCCACCGCCACCTCCGCCACCACCTGCAGGTGGTGCAAACGTGAATGTGAACGGTGGAGGTGTTACTCCGCCAGGTGATGGTGGCGTGAATCCGCCCGATCCTGACGGGGTAGGACCCGAAGGAGGGGCTTGCGGCGGCGGAGCTTGAGGTGGAGGGCTTTGTGGGGGGTTTTGGGGGGGGGGGGTTGTGGGGCGTGGGGGGGGGGGCGGGGGGGGGGGGGGTGCTGGCGGCCGAGGCGGCGGTGCTGGAGCGGGTGGCGGCGGTGGCGGTGGTGGTGGCGGCGGAGTTTGGGGGGGCGTCTGAGGCGGAGTCTGCGGTGGCGGAGTTGGTGCCGCGGCAGCCAAAGCGTTGATTGCTGGTTCGGCCGCTGTCTTGATGGTTCGAGCAACTCCCGGCTCGTTGACCGCCTTCTGGGCTTTGGTGGTAAGGTTGACTTCCTGCTTGTCGCTCTCGGTTTTAATAACTGTTCTCACACGGCCTTGGAAAGCAGCATCGGTTTCGCCTGTCTGCTGTACGACTTTTGCATCGGTTGCGAGCCTGTCGTAGAAGGTCTTGGCGGTCTCACCAGTGCGCATAAACGAAGGGTCGTATTTGTATTTCCCGGCCGTCACTAAATCGTGGCCACGTTGCGCTGCTTCAAGGGCTTGTTGTGATTGCGTAGCCAGCCCTTCGTAAGACAGGCCGGAAAGTTCGGTATGCGCCAATTGGTCCAGCTCGGTCGCGCTCAGAGGTGCTTCGCCACGGCGAGCGCGTTCCTGGTTGATACCTGCAGCTTTTGCGAAATGAGCACCAACACCTTTGACGGTCGGATATTCTTGGTTAACTTCATCAGCCACCATATTCCAATCCACACCAGGCCCAGCTTTCATAAGTTCTTCGAAACCACCACCGTCGCGGTTGGCAATCAAAGCTTTCATGGCGGCTCGTTGCATAAGCGGGCTCTTACTTGCATCTAATCTACCGCCGGAAGCTGTGTCAACGGAACCACCAGCTGCCAGTTTGGCAAGTTTTTTGCTGTCTCCACTGATGCCAGCTGCGCGCAGACGGTTCTGCTCGTCTTTTACGGCGGCATCTTCGTGCGAACGGCCCATTGATAAGATTCGACGTTCTGATTTGCGACCCGGAGACAGGTTGCCTGTGGCAGCACGAACTGCCAAGTTTCTGCCGGTCCAGCCTTTTTTGGTCGGGTCATATGTTTTGGCAATGTTACCCTGGAACTCTTCTTTGGCGCCACCGGCGACTTTTTTGCCGGCATTCGTGGCTTTATTGAAGAGGTCCTGGCCTTTTTTGCCGGCCCATTTCATCATGTTGTCTGACTTCATAGCGAGTGGGAGTATCCCGGCAACTGCAGCGGCCGAAGCGCCAACGGCGAGCGTCAATTTAAATACGTGCTCGATATCATCAGAACTTGGCAATAGTGCGAAGAATAGTATGTGATCCATAACTCCTCCTATCATACCTGCAATAGAATTACGGATGCAATTCTACCGATTGCGAATAGAAGCATAATCATAGGGTACAAGATAAGGAGTCGCATAAGCCAACGGAACCAAGTACTCCCAAAGCGTGATGTGTTGGGTAAGATGACCGAAAGTAATGCTATGGGTGACACGATAATCAAGAACAGTAGTATAACCTGCCTAATCAGTAGCAGCACGGACACCAGGATGAAGATCAGGCAGATAATAACAATAAAGATAAATATCACAGGTATAACAACCGGTACGCCAGCCAACGCTAACTGTAGGTCGCCCAGTCCAGGTACGTCTAGTAGCGACACGGTAGGGATATTGAGCGTTGGTTGCCCATTGACCACTGCACTCAGCGCCAATGATGCCGAGCCTGCCCCTAGTATGTTAAAGATGTCGATAAGAATCGCGCACAAGTAGAAAGATAAGTTCGACGCAATCGCCACCACGATAAGTCGCGGCAATAGTCGCTTTACACCGTAATTGCTCACACCTATAGATGTAGCTTGCGAGAAGATGATCACAAAGAACACGAGTATCAGCCCGATGTTTACGATATTCCGCAAATTGTCCCAGATAGCGTACAGCGGTGTGGTTTTGCCAGCGCTGTCGGTAGCGACCAGCGGATCCACAGCTAGGAACGGCTTGATGATATGGGAGAATGCAAAATCTGTCGCACCGAACAAACCTTCGAGCACCGGGCAGAGCACCCATTCAGCAAATAGCCCTCCTTTGCAGTCGAGCTGCGGCGTGCCGTTTTCGTCGGTGCGGATGGCGCTATTGAGCTTCTTTTCGCTGGTGATGTCGGCTTCGAGGTTAGTGACTTCCCCATCTTTTACGACAATAGGGCCAAATACTTTACTGCCCACATAAATTTTGTCGTCTTTCGTCTCGCAAAATACTGCGGTGATTGGACCAATAAAGATGCCAACTATGCGTTTCAAGAAACTAGCGTCGGCACAAGCGCCTTTGGTGAGTTTGAAGTTAATATTTACGCTGTATGTGCCGGCAGGGACATTTTTGATATCGATGAAACCGTCGGTGTCAACAGCTCCCGATGTGTTGGCGCCTGCTGCTGCGGGGTCCAGGGTGACGGTGGTAGTTTCTTTGCTTATTATAACTTTGGAAGGTTCGCCGTTGATAGAGACTTCAAAGTAATATTTGCCGCCTTTGATTTCGCCTAGCGCTGCGGCGTGCCCCGGGTTGGCAATACCCGCTACACATAAACTGGCCGCCAAAAATACGACACTCAATAGTGTATTGCGAGCATATCTTTTAATAAACCCAGACATTTACTTTTATAATACGCCAACTACGCTGCTTGTTCTAGGGTGTTTTGTTGGCAGTTTCAGCCAGTTGTGCATAGGCAGTTGGACCAATGCGCAGTGTGTAATAACTCCTATCTTTTGTCTCAAAAGTTAGCAAATATGCGGTCTGGCGTTGCGCTACTGATTTACTCGATCCGATCGTTGCTTTGCTGAGTAATGATCCGTCGGGAAGCTGCATGATGCTGTCGGTGGGATCTTTTAGCGCAACCTCATAGTCATCGGGTAGCGGCACTGTGTGGGCGGCGCGTATACGCAAGCAGCGTGTGAAATACCAAGATTCATCCATGCCGTAGGCAAGCAGGTGGAGAGCAGCGCATTGTTGGTCGGCAGTAGCTTGGGCGAGTGTTTCTTGGTCGGGGTACAACGTCGATCCAGTCAGCGTGTTGTGATATGCGTCAAAGAAATCGCTTGCTGCGCGTCCGTCGGGCGTGAGCGCGGCGCCTTCCATAAGCGAAAAGTGTGCCCACCCGAGCCGAGTAACGGTTTGCCTAATCTGGTCTAGGCTGAGTTTACTCGCTTCCTGTTCGGTCAACGCATTAATATCTACGAGGCTGTTTGGTGTTTGAACAACTTCACCACCACCCTGCCCACCAGCTTTACTGGCTTGCGGGAATGGTGAGGCTGCGGCGGCTGGTGGTTTGTTGCTTGCTTCGGCGTGATCGTTACCGCATGCAGCCAACGGGCTAGCCACAACTGCGCCCATGGCAAGGGCCGAAAACGTCCGCTTGACTCGGGTGGGCAGCGATCCAAATATGCCACCACGCTGTTCCTGCGCATCTGCTAGCGGCGCCTCTTGTGGCTCGTCGGTCTCAAGCGCCCAGGTTTCAATTGCCATCACGCCAACGCGCATGGTACTATTACCTTCGCGCGTTTGTTCGCGTTCTCGATCGAGGTTGCTTACCAATGCAAGCGGCGCAACCTCGGCCGATCCAAAATCGACATCTCCCCGACTCATATTCCCTCCTACTATTATTACGTGCGACTACTGTGAAAGGTAGTTCTATTCTAAGTATAGCAACTTTCGTTTTCCCGCGTCTTAGCGCAACACGGCACAATTGTGATGGGGCGTAAACTGTATTACACTATCTGTAGCAATGAATGTGATGCGAGCCACACTTATGGTAAAACGTTTTATGCCAGCAAAGAGCTGGCTATTGCTGGTTGCTTTCGTGGGCGCGTTTTTACTTACACCACATATGGTACTGGCTTCATCGTCAGACTGTACAGTTGGCGGTAAGCCGGGTGTGCAGACGAGCATCGCTTTTGGCGGTCAGACATGTATCCCAATCGGTGACGGCGATGTTAACTCCAACATCATTATTGTGGTGCTCAAAATAGTCCTGGCATTTTTGGGCGGTGGCATCGGTATCGCTATTGTGATGGGTATTGTGTATGGCGGCTTCTTATATATGACGGCTCGGGCCGACGCTGGCCAGGTAAAAAAAGGCGAAGAGGTCATCCGCAACGCCGTTATCGCGCTGCTCGCTTTCTTGGGTATGGCAGCGATCCTGAATTTTCTTGTACCCGGAGGAGTGTTGGGATGAAATGGTATCGTAGTTTACTAGCCGTTGTGGCGATTTGTGGTGCGCTGTTTATAGCACACCCGCAGCCAGCTGTGGCCGCTGTCCCCTATCAGGTTAAGCAATTTGCAGTATGTGGTGGTTCATCGGTATTCTTTTTGGGACTTGAGCCGTGGTACCAGTGCGTCAGTGACGGTGGGCGCGTCAAGATCGACAACCTCAATGATGTCTGGCTGATCATCCTCACCATTCTCGAAGATGCTATCAAGCTAGGCACCTACATTGCCGCCGGCTTTATTATCTGGGGTGGCGTTAAATTCTTGAAAAGCCAGGGTGAGCCTGGCCAGTTGAGCGACGCCAAAGCAGTGATCCGCAACGCCATATTGGGGCTACTATTTACCCTGCTGGCGGTAGCCATAGTGCAGTTTGTTGCTCAGGGGATACACACATGATGCACATGCTACGCTTATTCGCCGACCCAGTGCACATCGACAATGTGCCGCTCATCAATGTGAACCAAGGTATTTTGAGTCAAATCCTTAGCCTGTCATTTATGGTAATCGGCGGTATGGCAACACTATTTCTTCTTATTGGTGCTGTACGCTATGCCATATCGGCCGGTGATCCAAGCCAGCAGCGTCAAGCCAAAAATACTATTTTGTATGCAATTATCGGATTAGTCGTTTCCGTAAGTGGCTTCGCCATAGTACAATTTGTGATAGTAAGTGTGACCAAAGGGTAATATGAAGCGATTGTTAAGCATCTTTATGGCACTGGTAATCGGCGGGTTAATAGTAGTAGCACCACCGGTGCGCGCTGCCGAAGTGTTCGATCCATGTAGAGATGAAGCTGTGACCAATTCCGAGATATGTACATCCAGCAAAGGCACCAGCAAATTATTTGGCGCGGGCGGCATTTGGAACCGCATCCTCAACACCATCACATTTCTGATTGGTGGTATTTCGGTGCTCATGATTATCATCGGTGCAGTGCGATATGCGCTCAGTGCCGGTGATCAGTCGCAAGTAACCGCGGCCAAAAATACGATTCTCTATGCCATTATTGCGCTGATTGTTGCAGTGATGGCAAATGCTATTGTAAACTTTGTATTAACGAATATATGATGCGAGCGCTTCGTTTTATTGCAGGACTATTGGTGACCATGGGGATCGTGTTGGGTGTGTCTTTTCTGTCGCTTCACCCAGCTGGCGCATCGCCAATTATTACTGATCCTAGCGACGGACCCGATGCGCCAACCACTGGGGGGAGTTCACAGGCGGCAGAAGAAGCGGCTTGCCTGGGTTCCGGTGGCACGTGGCTTAACAGCACCTGCTCTACTCCCGGTAACGACCGCACGGTCATGGGTACGATCAGGCAAGTTGTGAATATCCTTGTGTTCATCGTGGGTGCGGTAGCCGTGCTCATGATAGTGATCGGCGGTCTGCGCTACACGTTGGCGCAGGGCGACAACGCCGCTATATCGGCAGCCAAAAATACCATCATGTATGCCATTATCGGCATTATCGTTGCTTCGGCAGCCTATGGGATAGTGAATTTTGTGCTGGGTCAGTTAAAGTAACCCTAGCCAAGATCAGAGTTAGTGATACAATTGTAAGCATAAAAGGAGAAACAATTTAATGAAGGCAGTGTTAAAAAAGATTTCGCAGGCGATTTTGTTGGTTCCTGCAATGGTGTTGGCTCTTTCTGGCCTAGCGCCAATTGCAGCCCACGCGGTTGCTAGCCCAGGCGGCGGCACAACGGGCGGCACAACGACCGGTACGTCAACTTGTGACAACCTAGACGTTGGTTCTGTCGGTATCGGCGGCGGCGCTGAATGTGCGCAACCTACTAACGCTCACGACCCATTGTTTGGTACTAACGGTGTGTTTGTGACTATCGTAAACATCCTGATTTTCATCGTCGGCGCTATTGCTGTGCTGATGCTGATCATCGGTGGTATTCGTTACGTAGTGTCTAACGGTGAACAGAGCTCTGTCACAAGTGCCAAAAACACCATTCTGTACGCAATCATCGGTATCATTGTTGCCTTCTTGGCCTACGGTGCTGTGAACTTTGTGGTCGGACAGCTACAAAAATAGCTCTTCTGCAGATCAAATAAATAACTCGCCGTTTGGGCGAGTTATTTATTTGGCGTTGCACCGGAGGTGATCTTGCCGCCAACTAAAAACCGCGCGTCTGCGCGGCTTCTAGCGTGTTGCAATAGAGCTACATGATCTCGATCTTGCGAGCGTGTTCTTGTTTGATCTTCACAAAACTAATAGTGAGGACGCCGTCTTTGAGTACGGCTTCAACCTCTTCTTCTTTGACTTGCACAGGTAGTGCAATGGTGCGAGAGAATTCACCCCAATAGCATTCTTGTAGATGCCATTGCTCAACCTCTTCTTCGCCACTGGTCAGCGTACCGCTGATGGTTAAGATGCCATCAGAGATACTCACGTCCAAATCAGATTTGTTTACGCCAGCAGTGCGCGCTTTGACGACTAATTTTTCTTTGGTTTCATAGACGTCGACGGCCAGTTGTCCTGGCATTTGCTCGCCGGTTTCTTCTTCCCAAGCTGCCTCTTCGGTGTTTACAACTGTTGTTGCGTCGTCGCCCACCTGCGATGCATCGTCGTCTCCCAAAAAGGCCGCGGCAAGTTCATCTTCCATCAGCAAATCGTCGTTTTGCTTTTGCCCTCGTGCCATTATTTCACCTCCACTTTCATAATACCTTTGACTGACTTGAGGTAGTTCGTAGATTGATTATAGCGGAAAATACCAAACTATGGCAATATTATACTCCATGGACGTAAAAATGACATCATTACCCGAGAAGATCATTGCGTTTTTTGCACCGCATTGGTGCATGGTGTGTAGTGCAGAAGACAACGTGCTGTGCGCTGCTTGTTTGCCGGACGTATTTGTGGATCTGCCATCATATTGTGTGATGTGTAAACGGCCTACAGCGGATTGGCGGTTGTGCGTTGATTGTAGTAGTAAGAGCCGTCTGCAGTCGGTGTTTGTGGCGGCGGAATACAAAGACCTGCCAGCAGAACTATTGAAACGATTTAAATATCAGCGTCTCAAAGCGGCGTCGCGCCCGCTTGCTGCCGCATTAGATATGACGCTGCCCTATCTCGCGCCCGACACGCTCATTGTGCCTCTACCTACGGCGCGTAATCGTGTGCGACAACGCGGCTATGACCAGGCGTATTTGTTGGCGCGTGATTTGGGCCAGATTCGTGCACTGAGCGTCGCCACTCCCCTATTGCGTATGCATGATCGGCGTCAGGTTGGCGCCAACCGTCAAACGCGTCTGCAGCAAGCTCGCAATGCGTACACCCTAGCGCGGCCAGAACTCGTAAGGGGTAACGATATCTTGCTGGTGGATGACATCTGCACGACCGGCGCCAGTCTCGCAGCTGCCGCCAAGTTGTTGCACAAAGCTGGGGCGAGGAGCGTGATCGGTGCCGTAGTGGCGTCGCATCAAATGAAATAATAATGCCAACAGAAAAACAGACGACACGTGGTCGTCTGTTTTTCATGGCGGAGGAGGTGGGATTTGAACCCACGCTAGAGATTGCTCCCTACTAACGATTTAGCAAACCGTCCCCTTCAGCCACTTGGGTACTCCTCCGTACTGGGCTGATGGTTGTGCAACGGGGTTATTGTAGCAGAAAATGATCTGTTAGGCGAGAGACTTGTCGAATAATCATAACAGGCTATTGCTGCTACAATATTTATATGACATATTCACAGAAATATTGCTTAATTCACTTTGTCCAGCCGATTCAGGCCGGCAGTGAGTTTAGTATGGATGATTGGCCAGTACATATTACGTTGGCCGATGTTTTTGCGGTTGATCTTGGGTCTGGCGTCGAATCTAAGCTCAAAGATTTTTTGGTATCCCAGCGGCCTGTTGTAACTATGGTGATTGGCGAGACTGTGCTTGGGTCTACCCCTGTTGTTCTACTGGATAAAACTTCCCCGCTCTTTAAGCTACACGAAGACATTGTTGATTTACTCCAAGCCAATGGAGCTGTTTTTAATACGCCAGAATTTACGCGAGCTGGATTTTTGCCGCATAGCACTATTCAAAAAACAGGCCGATTGCACATCGGTGAGAACGTCACTGTCGATTCTGTAGCTTTGGTGGATATGTTTCCGGGTGGGGACTGGCGGAAGCGGAGGGTGCTGGGCGTGATGAAGCTCGCAAGTTGATAGTGAGGGTGGGTGGCGCACGCTGCAGGCTATGCTCGATGCAAGCATCTGCGCGTAGCCTTTGCGACCGAACCCACGGTTGCGTCGAGCGGAGCTCGCCGCCCGTGGATTCGAATCCCAGAACGCTCAGCAAATAAAATAGGATAACCACTAAACGGTTATCCTATTTTATTGGCGGAGAGGGTGGGATTCGAACCCACGGTGGGTTGCCCCACGGCGGTTTTCAAGACCGCTACCATCGTCCACTCGGTCACCTCTCCAATAGAACAGTGGTATTCTATCACATCTGTTACACAAGTCCTAGGCGTGCGGTTTATTAGTGCTATACTAAGCCTATGCATGAGGATAACCGGCAGTCCAATGGGCGTGGTAATTTTTATGAATCGCACGAAAGCGATTTTGCTGGTGACCCCCAACACCCTGATTTTGAGCAAAATGACGCAGCCATTGACTGGCAAGCGTCTGAATATGTGCATCATGCCAAAGGCGTAGGCTGGTTGGCAATTCTTGTAGTGGTGGCAGTGGCGGTCGTAGGATTGGCTGCCTGGACTCAACAATGGACCTTTGCGGTGTTGGCGACGGTTATGGCTGTGGCGTTTGGTGTATACGGTTTCCGGCAGCCGCGAGAGGTACAGTATCACCTGTCGAGCGGTGGGTTACAGATCAACGACAAAACATATGCATTGGATTCATTCCGCGCTTTTCGGGTCAGCCCCGATGGCGCCTTTTTCTCAGCTCAGCTCATACCAGTAAAACGGTTTTTGCCGGCGATCACTATTTATTTTTCGGAACCAGACGGTGACACTATCGTGGATATACTGAGCGATCATATGCCCATGGAAGAGACGTCCAACGATTTGCTCGATATTTTGATGCGCCGAATGCGGTTTTAGCCCGATTGGGTCTTCACCCTCACCTCTTTTAATGGTATAATCGTCCCTGTTCTGTACTCTTTTGTACGGAAGGTACCTTCTAGTTCAAGATGCAGCTTTGACGATGTATTTACACCTTCAGAGCTGCAGTATGCACCCGTAGCTCAGTGGATAGAGCGTTGGCTTGCGGAGCCAAAGGCCATAGGTTCGAATCCTATCGGGTGTACCAAAGTAAAACGACCATCTAACAGATGGTCGTTTTACTTTGGGTAACTGTTAGGTGCTCGAACCGTAGGTGTAAACTGCCAGCGGCAGTTTACGCAGTCCTACTTTACGCTCGAATGGAGGGCTTTGCCCGAATGAGAGGAAATGTGTCGAAATCCTATCGGGTGTACCATATAAAAAAGACCATCTCTTGGATGGTCTTTTTATATAGTTGGTTCATAGCGCATCCGAATCGTGGTAAGTGGGTTGCGTTCACTCGTCACCATGCACTACAGTAAACATATGCAAAAACAACAACTTCGCCGCATTTTCGTCATTGGTTTACTTGTTATGCTTGGTGCCGCTGCATTGCTGGGTATCATGGCGCTCCTCACTGGAGGTGATGTGTCGACGGAGATTTTGGCCAGTACCCTGCTGGCGGGCGCGTTTTGTGTGCTGGCACTGTGTGATTTAACGGTAATAGACATGAAGCGAGCACGACTATTTGGTTTGGCGGCGATTCTCGTAGCTGGCGTAGCGTTGTTGGCTGGTTTGAATCTTATCTGGGGAGTCGCGGATTGGTTTGATGACAGCAATAATATGCAGTGGAAATTATTTTATATATTCCTGGTGCTTGGTGTGGGTATGGCGCACATGAGCTTGCTGTTGCCCACTACGGCCCATCGCAAGGGGCCCGTAGCATTTAGCGGGCTGCTGACGGTCATTTGTATCGCTATAGTGGCTGTGCAGTTGGTGTTTCCGGTGTTTATCAACTGGGAAGTCGACGAATCGTATTGGCGTCTACTGGGCGTGTTTGCCATATTGGATGTATTGGGCACGGTCACTACAGCAGTACTGGCGCGCTTGCAAAAATCTACCACCCCAGCCGACAAAGCTAAAAAAGCTAAATAGGCAGCGCGTGGCTATAGGCTTGCCAAATCGCTTGCATAGTAGGAGCGATTTCTTGCGGGCTGTTTTCGATCATATTGCGCAATTGGCGTGGTGAGGCTACGGCCAGGGTGTCGATATCGATCACGCTGTAGATGCTGGGCGCATCGGCTATCATATAGTACGCGGTGACATATGTTTGGCGGCCGTCAGGCAAGTGCAGCATCTTTTCCCCAAGCAATGTGAGTTCGGCAACGTCGATAAATAATTCACGGCTCACACCCCTTGTGGCGGCCTGTAGCGGCGTTTCGTTGTGGCGGCGGATAGTTGCCATGGGTGTGCCGAATTGTCGGGCGTACAAGTTGGGCAAATCTTCGCGTGGCGGGATTACCCCTAGCACCAGCTCGCCTTTGGGTGTCACGACGATTACATATATAGCGTGATAAATGTCTTGCTCTTTGTTGATGGCGCGACGTTTCTTTTGGCCGATGATTTTGCCATCGGTGTCAAGGACGTCCACTAAGTGTGCGGCATGTTCCATATTCTTATTGTACTCGCTTGGGTGGCTTCGGCGTAGCTTGAGCGGGTTGGGGGGTCTTGGGTTTGAGCGGTGTAGCCTGCGCAGGGCGTTCTGGCTGCGGTGTCAGCGACAAGCGGGGTTCATTCATGGTGTGGTGTCGCCAAATGCTCACGCCGATCCACAATAGCGCACACAGAAGTGTCACTGCACCACTGGTAATGACGTACCACATACCGATAGTCGGCAACACTCGGTGCAGCAGTGGTAGTACTATGTTGGTCATAATAGGACTGGTGTCGCCCACGTCGAACGTGCCGCCAAAATACCACACCACCCCACCGATAACTACAAAGAAAATCACGTTGAATAGCACATACTGCGCCGCGGCTATGATTCCTTTCTTCTTGTCCTCCGACAGCAGCACGAACAGCCCCGCGGCCAGTATTGTAACAATGGGCAATGCGATCACTAACATGGACGTGAGTTTGAGCGACCCATGGAGCCAGCTCAGCGGGTTCTCTAGCTGCGGCGCATTGAGCGATTGCAGCACCACGTCGGGTGTGATCGGTGCAGCCAAAAATTCGCCGCTTGCACCCAGACTCTGCTCGGCCATAGACTGTGCCATCTGCTGAGCTGTTTGGTTAGCGGGCAAACAATGGATAGTCGCATTGGTGCTGATATTGATTTTGGTGTTGCATGGCGGCAACGCTGCCAGTTTGGGTTGAATCACAGTGGCTAAATTGGCGATAAATTCTTGGCGTTTTTCGGCGAGTGGGATGCTGAAATCGATCTTACTGCTCGTGCCATCGAGCCAATCGTAGGTGGCGCCCAGTGCTTTTTCGGTCGACTGGCGAATGAACGACGGCGTGAGCGTGAGTTGCAATGCGTCTTTGACGGATTTTTGGTCGATGATGTTGTTTTCGGTCTGACCATCACCCGCCTGAAATGTCACAATAGTGTCGATAAACTTGCCATAGACTCCACTGTCCGATAGCCAACCGAACACCACTTGCCTGTTCAGGAGGGTTGCTTGGAACGTAGTTAATGTCACCCAAAACAAAATGGCACTCGACATGATAAATAGTAACAGCGCTCGGCCAAGCCAGCGGAGGAGACCCATGTGTTTATTGTACGGAGCTGTGAGTTGGTTTGCAAAGGGATATAATCCAACATGCCATGGTACGATGTAAGAATGCATGAAATCCCCCTCTCCGTTATCAGCCACGTGTTACAGAATATATCTTCCCCAGCTGCCCTTATCGGATCGTTGAATTTAGCGGTGCAAGGCATCGATATCTCATTTGCGGATGTCGATTTCCTCACCGATGATCAAGGTGTAGAGGAATTTGCTCGACTCGTTGGTGCAAAGCCAACGTCAACGTATGGGTTTCTGGAGTGCTGGGGTGAATATGAAGGAGTGGCTGTAAACGCCACAAGCTATCAAAATAACTCACTGCGGCAGCCTCTGACGAAAAATAAAGTTAGAGTGGTGAGCGTCCAGGGCGAACGGATCAACTGCCTCAGCCTAGAGACTGAGCTTATGTTCTATGAGAAGGCTGGACGCGAAAAAGACATCAAAAAGGTTGATTTGATTCGAAGTCACTTGGCAAGGGTGTAGATAATCTTTGCATCGAAAAATACTGGCTTTATCACCAGTATTTTTCTTGGCGGAGAGGGTGGGATTTGAACCCACGGTGGCGCTTGCACGCCACACCGCTTTTCGAGAGCGGCACCTTAAACCACTCGGACACCTCTCCTTGATGGATGCTGTTACTCCGGTAGAGCTGGCCGGAGCGGCACCTAACGCGTGCTGTTTTTGATTGTAACAGCACGCTAGTCGGGTCAAGGCTTTTAACCTTGACGCCGATAAACCACTCGGACACCTCTCCAGGTAAACTTTGTGCATTATAACAGATTAGCGACTCGAGCGCAGCTGGCTATTGGGCTAAGTGAAGCGCGCAAAGCTGGTGGCAAGGTTCCCAAAAAGAAAAGCTAGCTCTACAAGTGCATGTCGCGGGCCAAATCGATGGCATCGGATACGACGCGTGCGTTGAACGGCGTACTCACACCATTGACTACCATGTACCAGTTGCCGTCGCGGAGGATATTGAGTTGACCCATGGTAGCGTCCCAGTAGGCTGGCGCATCGTAGCTATCCAATGCCTGCCCTTTTTTCTGTCCGACTGTGAATAGCGTCTGATTTGTTTCTCGGCCAGCTGCCGTTTTGGCTTTGCGCATGAGCAGAATTGCGCTGTGCGCCGGCTTGCTGGCGCTCACGTAGCTACAACTGGCCACGTCGGCGTCGTCGGTTTGAGTGGTGGCGTTGGCGGTGCTGCTCTGGAGACCAGTCCCTAAGTAGCGTGTGGCAATAGATTTGGTGAGAAGCGCGCAGGCGGGAGTATCGGGTACAAAATCAATATTCACACTGGTAGGCTCCTCTGTCGCAGGCCGATTGCGCTCCATCATGGCCAAAGCAGCCACAAAAGCGGTGAGAATCCCCGCAAATATCGTTACCAACAGCAATACGCGCACCTTCTGCATACACAAAGTATAACAAAGCTTATAATAAGAGCATGCCAGAACCATCTGTTTTTACACGTATCATTCAGGGTGAACTGCCCTGTCACAAAATCTATGAAGATGATCGGACGCTCGCGTTCCTCGACATCCACCCGTCGGTTGAAGGCTACACGCTCGTGGTGCCCAAAGTGCAAGTGGACCGGCTCGAAGATTTGGCCGACGACGACTATGCTGCTCTCATGCAGACTCTACGCAAAGTCATGCGTCGCATCGCCCAAGTATACGGTTCCGAATACCGCGTTTGCCTGAAAGTGTGGGGATTCGAAGTGCCACATGCGCATGTGCGTGTATTCCCCTGTCGCGAAGCCGAAGATTTTAATCTGCCACAAGATGAAAGCGCCGAACCCGACCACGCGGCGCTCGCCAAAGTAGCCGATAAACTGAAGTTCCAATGAAAATAGTATTGCTGGCTGTCGGCAAACGTCACGACGCCAGTGTGGTGGGTGCCATAGCCGACTACACTGCTCGCCTGCAGCGTTTTGCGCCCACCGAGTGGCTGCTGGTGCCGTCGCCTCACGCCGATCTGTCGCCAGATGAGCAGAAATCTCATGAAGCCAAAAAAATCCTCGCCCAACTCAAGAGCGACGACAGAGTGGTATTACTCGATGAGCGTGGCGATATGTGGAGTACGCCACAGGTAGCTGAACGCTTGGGTGAGTATCAACGCCAGGCGCCAGCTCGATTGGTGTTTGTCATCGGTGGTGCGCACGGCGTGTCGAGCGATGTCGCCTCTCGCGCCAATGCCATCTGGAGTTTGAGCCGGCTCGTGTTCCCCCACATGCTTGTGCGACTTATCTTGGCCGAACAGCTATATCGCGCGTCGACTATTCTGCGCGGTGAGCCGTACCATCACGAGTAGTGTGTGATTATTGACATTACGTCAATAAAATGCTAATGTTTAACTAGTCATAAACATAAAACAAACATGACACACAACAACATTAACGTTTTTCTTGGTATCATGATCGCCAGCGCTGTGCTGATGGGCAGCTTGCATATGTCACGTGTGATCGATGACCACAAGGTACTGGCGCACGACGATGGCGGCGTCGTGAAACTATCGGTAGATCTGCACCACCACAGCGATAAATCGGGCACCAATTTGGGTGACAACGGTGTATATACCGACGGACGTTCACTGAAATTACACCGCCATCACAAACAGAAACTGCGCGCCGGCCAGTGGCTGCATGACTGGTGGCAGCTCCATAGCCTCCATATGTCTTAATCTATGCTTTTAGGGTATCGAGTTCGCGGACCAAACGCTGCTCAACAGTTTGTTGATCTTGCAGTTGCGCGCGCGTTTCTTCTACGATAGCTGCCGGGGCGTTATCGACGTAGCTTTTGTTGCTGAGGCGCGCTTGCAGGCGTTCAATTTGCGTACGTGTGTCGGTCAGGCGATCCTGCAATTTGGCGTGGTGATGTTTTAGGGTGTCGGCGTCGATGTCTAGCCATGCTTCGTGTTGGGCGACGGCCAAGCGTAATCCCCTCCCCTTCTCTACCTTGGCGATCCCTTTGAGGTTGGCCAGTGAGGTAATGATGTCGCTGTGAGCGTCGATAAGCGCATCGCTAGCGTAGATCAAGTTTTGTTTGCCTTGAGCAAGATCGGTGCTGACAAACCGGATTTCGCTGATCAGGTTTTGTAACTGTTCGAATTCTTTGGCTTTGGCCGTGTCGACGGGGGCGGCTTGTGGCCAACGGCTGGTAATGAGTAGTGAGTCGCGCCAGCCCAATGTTTGCCAAACGGTTTCAGTCACAAATGGTGCAAACGGATGCGCGACGGTGAGTACTGTTTCGAGCACCCAGCGCATAACTGACGGATTGAAATGTGTCTTGCTGGCTTCGATATACCAGTCGGCCACATCATCCCATACGGTGTGATACATCAGTTCGCAGGCTTCGGCGAAACGGTCTTGTTCGATGAGTTTAGCTATCTGAGCCGCGGCAGTGTTGAGGCGCCAGATCACCCAATGGTCAGCGACAGTTTTGGGTTGTGGTGTTTGCTCGCTGCTGTGTTCTGCACGGTCTTCCGCCTTGTCGCCTACCCTGTCTTCTACAAAGCGCGCCATGTTCCATAGCTTGTTGCAGAAATTGCGCCCGGCCACCACACTGCCCGTGCTAAATGCCTGATTGATGCCGGCGCTGCGACTGGCCAGTAGCCCCATGCGCAGAGCGTCGGAGCCGTACGTGGCGACGATTTCTTGCGGGTTGATCACATTGCCTTTGCTTTTGCTCATTTTTTGGCCGTGTTCATCGAGCACCAAACCGTGCAAGTAGACATGCGTAAATGGCACTTTATCGGTGGTATATAGCCCCAGCATGATCATGCGCGACACCCAAGGGAACAAAATGTCGGCGCCAGTTTCCATCACATTGAGCGGATAATATGGTGCGAGCTCGCCACCGTCTAGATAGTCAGTGGTGATAAACGGCCATTGCCCCGAACTAAACCAAGTGTCAAACGTATCTTCTTCGCGCTTATATTCTACGCCGTCTACGGTAATGGTTGGTTGGTCGACGCGATCGTCGTAAATCCATTTGGTAGGGTCGGCAGTACTTTGGAAGGCTGGGATGGGAATACCCCATGGGATCTGGCGACTAAGGTTCCAATCCCTAAGATTGTTAAGATAGTTAACTAACACCTTGCCCTTGTTCTGCGGAGTGAAGGTAATGTGGCCCTGTTCGATGGCTTCTATGGCTTTGGCGGCAAGTGGTTTGACGTTGAGGAACCACTGGTCTTTGATAAGCGGCTGAATGACAGTGCCGCATTTGTAACAGTGGCCCACGGTGTGGGTGTAGTCGTCTTTGCCGCGCAGCTCGTCGCTTTGTTTGAGCGCCTCGAGTACTTTTTGACGAGCCTCAAGTACTGACAAGCCTACGAACTGCTTCGGACACGCGTTGGTCATAGTGCCGTCGATGCCAATTACTTCGACGATGGGCAGCTTGTGACGCTCCCCTATTTCAAAATCTACGGGATCGTGAGCTGGTGTGATTTTGACAGCGCCAGTCCCAAATGCTGGGTCTATGGCATCATCGGCCACGATAGGCACTTCCCTATTGGTCAGTGGCACCCAGACGCGTGCGCCGACTAGGTCTTTGTATCGTTTGTCGTCGGGATGCACGGCAATCGCTGTGTCGCCTAGCATGGTTTCGGGGCGTGTGGTCGCAACAACGATCTCCCCTACCCTATCTACCAAAGTGTAGGCGATTTTGTAGAGTTTGGATTTTTCCTGTTGATGCACCACTTCGATGTCGGCAAACGATGTTTGGTGAGTAGTGCAGAAGTTGACGATCCGCTCTCCCCTATAGATGAGTTTGTCGTCCCATAGCTTTTTAAATGTTTTGTAGGTACGGTTGATAACTTTGGCGTCGAGGGTGAAGACCAGGTGACCCCAATCCAGGCTGGCGCCTAATTCGCGCAGCTGGATTTCCATGTTACCCCGTTGTTTTTCTACAAAATCCCATACCATCTCGTATAACTCTTCACGTGAGTGATCGAAACGAGTTTTGCCCTGCTTTTGTAATTCTTTCTCGAATACTACCCAGGTTTCGAAGCCGGCATGGTCGGCACCTGGCAGGAATAATGTCGATTTGCCTTGTAGGCGATGGTAGCGCGCCATCACGTCTTCGACGGCGATAACCAACGAGTGACCTACGTGCAGGTTGCCATTGGCGTTGGGCGGGGGGAGTACTAGGCTGTAGGTTCCGGCGTTGCGATCTGGATTAGGCGCAAAAGCATTGCTAGCCTCCCAGAGCTGGTAGGTACGTGGTTCGTAAACCTGTGGTTCATACGTTTTTGGCAATTTCATATCTGGCACTTTCACAGGAAACAAAAATTAA
>CAYURH010000020.1:0-20033 GCA_964447105.1 uncultured Candidatus Saccharibacteria bacterium
CACCTATTCCGGCACCCACCGCATCTTTGTAGGCTTGGGCGACGGCCGCAAAGCCATGCGCGCTGCCGCCAACTATGAGTAGTTTGCCGGCAAATGCTTTTTGTTCTGGCCGCTGCCATTCGATATCAGGAAATAGCGGCTGTTCGGGTGACTGTTTGCGCCAATAATCAAAATCCATGACTCTATTGTATAGCCATGGATTTGATTTGCGAACAAGTAGCTTAGGCAGCTGGTGCTTGCGGTGTGTGTGTTGGACCAGCGTGGTGCTGCGGATGTTGCATAGCTGCGGGGCCCATGTACTTAGCTTTGCCAAAGGCGAGCATTGGGTAGCCTACCACACCCACAAACAGAAGCAGTAGTGTGTAGCCTACGTCTTTGCCAAACGATTTAGCCAAGTCGTTGGTAGTAATCACGCTTACGATCATGAGTGGGATGAAACCAACCCAGGGGATGAAGCCAAGCAGGAACAGGAATACCCACCATGTGGGTCGGCCGACAATTTCGAGGAGCACAATGTAGTTGTAGATAGGCACGATCGCAGCCCAACCTGGTTTGCCGGCTTTGGTGAAGATTTTCCACATGCTGACAAGCATCAGGATACCGACGATTAGGGTTGGGATCATAATGACCCAGAAGACCATCCAAAACGCACCTACGTCGCTGCTGGTGAGCGTGGAAGGGCTGGAATTATAGTAGTAATCATAGTCCGACGTGGCGGTGGCTAGCGTCGTTACAAGTGCGTTGAGCATGTGAACCTTTCTATTATTCTTATGGCGTTATTAAAGCACGCGCGATCACGATTGTAAACTGAAACACAGCTGTGGCTAGAGATCGATGGTTACGCTAATAGGACAGTGGTCTGACCCCATGATGTCGGCGTGGATGGCAGCGGCTTTGATGTGCGGCCGTAGGCTCTCCGACGCTAGCCAGTAGTCGATGCGCCAGCCCACGTTGTTGGCGCGGGCGTTGGCCCAATGAGTCCACCAGGTGTAATGGCCATTGCCCTGTACAAACATGCGCAAGGTGTCTATGAATCCAGCGTTTACGAAATTATCAAAGCCTTCGCGCTCTTCGGCAGTAAAGCCTTTTTTGCCGATGTTCGGTTTGGGGCGCGCCAAATCGTCTTCGGTGTGTGCCACGTTGAGATCACCGCAAAAAAGCACCGGTTTCTTTTTTTCGAGCTGTTTCATATATTCCAAGAATGCTGGGTCCCAATGCTTGTGGCGCAGCGGGATGCGGCTCAAGCCATCTTTGGCGTTGGGGGTGTACACAGTGACCACATAGAATTTGTCGAATTCGGCGGCAATGATGCGGCCTTCGGTCGACGAGTCGCGATCTTTGTCGTCGGTGAGGTCGTATTTTTGGGCGATATCGTCGGGGAAATCGCTTGCCACGCTGAGCGGTTTAATTTTGCTAAATATCGCTGTGCCGGAGTAGCCGGCTTTTTTGGCTGAATTCCAATATTCGTGATAGTCGGGCAGGTTGATTTCGGCCTGGCCCTGCTGAGCTTTGGTTTCTTGTAGGCACAAAATATCGGGCTGCTCTTTTTTGACGAACGGCACAAAAGTGTCTTTGCGAATCACGGCGCGGATGCCATTGACGTTCCAGGAATATAACTTCATGACATTAGTATACATGAGTAGCAGCTATTTTATATTTATTGTATAAATATGTATATAGCATTAGCTCCGACCCCGGAGGGTGTATATGGATTTGACGCTCGAGGGTCTCTACGCCGGAGGTTTCGGTCGGATTCTCACGATGGCAATGTTCATGCTGTTCTTTTTCACTGCCGCTGCGCTGTTGACGCGGCTCAGGCCAGACGGTCAGACCGCCTCGGCACATCTGATGCCGCTCATCATCGCCTTCATCGTGGACCAGTGGGTGGGTGTGTTGCTCGACGAGCACATCGGCCACCGCTGGATCTGCAACCTACTGCTCGTTGCTGGACTTTTCCAGGCCATCGTGGCGTTCTGGATGTGGGCGGTGTGGCGAGAAGGCTGGCGCTGGCGCCGGGTGCTGGGGGCGCTGTTCTTGGTGGCGAGTTTTGTGTACACACTCAAAACGTACGTCATCTGGAACGGCGCCAACCTGCACGATTTGGCGGCACGCGGATACGGCTACCAGCCCGATCCGCTGCCGCCGGCTGTGATTATCGTGGTGGTGGTCGTGTTCGTGACGGCAGCCGCGTACGGTTTCTGGCGTCGTACATTCCCGCGGATGACCATCGGCGGCTGACAATCGCCTGGGCGCGCACCTGAACGGTGTGCGCCCACGGCGGCAAAGCCAATGCTATAAAACGAACTTATTTTTGCTGCATCATGCGGCTATGTTCACGCTCGAGGTCGCGGCGTTTGATAGTTTCGCGTTTGTCGTAAAGCTTTTTGCCTTTGGCCAAGGCGATTTTGAGTTTGACGAATCGTGTGCGGGTGGACATGCTGAGGGGCACGATGGTCATGCCCTGATCTTTGGCTGCTTGTATTTCTATAATTTCTTTCTTTTTGGCGAGTAGTTTGCGCGGGTTGGTCTCGACAGTGCGCTCGCTTTTGCCGGGCTGTGTGTGGATGACTGAAAATGAGGCGTTGGTGAGCCATAATTCACCATCTTTGAGTGTGACATAACTCCCCTTTAGGCTTACCTGCCCGGTACGCGCCGCTTTGACTTCGGGCCCATTGAGAACAATACCTACGTCGTAGGTGTCGTGCAACATGTAATCAAACCGCGCGCGGCGATTGTCGATAGTGGCGTGGATAGGTTTGGCAGATTTGTGAGCCATAGCAGTATTGTACTAAAAATACCCCATATGGGGTATCGTGCGTTGCCAGCACCCGGCCGCAGGTGCGGACCGGGTGCTGGCTGGAGAGGTCAGCTCATCATGGCGAGCAGCTCGTTTTCGAGCGGCTCAGGCATCTCGTCGATCGGCACGTGCGAGTGCCAGTCAGACAGGGACGTCGGCGCTGGGTTGGCGTTGGGGAACGCTGCCAGCGTGAGGTCCCAAGCTCGACTGGCATCGACTTCTCTGTCGGTGTCCATGAAGCTCTTGAAGTACCGGAGTGTACCCCGGAACTCCTTGAACTCGTTGGGTGCTGGCGGTTTGACACCACCCAGCCACCACGGCATCGCCAGGAACTGTGCCTGGTCGGCCCGCGCGGCCGACGTGATGCCCAGCAGCCGTGTCACCGGTCCGTCGAGCAGCGGCAGCAGCGTCACCTTGCGGCGATGCTTGATGCAGCCACGATCGACTGGCGTCGCCACCATGGCCACGACCAGGTTGTCGCCCTGGAAGTCGCGCATGATGATGGGGTGCCGCCGGAGTAGCTTCAGGATGACCTTGCCGCCCATGGACACGCCGACAAGCGTGATCTGGTGGTAGCCGCCCTGTACGATGATGTGGTAGAGCCTGTCGGCGATGCGCGCGGCGTTGAACCCACGCGAATCGTACTTGAGGCTGTAGACGTCACCACGCTCTCGCAGTCGCGGGAGCTTCGAGAAGATGTCTTCACCATCGCCGTTGTAGCCGGGCAACACGAAGATCGCCCGGGTGTTGGACATCTGGATGGACTGGACGAATTCGGGTTGAGCCCAGATTCGCCGAGGGTCCGCCAGACCGGCGCCGGTGTTGATCACCAGCGCTGCGGCGCTCACGATGACCGTCGCCAGAACCAGCGTGCTGATCCGTGCGGCGATGCCGTCCGGCGAGGGCAGGAGCTGCAGCAGGTACTTGGCGCCAAAGACGCCCGCCGCTGTCAGAACCAACCCCCCAAAGAACCGTATCATCTGTTTCACCATCCGTATCGATGGGACGATCCGGCACATAGCCGGATGAACATAAATATTATACCATATTTATTTATGTATGACTATATTTAGATAAGTTCTGATTTTGCGTTGCCAGCGCCCGACGACTGTGCTGTCGGGCGCTGGCAGTGGAGCTAGCTGCGCGCCGGGCGCCAGTGCGCCCAGTCCATCTCCACGTCCATCCAGTGTGGGTTGCACCACCACGGATGTGATTGCGGCAGATGGAACCGGTACTGGTCGATCACGGCGAACCCTCCCCAGATCACGATCACGATGCAGAGGGCCATCAAGCCATCCCCTCGCGCCACAGGCGTGAGCAGGAGCGGCAGGATGGTGGCCAGCAGCGCCCCGGTGAGAGCCATGAAGATGCCCAGGTTGTGGAACCACGACGTCGCTGCGTCGTGCAACCGCTCATCCAGGCTGAGCGAATGGCTGTCGGCGCGTCCACCGCTCAGGTGGAACACTATGCCGACGCCCAGGCCGATGAGGCCGGCGATGAGCAGCCAGCCGTAGCTTTTCCAACCGTCGGCAATGGCGGCGCCGTGCTTGGCCCACGCTTTGGCGGTGAACCACGTGGCCACCACCAGCGCGGCTTCGCCCACCGTGGCTGAGTAGGGGATGTTCAGGAGCGTTACGTTGGCCAGACTCGGCTGGCGGTCCTGTACGAATACCCACACGATAGCTATAGCCATCGGGCTGGTGAACAGCACCAGCGCCGCGCTCAGTAGAGCGCGACCATACATGATGCTCAGTGTGAGTGCTGTCAGACAGCCTCCACCGAGCACCAGCGTGGCGATGATGAACAGTATCTTGCCAGTGAAGGCAGACAAAGCGTACTCCTCAGGTAGTCGCTGAGCAGATTATATAATAATTATTGCTTTTAAACAACTCTATGCGTCGGTTTTGCGGAGGTCTTTTATGATGCGGAGTAATTGTTTGGCCGAATTATCCCAGCTGAATTTTTGAGCTTGCTCCAAACCTTTTTTAGAGTATCCCGCGGCAACTTTGGGGTCTTCGAGCTTGCGCACTGCGGCTGCAAATTCTTCGGGTGAATCTGGGCTACAATACTGCGCTGCTTTGCCGCCGACTTCGTGGAAAATTTCCATGTCGGTGCAGATAACTGGTGTGCCCATGCCCATAGCTTCGATGATGGGCAGGCCAAATCCTTCAGCGCGCGACGCACTGGTGGCGGCCGTCGCGCTAGAAAGTAGCTGATACATCTTTTTGTCGGGGGCACCATTCCAAAACGTGATTTGGCGCGGATTGTGCGCTATTTCAAGGAGCTGCAATTTGCGTTCAGGCCACACCGGGCTCGTGAAGTGCATAGTGTATTCGGGTAATAGGTTCATCATGCGCACCAGTAAGTCGTGATTTTTGTAGGCCATAAATGACCCGACAAATACCAAATCTTTTTTGATGTGCTTGGCGCGAGCTATGCCGTGGTGGGCATCAGGAGCGTTATACACTACCCCAACTGGGCGGTCGGTCAAATGCATTTGTTCAATTTCTTTTTTGGATGTGTGACTCACCGTCACCACTGTGTCGGCCAGATTTAGGAGCAATCGTTGCGGCCAACTGGCTTTAAACGATAGCTTCCAAAGCCAGCGTACAAACTGAGGTAGGTTGCGTGGCGGCGTAGGGTATTTGTAATAAATGGTGTCTTGCATAGTCAAAATGAGTTTGTAGCGGCGCCGCCAGCTACCCATGACCTGCAGCGGGCTAAATACTACGTCGGCCCCCAGCTTGTTGAGTTTGGGGGCAATGAACAGTTCGCGCCATGACATGGGGTTGTTTAGCACGACGTGGTTCATACCCTCGGGGAACATAGTAAGCTGCCTCTTGTCGTGCACAATGATAGTGACTGGATGAATTTTGGCTAGCGCCATCACTAGCTCGGTGCCGTAGCGACTCACGCCAAAATGTGTCGGATACGTGGTCCAGCGGGCATCGAAGAAGATGTTCATATGGTTTACTGTAGCATAACCTTTGGCAGCGCATTATTAATATGCCATTTTGGTGGAAAAAACAGATCGACTGGTTGGGCGGAGCGTGCGTATTTGGCTTTAATTCGTTTGCGCGCACTGGCCAGCTGCGGCACGGCCTGGCGGCAATATTTGTCGGTTTCACAGAAAAGCCCCTGGCAATCAATGGCGTGCAGTGGTCGCCCCCACAAACCCGTAAATGGTAGATTTAGCCGCGCGAATTCTTTTTGTTGATTTTCTACCATCCACTGTATGATTTCGGCCGGTTTGTAATCGCCTAGGTCGGCAAAACATTTTTTTATACCCCGCAGTGCGCCGGGGCCGGCTTGGGTAAATTCATTTTCCGAAAAATTAACAAGCGCCGAATAGTTAAGGTCGATCGCAATTTGATAACTCATAAAATCACCCATAAGTGGATAGCCGTGTAAAAGATTGTAGATTTCGCGCAAGGATTTTGCGTTAAGTAACTGTTGGCCTAGGGTATTGGTTAAAAACATATGGCGAAACAGTTCGACATGATTAAGATATTTTAGGCTTTGACCATAAGCATCGGCAGCGCATAAAATAAACGCTCCGGTATATAAACTGCCATTTTGCTGGCGAGCGTGCTGCAGCGCTTTGGTGAACGAGCCGTCGGCTAGATCGTGCAGTGTTGGGTAATGACCCAAAAAATCGTGAACACATTGCCAGGTTTCGATTTTGCTAAAGGTGCGGAAGGCGATAATCTGAAACAAACGATCTTGTGGCGTGCAGTCCTCTGTGTGATAGCAGACATTGCGGATCATATATTGACTCACGCGATCGGCGGCACGAAAAACATTGCAAAATTTATATGTCTGCAAAATAATGTCGTTCGTCCAGGGTGGCGGCAAACTGGCCACACGTTTTTCGAATATTGCTTGGCGTTCAGAAGCAAAATACCAATAGTAATCATAGATTTCTGGGCGCGGTGTTGGCGGTTTGCGGGCCTTCATAATCTTCAGATTATCTACCGTCGGTCGGCGACATTCAAGGTAGTATAGTTCTGTTATACTATCCCCATGCGTATCGTTATAGCTTCTGACTTACACTGGCCTAGCCGCAACGGCGTGGGTACATTTGGCCGCACATTGGCCCAAGGGTTGGCTGACGCCGGCCACGACGTGATGGTAATCGCTCCGTCGCAAACCGGCGGTCGGTACATCGAGATAGACAAAAATCATGAGGTGGCGCGAGTGACGTCGCTCCCCGCTCCCTTCTTTCCTACCTACCGTATTTCCCTGAACCCAGGTATGGAGGTCAAGCAATATATTGCTGATTTCAAACCCGACCTCATTCATATTCAAACCCCATTGGGCATCGGCTTTGCTGCTCGCCAAGCGGCCAAAAAGATGAACATCCCCGTGGTCGCCACCAACCACGCTATGCCCGAAAACGTCATGGAAAGCCTGCGTGCCATCGGCCCGTTTGCCAAACCTGCGCGGTTTATTCTAGAAGAATATGGCGAATGGTTCCATGGTAATGGTATCGACTACGTAACCATGCCTACCAAAACCGCCGTGGATATGTTCAAAGAAATCGGTGACAAGCTCAACCTGCCCATCAAAGCCATTTCGTGCGGCATCAACCTAAGCCGCTTCAAACCGGGCAAACGCGACAAGAAATTGATGAGCACATATAACGTACCGGATAAACCCATTGTGCTGTACGCTGGCCGGCTCGACGCCGAGAAACATATTTCGGTGCTGGTGAATGCGTTCAAATTAGTGCGCGATGCCCACGATACTCACCTGGTGATTTCGGGCGGCGGCAACGACGAAGACAACCTGAAAAATCAAGTGCACGCCCTCGGTCTCGATAAACACGTGTCGTTTTTGGGCCGCGTGTCCGACGAAGAGCTGCCGCTTGTCTACAATTTGGGCGATGTGTTTGTCATGCCCTCCCCTGCCGAACTACAGAGTATTGTCACCATGGAAGCTATGGCTAGTGGTGTGCCAATCGTGTCCGTCGATGCCGGTCCGCTCTATGAGCTCTGCCACGATGGCGAAAACGGCTATTTGTGCAGAGTTGATGACCCTGCTGACATGGCATCTAAAATTAACAAAATTTTGGCAAATGGCAAATTGCAAGAACGCATGGGCGACGAAAGTGTGGCCATAGCCAAAACGCACGATATCCGTCACACCGTGACCGAATACGAAAAAGTCTACGACGAAGCTATCGCTCGCCACAAAGTCAAAAAATCCAAGAAATAACTAGCCGATAAACCGGCGAATCGCCGCTGCTGCTTCGGCCGGTTTTTCATAGTGTATGAGATGCCCTACGCCTTTGATGGTGACGAGTGTGCCGTCTGATAAGCGACTGAGTAGCCGCTCTTGCCCTTCCGGCGGAGCAATCGCGTCTTGCTCACCTGCAATGAGCAGCGTGGGCACGTGTATGTCGTCGGCATACTGCATGGCGGTGTGGCTCATCGATGCCCGAAATGCTTGGTCGAGCGCCCGACGATCACGAAATGTGCTGAAGTGACGGAGGTGTTGCTGGTGGATGGTGGCGCGCATGGCTTTGTCGCGTGTGGTGGTGAGGGTGTGGGACATAAATTTGATAATAACGGGATTGCCGAGCAAGGCTCGCGCCGGTTTTTCGGGCAATCGTTGGCCCAGCCAGTAATAAAATTCAGCTGCCCACGCCAGGGCAGCCTTGCTGGCCGGGCTGGCAATGGTGTTGATCATGATTAGTTTTTTGATGAGCTTGGGGCTGTGCGCTGCCGTGGCTGCTACCACGATGGTGCCAAATGAATGACCGAGCAGGTACGGTTTTTTGAGTTGCAACGCGACTATAAACGCTTCCACAAAATCACGATAACCACGAATAGTGTGCTGACGCTCATGCATAGGGCTCGAGGCGTCAAAGCCTGGCAGATCTGGCGCAATGATTCGATACTGGGGAAGATGGTCCACAATATATTGCAGCCCATGGTGTGTACCGCGAAATCCGTGGATCATCACGATTGTCGTGCGTTTTTCGGGGTTATATTCCCAGTAACGCACAGTGCTGCCGAACAGTTTGATGGTATGTTTTAGCCCTGTGGCTGAGTCTGTTGTACTTCGTTCCATATGCTGTTATTAGAGTGTAGCGTAAGCCTATTGGCTTTGCCAGCGTGTACCTTGGACAAAAGGATGGCAGGCGGTCCACAAACCCAGATTGGCGTTGCGGGCGTTGTCTTGACTGACGGCGAATTCGTCGGCTTTGCTAAATGGGAAACTGAGGTAGGCAAAGCCATAGCCTTGCTCGATGAGTCGCTGATCCCACAATGTGCCATCGGGTAGATACACATATCGCAGCAGGCGATTGTAGCGGTCGCGATTGTCCCCCAGTGGGTCGGCTTCGAGACGGACGTTCTGGCCTAGGAGCGCTTTGGTGCTAAAATCACTCGCTTGCGGACCGTAGCATTGGACAGGCGTGTCGGGTTTGTGGGTTTCGGGGGTGTCCACGCCAATGAGGCGGATTTTTTCTTCGGTGCCGTTCATGAGCACGGCAATGGTGTCGCCGTCGTACACCTGCGTTACGCGGTAAAATCCAGGAGCAGTCGTATTGGCTGGCAGTACGTTTTGCACTGAGCCGGGGGACGCAAGTCGTGAGACTGCGATTATGAGCAATAGAGCCAGTGAAATAAGTAACTTAACCCTACGGCTCCTCATGCTCCGTATGATAGCAGAGTTTGGTGAGCGGCGTCACAAATTAGTAATCGATACCTTTGTTGGCCAAGAATTTATCGTCGAAATGGTGGCGGATTTTGGTCATACGCGTGGCGATGTCGACCTTGGCGAATAGATCGTCTGGGAAATTACGCCCAGTGAGGCACAGGCTCGTTTTGGGTGCGCGCTTGTCGATAATAGTTTCGAGCTGTTCGTGTGTCAGCAACCCGTCGTGCACGGCATTGTTGATTTCGTCACACACGACGAGGTCGAAATCGCCTGATGTGGCACAGTGCAGCGCAAATTCGTAGGTCTTTTCGGCGGCGGCTTTGTGTTCGGCCTCGCTTACATCTTTGGCGCTGATATCGCCGGCATTGAAGAAGCCTTTGCCGCCTTTGTAAAATACTAATTTATCGTGGAACACTGGTTCGATTTGATGTATGAACGTATGCTCCCCTACTTCCCAGTGCTTGATGAATTGTACGTAAGCGACGCGCCAACCGCGGCCAAGCGCTCGGCACATCAGGCCGATGCTAGCGCTGGTTTTGCCTTTGCTTTCGCCGGTGTATACCACTACCACATTGTCTTTGGTTTTGTAATCTTCAAATGCCATTACTTCTAGCCTAGGATAATAGATGTTGTTTTGCAACGAGCGGCGGGACCAGCGCCGCTCGTTGCGTGCGCCTTCACAGGCGGCTGAAATGGATTGTGTTGCCGCCTTTTCGCTCACCTCGGAGACCGAAGGTGCCGATGTGCACGAAAATGGCATGAAAGACCATGCTGACGTCCTCGTCACCCATATAGCTGAAGATGACGACACCACGGTAATCGCTGCTCAGATTGAAGTGCCACCCAACCGGCTCCCTGGGCGACGGTTGGTCGGGGTGGTCCAGAACAGCTCGCGCGATGGTGAGCAGCTCCGCGGCCGTCTGCGTTTCCAGCTGGTTAGGCTGTGGCCGACCCGTCCGCTGTGTAGGGAGCGCCGGCGGTGTCGCGGTGGCCATTTTGGGTGGCGGGGGTGCTGGAGGGACTGGCGCGTATGGTGCCACAGGGGGCACGTGCGCCAGTATCTCCAACGGATCGCCCTGCCACCAGTTACGAATCATGGTGCGGATCGTTCGCCAATGTGAAATGAGGTTCCGCATGGAGCCCTCCGCTCGTTGCCTGTTGGCGTGGAGATGCCAACATTGTTATCTTATACAAGAATAACGACTTAAAATCAATTCATCGCAGCAATTGCTGCATCTATTTTGGGTCGGTCGAAGCCGACGATGATTGTGTCGCCAAAGGTAATGATGGGTGTGACCGCCTGGCCGATTTTTTGCATAACAAATTCTAGCGCTTCGCGGTCCACGCTTATGTCGCGCTCAGTGTAGGCGACGCCTTTGTCTTTTAGGTAGTCCATGGCCATGTGGCAGAAGCCGCAGGTTGGGCTGCTGTAGATAATAACTTGGGGTGTGTCTTTTTGTGGAGTGTCCATACTATTAAGTATATCAGGCTTTGATAAGTCCAAAGAAATGTGCGGTGCCGGCCCGGAGTGGGCCGGCACGCGGATCATGAACCCAGCAGCGGTGTTATCCCGATCTGGACGGTTCCACCGTGACTGTCGGAGTGGGTGCAGTTACTGGCCAGGGCTGAGCGAAGCCATTTTCTGTACAACGTAAGGGTTTTCGTCATGAAGTTGTCCGTGAACTTGACGATGAGCACCGTCTCCGTCGCCTTTTGGAGGACGCGGAACTCGCAGATGCCGGGGACATCTTGCAGCTCGGCTACGCCGTCACGTATGGCGCGTATGGCTGTGACAGTCCCTTGGCAAAGGAGCAGCAAGCGCGCCGCCTCATCCAGTTCCTGTTGCTGTACGCCTCGAGGCATACATCTCACCTTCCAACTATCTATGTAATTGTCGTGGGGTCTGTGAGATATATTCTACATCTTTTTACAGAAAAATCAACGGTACAGTGGCTTTCACAACAGATCACCATCTGATATACTGCCCTGTAGATGCAACGTGTACACGCTGATAGATTTTTAATGTCCCTTGCGTGCGGAGACGCACATGTTTAGGCTATTCGCCGAAGCCGCAGGTGTACCATTGGCTGCCCAGCCAGTTTTTCATGTTGGGCCAGTGGCGGTCACCAACTCTATGTTGTTTGGAGTAATTACGGGACTGATGGTGTTGGTTTTATTTGGTGTTGCAGCTGCGCGAAGTACGGTGATCCCTCGTTCACGGTTCGCGTTTGCCGTGGAAACGGTAGTGGATTTTTTCTACGGCATCGCTGCCGAAAACTTTGGTAGCCGCAAAAAAGCCGCCAAGCATCTGCCCCTGCTCATCACCCTCTTTAGCTTCATTCTTATCGCCAACTTGTCTGGCTTGATCCCGGGTGTGGGCACTGTCGTGACCGCGACGCCCGAAGGCGAAGTGCCACTGCTGCGTGCATTTACGACCGATCTCAACGCCACGCTGGCGCTGGCGGTACTCACAATAGGCCTGGTGCAATTCTATGCGCTGCGCGAACTGGGGCTTATTGGTCATCTGAAGCACTATTTCACCGACAAACCATGGAATCCTCTCAACTTATTCATTGGCCTTATCGAAGTTATGGGCGAATTTATCCGCATCTTGACGCTCAGTATGCGGTTGTTTGGCGTGATTTACGCTGGTGAAGTGCTGCTGCACGTCATCGGCGAGCTCGCCGGTAACTTTGGCTGGGCCGCTACGGTGCCGGTGTATTTGCTCGAGATCTTCTTTAGTGCCATTCAGGCCTACCTATTTGTTATGCTTACCACTGTTTATTTGAGCATCGCCACCACACATCAACACGATGAAGCGCCGATGCATGAACCCGATCCTCGTCCGCTGCGTATCAAACCGGCTGCGGCAGAGATAATTAGTAAATAAAGGAGACATTATGTCAGAAATCGACCCAAGTTTAATCAAAGGAATCACCATCGCAGTTGGCGCCATCGGCCCAGCTATCGGCGTAGGTATGATCGGCGCATCGGCTGTGAAATCGATTGGTCGCAACCCCGAAGTACAAGGCAAGGTGTTGTCTGCCGCGTTTATTATGGCCGGCTTGGTGGACGCTGTGTTGGCGTTTGTACTGTTGATTGTGTTTACGACGAGCTAAGGGAACGCCAGTGGAATATTTTGCAGAAACATCAGGAATTGGCGCGCTGGGCCTCAACGTCCAGAGTTTTTTGTTCCAACTGATTAGTTTTGTGATTGTGCTGGTGCTACTGCGTTTGTTTGTAATCAAGCGCGTAGTCGCCACGCTGGAGGCGCGGCGCAAAGCCACCGAAGAAAGCCTGCAGCAGGCGACTGCCACCGAAGCTAAAATGCGCGAGACCGAAGAAAAGATCAGTAAAATGCTGGGCGATGCGCGCGTCCAAGCTGACGATATCGTCGCTGGTGGTCATAAGCAATCCGCCGATATTGTAGAAGCAGCCGAAACCAAAGCCGCCCAACGTGCAGCGCACATTGTGGCCGAAGCCGAAGCTCAGCTCAAGCAAGAAGTTGCCAAAGCACGTGATGAGCTGAAAGCCGAAACCATGCAGCTGGTTGGTTTGGCGACAAGCACGGTGCTCAAAGAAAAGTTAGATGCCCGCAAAGATAATGACCTCATCAACGATGCGTTGGCGGCTGCGCGGAGCAAAACGCAATGATTAAGCTGTCGCGCCGTCGTTTGGTGCAAGGCCTGGTGGCCGAGTTGCGCAAACACCCCGCTCATGCCAAACAACTCATACGCCAAACTGCAGCGTATCTTATCGCCACTCGCCGCACCAAAGAGCTAGACCTGCTTCTGCGTGACGTAGCTGTGGAGATCGCTCATGTCGACGGCCATTTGAGCGCAGATGTGCAATCGGCCGTCAAACTCGACGCCAACGCTCGCCGCGCCATCGAGCACCTGCTGCAGACGGCAACTGGCGCCAAGACTGTCGACCTACATGAGGCAATCAACCCCGAATTGATTGGCGGCGTCGTTGTGCGTACCCCGCGCCACGAGCTTGATGCCAGCATCGCCACCAAATTATCGCGACTAAATGAAGGAGCCGCTCAATGATTTCCGTACAAGAATTATCCAAAGAATTGCAAGCTGCCATTGGCGAGCTAAAGCACGAAAAAGGCCTGGAAGAAGTGGGTATCGTCACTCGCATTGGTGACGGCGTGGCGTGGGTATATGGTCTGACGAACTGTGGCTTCAACGAAGTGCTCGAGATTGAAGGCGCGGACGGTAAGCCGGTGCGCGCGTTTGCCCTGAACCTCATGGAAGACGAGATTGGTGCTGTGCTACTAGGTGCCGACGCCCAAGTGCGTGCTGGTGCGCGGGTGAAGTTGATCGGCCAAGTCCTCACCGTGCCCGTGGGCCCCGAACTGCTCGGCCGCGTGGTAGACCCACTGGGTCGCCCGCTGGACGGTGCCGGCCCTATCAAAGCCAAAGCCACTGGCTTGGTAGAAAAACAGGCACCGGGTGTGATCGACCGCAAATCAGTGCACGAGCCGCTCATGACCGGCATCATGGCTATCGACACCATGATCCCGATTGGTCGTGGGCAGCGCGAGCTTATTATCGGCGACCGTCAAACTGGTAAAACCGCCATCACTATCGATACTATGATCAACCAAGCCCGCCAAAAAACTGGCGTGGTAAATGTGTATGTGGCTATTGGTCAAAAATTGAGCAAAATTAGTCGCATTGTAGAACGACTAAAGGCCGAAGGGGTGATGGACCAAACTATTGTGGTGGCTACCAGCCCGGCCGACCCCGCTTCCCTACTGTATCTGGCGCCATACGCCGGTACAGCTATGGCCGAATATTTCCGTGATAACAAGCAACATTCCCTGATCATCTATGACGATTTGTCCAAGCACGCCGCCGCTTATCGTCAGATGTCGCTGCTGCTCCGTCGTCCACCGGGCCGCGAAGCATATCCGGGCGATGTGTTCTATCTACACTCACGCCTGCTAGAGCGCGCCGCCAAACTAAGCGACAAACTGGGTGGTGGTAGTTTGACTGCCCTACCCATCATCGAAACGCAAGCTGGAGACATTAGCGCCTACATCCCTACCAACGTGATTAGTATCACCGACGGTCAGATTTTCTTGGAAACGGCACTGTTCTACCAGGGTATTCGCCCGGCGATTTCGGTGGGTCTGAGTGTGTCGCGCGTGGGTGGCGCAGCGCAAACCAAAGCTATCAAATCAGTTGCTGGCAACTTGCGTCTCAGTCTGGCGCAGTTCCGTGAACTGGCGGCGTTTGCCCAATTTAGTAGCGATCTGGATGCCGAAACCAAACAGCGCATCGACCGCGGCCAACGCCTCACCGAAATGCTGAAGCAAAAACAATACAGCCCGCTGAGCATTGCCGAACAAACCGCCAGCGTGCTAGCCATGAACGAAGGCGCATTTGATACCGTACCTGTAGACCGCATCAAAGACGCCCAGGCCGCACTGCTGAGCGTACTCAAATCGGATAAAGTTATGAGTGCGATCAACGACGGCACTGCGCCAACAGATGATGCTCGCAAAATAATCGTGCAGCACGCCCAAAAAGTCGCGGCGTCGTTTGTGGGCAAAAAAGAGGCGTAGCGTGGCAGCAATCCAAAGTATCAAACGGCGTATCGGCTCGGTGAAAAATACCCGACAGATTACCAAGGCCATGCAACTGGTGGCTGCTAGCAAACTGCGCCGAGCTCAAGACGCTGTGGAGGGCCCGCGCGTATATGCGCGGCTCGCGCGCGAGTTGCTCACCCGCTTGCGCCAACTCGCCGGCGCAGATGCACACGAATTGTTCCGTGGGCGCGAAGTAAAAGCGCGGCTAATCATCGCTATCGCGAGTGATCGCGGCCTGGCCGGCGCATACAACAGTAATATCCAGAGGCGACTGGTCGAAGAGCTCAAAGCCGATCGTGCTGCTGGCGTGCAAACATCGGTGATTGCTATTGGCCGTCATGTGGGTCAATTTGCTAGTCGGTTGCGAGATTGTGAAGTGGTGGGATTCTATGACGATATGCCCGATACCCCCGACCCCAATCAGTTGAGGGCCATCACGGCTACGTTGTTTAAACTGTTCCAGTCGCAGTCTATCGACGCTGCCGATCTGCTATTTACTGATTTTGTGAGCACGGTGTCGCAACAGGTTCGTCTGCGCCGTGTACTGCCGGCTGGATTCAAAGATGCTGAACTGTCGCATGATATTAAACAAGCTGATTTCGAGCCGTCGGTAGACGAGGTGCTGCAACGCGGCATTGTACGTCTGATCGAAGCGCAATTGTTCCAGGCCATTTTGGATGCTCGTGCGTCCGAACACGCCATGCGCATGCTGGCTATGAAAAACGCTACCGATAATGCGACAGAAATCGTCGACGACCTGACGCTGGTCTACAACAACGCGCGTCAAGCCAACATCACCCAAGAGCTGGCCGAAATTACGGGCGGCGCGGAGGCTTTAAACGGATGAGCGGCATTATTGATATGAAACAATCTGACCAAAAAGTGGATGAGAATAGGAGTTTATATGAGTAAAACAGAAGTAAAAACCACCGGCGCTATCGCCCAAATCGTAGGCGTGGTGATAGATGTCGATTTTGCTAAAGGCCGCGTGCCGGCTATCAACACTGCCCTACGAGTAGGCGACGTGGTGCTCGAAGTGGTGCAACACCTCAGCGAATCCACTGTACGTACTATCGCATTGAGCAGTACTGATGGCCTGAAACGTGGCCAAGAAGTAACCGACACTGGCGCGCCTATCAGTGTGCCTGTGGGCGAAAAAACATTGGGTCGCATGTTCAATGTGACAGGTCAAACCATCGATGGTAAACCTGGCACATTTACGACCGTGGCGCCGATTCACCGCGACCCGCCGCCATTTGTCGACCAATCGGGCAAAACCGAAATCCTCGAAACGGGCATCAAAGTTATCGACCTTATCTGCCCTATTACCAAAGGTGGTAAAGTTGGTTTGTTCGGCGGCGCTGGCGTGGGCAAAACCGTTATCGTAAAAGAGCTCATCAACAACATTGCCAAATTCCACAGTGGTCAGTCGGTGTTTGCTGGCGTGGGCGAACGCACCCGCGAAGGCAACGACTTGTACTACGAGATGGAAGAAGCCAACGTGCTGGACAAAACCAGCATGGTGTTTGGCCAGATGAACGAGCCACCAGGCGCGCGTTTGCGAGTGGCATTGAGCGGCCTCACTATGGCCGAAGCATTTCGCGACCAGGGTAAAGATGTACTGCTTTTCATCGACAATATTTTCCGCTTTACCCAGGCTGGTTCTGAGGTCTCTGCCCTGCTTGGTCGTTTGCCAAGCGCCGTGGGCTATCAACCTAACTTGCAGCAAGAAATGGGCGCGCTGCAAGAACGTATCACCAGTACCAAAAAGGGATCGATCACATCCATCCAAGCTGTATATGTGCCAGCTGACGATTTGACTGACCCGGCACCGGCGACGACATTTAGCCACCTAGACTCCACTATCGTGCTCAACCGTGCCCTCACCGAAATCGGTATCTACCCGGCCGTTGACCCGCTGGATTCTAGTAGTACTATTCTTGACCCAGAAATTGTTGGCCAAGAACACTACGCTATTGCCCGCGAAGTGCAACGCGTGCTGCAGCGCTACAAAGACCTGCAAGACATCATTGCCATCTTGGGTATGGACGAACTCAGCGACGAAGACAAGCGAGTAGTGGGCCGCGCACGGCGTATCCAACGGTTCCTTAGCCAGCCAATGCATGTCGCCGAAATCTTTACTGGCGATCCGGGTGTATATGTGAAAATTCCAGATACCCTGCGCAGCTTCCGCGAAATTCTGGATGGCAAGCACGATGACAAACCTGAGAGCGCATTCTATATGAAAGGTAGCATCGAGGAAGTTTGAGCTCATGACACACCCTCATCTCACCCATAAAACAGCCTTTTTTGGCTGCAAAACCTTCATCGCTCGTCAACGTAACCAAAGTTACGCTTCCTCGCGCTTCAGGCTTTTCGCGCAAAAAGTTCATGTTTTCTGGATGAGCGAGGATATGCCATGAACTCAGTAATGCATTTTCAGCTCGTCAGCCTGACCGGCGTCAAATTCGATGAACCTGTGTATCAGGTGATTTTGCCGACGCTGGATGGCGAGATCTCGGTGTTTGCCAATCACATGCCGCTGGTGAGCGTGGCTGTGCCGGGTATTGTGACTATCAAACGCCGGGCTGTAGACCCCGAAGCACAGCACGAAGTGTTCGCTATCGAAGGCGGTATCATCGAGATTGGTGACTCAGTACGGCTGCTCGTCGACGAAGCGACTGCTAGCCACGAAGTGCAGGCCGATGAAGCTCGCGCCGCTTTGGCCCGTGCTCGTCAACTCAAAGCTGAAGCCAAAGACCAAGTGGCGCTCGAGCACGCCCAGGCTTTGATTGATCGTGAAGTTGCTCGTCTGAAACTTGCCGAATTACGCCGACACCGTAGCAGAAAGACACCAGAATCGATAGGATAGAATAAGATCATGAAAGCGGTTATTCTGGCAGCGGGTCGCGGCAAACGCCTGCATCAGCTCACCCATCACACACCCAAGCCGTTGGTGATGGTGGCTGGAGTGCCAGTCATCGATAGGATGTTTCGGGCGCTGCCCGATAGCATCGACGAAGTAATTGTAGTGGTGGAACATCTCAAAGAAAAACTTACCGCTCGCGTGGGTACATTCTACTATGGTCGTCCGGTGCGTACCGTAGAACAAATCGCTATGCGCGGGACACTAGGGGCGCTCACGTCGGCCAAACCATTTATCAAAAAAGACGAATCGTTTTTGGTGCTCAATGGAGATGATATCTACGACAAAACTGAGCTGGAAGAATGCGTGCAATACCCCCGCTGTTTAGGGCTGCAAAAAATGCACATGCCCGGCTACCTAAGTTTTCATCTAGATAATGACGGCTACATTGGTGATGTGCTACCGCAAACTCCTGCCGAGCGCGAACATGGCTCACTGGTGGCCACTGGTGCATATGTGGCCGACTACACCATATTCACCCACCCTGGCGTGCAAAAAGCCGACAAAGAATTTGGTATGCCCGAAACCATGCTGGCGCAAAAAAACGAATATCCGATTCATGGCGTGGTGATGCATCACTGGATTCCCATCAATCACATGGAGCATTTGGAGCAGGCAGAGGCGTTGGTGCGATCTAGGGAAAGATAATGTCATTTCTTTGGACGGGCGCCGTGCTTGGCGGCGCCCGTCCTGGCTCAGTCTCGAGCCTTGCACCCCCTGACATGGCGGGTGTTGTCGCAGGTGTTGCAGTTGTGGCCCCAGCCCATTGGGCCAGGGGTATGCTTCACCGGACAGCATCCGGGGCAGTCTTTGGTGCCGATCCGTGAATCGGGCAACCGACTCACCTCCTCAGTTGTATTTGATGAGCGCACAGACTTCGAGCGCCCGGTAACGCCGATCACCGGCCCTTTTGTCCCCGCCGAGCGTACGAGCGGGAGACAGCTTGCCGGCAATCGCCCATTCCCTGACAGTACGGTTATCGACGCCGAATACTCTAGCGACCTCCCAAGTGAGCATTAGTTTGACCTGCAGCTCTTTGATGAGGTTTTGCACGGCGGCCAGAGCGTAACCCCGCTCGCTATTGATCTCGCAGGGTGTAATCCATGAGATCATGCCCAGCAGTTCGAGTGTGACGGGCGTGATGTCAACCCGGACCCCCGCGGTCACTATAGCCGCAGCTTGGTCGGGTGTTACGTGCGGCGAGTGGCTATTGCCGCTGCCGCAGTTATGGCGATCCACTTTTTCCTCCTGGATCTGGCGTGCTTACACTTTAGCGTAATGTAGCTTCATTGTAAAGTAAGTATTTTGTCAAGATGATGTAAGATCACGCTCAAAATTCAGCACGCCTTTGTAGTTTGGTGGGTATTTACTGATATCGGGTAGTTCCATAGTAGTTATTTTGTTCCATACGGCTTGGAGTAAATCAGTGAAAGTTGCCAGGTCGTCAGCGGTACATTGTAGCTCAAGCTGGTGCAGCGCGCCGTCGGCGTCGGGTTCTACGAAGTCTAATATCCCTTTGGTCACGGTATAGCCAGTGTAATCGCGTGAATGCTCCACGAGCAGTTTGTAGAGCATGAGCTGCTGTTTGTATTTGTGTAGTTTAATCTTTTCGAAATCAGTTTTGCCTTGCCAGCTGCTTGTGCCTTTGCTGGTTTTGTAGTCGATGACGGTAATGGTTTTGGCTTGTGGGTCGATTTCCATCAAGTCGATAGCGCCGGTCAATCGCACGCCATTCACTACGACGCCTTGGTTGCTAAAATTGCGTTCGGCTTTTTGAGCTGGTGTAAATGTATGGGCGCGGGCGGCCATATAGGCCTGTAGCACTGCGCTGCCTTTTTCGAGCTGAAATGTTAGATCGCGTTCACCCAGCCTGGATTGCTGAAGCTGTAGTTCAAAGTCATGCAGCACATCTTCGAGCGGGCGCTGCTCGCCAGTGGCGCTGAGGTGGGTGTGGGCACGTTGCAGCACGGCGTGCACTGCGTGGCCAAAGGCTTGCGCTGGTGTCATGGCTTGCGGGAAACGCAGCAAGTTTTGGAGCAAAA
>CAYURH010000021.1:0-16020 GCA_964447105.1 uncultured Candidatus Saccharibacteria bacterium
CCTTTGCCATCGTTTGGCGGGGGCGAAGGGGCTTGTGCTGTGGTGCCGATGGTAAAGCTGCCGCCCTGAACGACCATATTGACGCTGGTTGTTACTGCTGTGCCGTTGTCGGTGATCGTCGAATCGCCAATCGTGCCAGCACTAGTAAATTTAGACAATTTGTTGGTGGAGCCGCTGCCGGTAATACCACCGCCCACGCCCGCACAGTTACCGGTGGTGAGACAGATAGTTGCTGTGGTGCCGCCTGGGTCGGGCAGTGTGTAGGTAGTATTTTGTCCGAGCGCCGCGACTTGCAGCGTGCCAGTGTTGCTGCTGCCATCGCTTATAACCAAACTGCCAGCTTGTGATGTTGTGCCCAGCGTGGCACTGCCGCCTTGCAATGTAATATTGCCAGCGCTGGTAATGTCGCCGCCGGCAGCCACTTGGAAAGCGTTGGCAGTACCGGAGGTAAGCGTGCCAGATACGTCGACGTTTCCTGTGACATTGGTGTTGTCTTGCAGCTCAATTGTGCCAGCTGAATTGAGCGTAATGTTGTTGCCGCCGCCAGTCGAGGCAATGGTGATGCCTGCGGCTGCGGTTAGGTTGCCGATGTTGAGCAGGTTACCACTGTTGTCGACGCGAGTTATGCTGTTGGTCTGCAGTGTGCCGCCAGTTGTGTTGATGTCGCCTGATCCGCTATATGTTGTGCCGCCCGAAATCGTCCCGGTAAGGCCAATATTGCCAATATTCGTGGCGTTACCCGACGCATCGATGCGAGTTGTGTTGCCGGTTTGCAGTGCGCCGGCACTTGAATTAATGTTGCCAGTACTCGTGGTTGTACCAGTGACGCTAATACCAGCCGCACTCACACCCAGATAGGTTGTGGAGCCAGTGTTGTCCTGTACTTCCAGCAGGTTGGCGCCAATGGGCGTGCTGGTGTCGCGAATAGTCAGGGCGCCGCGCGTGGCGTCTACCGTAATTTCGGGGCTCGTTGAGTTGTTGTAAGCGGCTTGCAGTGTCACACCCGCGCCGGCACAGTTGCCCGTGCTCAAACACACGGTGCCGGTGGCGTCGGGGAAGGTAATGGTGCGGTTGCCGCCGGCCACGGCAGTAACCAGGGTGATAGTGTTTGCATTTGTGGCGTTGCTAAAGACTAGCTGGCCATCCAGCGCACCGCCTTCGCCTAAAATCGCTCTACCCGCGCTGGTGTTTACGCTAAAGATATTTTGGCTGGCAGCATTTTGAATGTTGAAAGCCAGAGCAGAGTTACCACTGTTTCTAAAGGTGTTGGTGCCGCCGGTAAACGTTTGTGTCGCATTGAGTTTGGCTAGGTTTGCGTCGTTGCTGAGGTTGGTTGATGAGATTTGAACGCCGTTTATTTGATAGGTGTGGCCAGCGCTTAAACTCAAGTCGCCATTGACGGTGATGACGCTGCCGCTCTGACTAATGAGGGAATTGCCAATAGCCTGTGAACCAGTAAATACAGGGATGGTACCGGTGCTGCCACCCGCGGTAGTCACGCCACCGCCCACGCCCGCACAGTTGCCTACGGTTGTACAAACATCCCAAGTGCCGCCAGCTGCATTTCGGAATTGATAGGTAATGGCGGCGGTAGGTGCTTCAAATGCCAGCGTGGTTGAGTTGACGCCGTTTGTCGCGTTGATCACGCTACCCGAGGTCCCTTGTAGGGTGAATGCTTGGCTCGTTGAACCTACGGTCAACGCACCGCTTGGATTGATGCTGTTGGTGTTGACGCCGGCAAAGGTTGGGGTGGCGCCACTGTTGATGTTTTGGACGGTGTTGATTGTGCCGCCCGAGGCGCTAAAGTTGGTGGAGCTAAACTGGGCGATGCCTTTTTGCGCGGTGCTCGCGTCGTTGATGGTGATCGTGCCGCCAGCACCACTGGCGTTGGCGATTGTCAGCACACCGGTCTGACTGTTGATCGAAGTCACGCCGCCTGGGCAGGCCGAAAACGCCGGTGCGCCTACGGTGGACATAAGACACAAACCCGTGCCACCGGCCGTAATGGCGGTGATTGCGCCCGACCCTTGGCCAATCAACACGCCGTTGTTGGCAAGCGCGGCGGCGCCGGTGCCGCCATTGCTGACGCTCAGTGCCGTGCCCAAGGTGAGCGATCCAGTGACGCTCAAGTCTCCACCGACCGTAACAACAGTGCCGTTGTCGGACAGTAGCGAGTCGGCAATGGTTTGCACTCCAGTGAATTTGGCGATGCGGTTTGTGGTGCCACCGGGACTTTGCACAGTGCCCGTGCCGGCGCCGTTGTTGGTGATGGTCAAGTTGCCGCTGCCGTCGTCGGTGATATCGAGTGTGACGGAGCCTGACACCAAACTGTTCACGCCGTTGGTACGACTGATGGTGGTGCCGTCGATGATGATGCCATTGCCTGCGCTCAGCGAGACTGCACCAGTTTGACCCTGTACGCTGAGTACGCCAGTGTTGGCAAATTGATTGTTGGTCAAACTCAAACCAGCGCCTGCCGTGGGGGCAGCGTTTTGGGCGGTCAGATTCACAAATCCGCTACCGTTGTAGTACGCCAACTGATTGGTGGCGTCGTCGTAGTAAATTTGGCCAGGGGCAGCGTTGCTCGGCTGGGTTGATGGCGAGATGATAAATCCGCCGCTTGCCAAGAAGTTGCCATTTACCCGCAGACTACGCGTGCCCAACAAGTTGGACGAACCGCTCGCAATCAAATTATCCAGTGGCAGATCCACTGTATTGAAACTGTTCTGCGCCTCTTGTTGTGCACGTTTGGGTTGCACAGCAAAAATAATCACCGTACCGATGATCAGCAACAGGACTAAAGCAACCGCCACTATAATTTTCTTACTATTAACGCCGCGCTGACGCCGTGGTGGGAGCGTCTTTTGTTGAGGTGGCGTTAGATTAGTAGACGTGGGTTGATTACTGTATCCAAAAGTAATATCTTGGATTTTGTTTTCCACCACTTTGTATTTTTAATCGAATGTTCCTCAACATAATCATACGTGCTTAAGCTTAACTCAGCAAGTAAAAATATCTTTTTGTTGTAAAAACTACGCAGCTTGATCGGGCAGGTAAATGAAAAGAGTTACTGTGTTGTTGTGTACTTTCATCAGCCCATGGGTGATGGGGAAGTGCAGGTGCTGCGTACCGGTGTCTACCACAATGTCGCCCGACTCGAGGAGCGAAAAGAAATTAGCGTGGTCGGCTAGTACATCAAATGGCCCTACTTTGTTGAGCGCCGACACCGACAGCGCGGCGCCTTCGTAGAAAAGTTGGGTGGGGGCGATCACTTTGACTTTGAGTTTGGGGGTGCCAACGACCTGTTTCATATGAGGATTTCTTCGATGCCGCGTAGTGTATCTTCCAGACGGAAGTATTCGCCTTTGGTGCCGTTGAGATCTTCGGTGACGAAGAATGATTGGCTGAAGAAGTTGATGATTTTTTGGGCGCGGTCGTAGTCGCGACGTTCATCGAGACTGAGTTCGCTTTTGCCAATGATAGCCACGATGTTTTTGAGCGATTCATATTTTTGCATAATCGCCTGTACCTGAGTGGCGAGCACGTAGTGACGATCGCCTACCACATCTGGCGATAGCAGCGACGACACGGTGCGGATCAAGTCTACGGCTGGGCGCACACCGGATTCGGCAACTTCGCGCGACAGCACGACGGTGGAGTCGAGTTGTTGGGCAATTTCTTGCACCGCTGGGTCGCTGAGGTCGTCGGCTGGGATAAAGATAGCTTGCACAGAGGTGATTGACCCGTGTTGGTTGGAGCTGAGTCGATCCTGGAATCGGCGCAAATCGCTAAATAGCGTGGCCTGATAGCCGCCTTCGCTGGGCATAGTACCTAGAGTAGTGGCCAGTTCGTTACTGGCTTGAATGTAACGATAAATGTTGTCGATAAACACCAGTACGTCGCGCTCTTGTTCATCGCGCAGGTATTCGGCAATGGTTGCGGCCGACAAACCTACAAGTGCACGCATAGCAGGCGTTTCTTGCATCTGGCCCATCAGCATCACCGTTTTGTTGAGGATGCCACGTTCTTTGAGTGTCATGTATAGTTCGTGACCTTCACGAATACGTTCACCAATACCCACAAACATTGCCAGCTTGGCTTCGTCTTGGGCGATGTTGTGGATGAGCTCCATGATGAGGACGGTCTTGCCCACACCAGCGCCGCCGATCATGCCGATCTTGCGGCCTTTAACAAATGGTGTGAAGAAATCGATGACCTTGATGCCCGTTTCGAGCATCTCTGGCTTGCCGGTCGACGGATCGGGTGTGGCCGATGTGGCGTAAATGCTGCGCCGCCTGTCTGCCTGTATGGGCCCGCCGCCGTCGATAGGTTCACCGTAAGCATTGAGCACCCGGCCTAATACGCCGCTGCTTTCGGGCACGGTGATGGTGTTTTTGGCGGAGATTACGGCCGCGCCACGACGCACTTCGCTACTGGCGCTCAGGTTGATGCAGCGCGCCAGGTAGGGGTTGGGGTAGCTAGCGACTTCGAGCACTACCGATGGATTGTCGGCAAGCATGAGCAGCTCTTTGGGCGCTGGGCGTTCGCCCATGAGCTGCACTTCGCAGATAAGGCCGCGTATGGTGCGGATACGGCCTACCGCATCTTTAGTGTTCATAGGGTGGCTCCTTTGGCATGAAAGCGTACGGCTTTGATGATTTCTTTTTGGCGTTCGTCGCTTTCGGCGCGTTTGGCGCGGTAGTAGTTCTGGCGAAATTCCTGGCTCAGGTGTTCGGCGCGTTTTTTGGCGGCCGACATGGCATTGAAGCGCGCGGCATAACCCGCTAGTTTGGAATCCATAATAATCTGAATTAGCGCCACGCCCATCATCACACCTTCCATATAGTTAGCAATTTCGTTGATGCCTGGTTCGAAAATATAGTCGCGTGAACTCACCACTTCGTCCGAGCTTTCGACGTCTTGCCCCAGTGCTTTCACTGCGGTCAACAGCTCAATACGAGCGATTTTTTGTACACGCAGTGATTCATAGGTTTGATAAAACACTTCAATGCGACCGTAAGGGCTGAGTACCTGCAAAATCTCGCCGATCGTAATATCAGTGTCGCCAGGCGGCAATGGGAACGCCTGAGTGACGCGCACGCCGCGTTGGCGAAGTTGAGGGATGCCGTGCATACCTATCACTACCACATCTGTTGTTTCGCTCATGTTGCGAATCACTTCGTCGGCAATGTGTTCGTCGACTTCGCCGCTCAGTTTGCCTTCGGATGTGACGGCCACAAACACTGTCTGATCTTTTTTGGTACGATCAGTTCGCTGCAAACGTTCGTCAGGGTCGACACGTAACTGACTGTAGGTCTGCCACAGTTCGGCGAAGAAGTCTTTGCTGGCCACTACACGGTTGCGGATTTTACTAATGTGAATACTCGCGATGCTTTCGAATACTTCGGTCAGATCCTCTACGGTGTGGATCTGGGCGAGCTCGTTTTGGATACGGAGGGCGCGACTCATGCTTGTGCTCCCATGGTAGCCAGTTGTAGTAATTGGTTAACCACCTGAGTCATGGTGGTGTCGTCGGTGGCTTGAGGGGCGAATTCGCGCGCTTTCATTTTGAGTAGACCTACGTTGAGGCGTATCTGGCCTTTGGTGGCGATGACGGTTTCCAGTATCAACTGCTGTTCAATGACGCTAAACCGCTCGCTGGGTGATTGGCGAAAGGCGTCGAGCAACATTTGCCCCAGGAGTAGTGACGCTTGAGTTTCGGGGGCCATGTCGGAGCCGAAGTGGGCAAATTCTGCCGCCTGGCGGTATTCGGCCAGGCGTTTAAATAGACTGCTGGATAATTGCTTTTGGCGTTGGTTTTGTGCCCGACCACCCACACGTGACACAGATAAGCCGGCGTTGACCGCGGGGCGAATATTCTGCCGGAAACTAGCCAGGTCAAATATAATCTGCCCGTCGGTGATGGACATAATGCTGGTGGGCAGGAACGCCGTGATGTCGTCGCCTGGAGTGATGATGACCGGCAGTGCGGTGAGCGTTTTGCCGTTGCTCGCCAGTCGCCCGGCGCGCTCGAGTAGACTGGAGTGAGCAAAGAACATATCGCCCGGGTAGCTGTCGCGTCCCGGATTGCCGCCTGAGAGCAGGCTAACTTCGCGGTAAACTTTGGCGTGTGATGACAGGTCGTCGTATATAATCACCGTGTCACGCCCGTTGTACCAAAAATATTCAGCCACGGCACAGCCCACATATGGTGCGATGTAGCTCTGGGCGAGCGAATCAAATATATTGGCCACGATCACCACGCTGTTGTTGATAGCTCCCGTTTCGTTGAGTGTGCGCAGGAGTTGATCAATCTCTACCCGTCGTTTACCAATGAGTACATAGACTACTATCCGGTCAGTGCCAGTTTGGTTGATGCCGAGCTGTTGCAGGAAACTACTTTTGCCTGATTTGGTGTCGCCCAACACGGCAATGCGCTGACCCAACACCACAGTAAAGAGTGCATCTACAATAGTCACGCCTGATGGCAGCTGATCGCTCAGTAATTGGCGCTCCATCATGCCCGGTGCCGGGTAGTAAAGTGGCCATGTGCCGGCCACATGTATGGGTCCTTTGCCGTCGAGCGGATGGAGTAGAGCGTTAACCACGCGGCCGATCAGTCCTTCGCCTACACCAGTTGCCAAGGTGTGGTCTTGCAGCGCGCACAAGTTGCCCAGTGGCGTGCTTTCGGATTCGAGGTTCATCACCAGCACCGTTTCTTCATTCACCTCGCGAACCATGCCGCGTAAGCCGGATTCGAATAATACCATGGCACCCACACCTACGCCGTCTAGGCCCTTGACGCTCACCAAAAATCGATCAGTGGCTACAACTTCACCCGTTGGTGCGCCATTGTCGATGAGTTGCTGAAACACGCTATCGTCAAACACCGAAAGTCAGCTCCGCGATGCGTTGTTTGTTGTCTAAGATGTGCCGGCGAAAGGAATAATCATATACATGCGATCCAGCCGTAGCTACAAATCCACCACCCAAATCAGCTCGGGCCGAAAACGTCACCAAAATCGTGGGACTCATTTGGGTGCGAAACCACGTGGTGATTTGCCGTTTGACGGTGCGAGTTGGTAAACCGGCTAGGGTAAGATGCACGACGGGCGCGTGGTTGAGTAGTTGTTCGACGCCAGTGTGAAGTTCTTCTAGCCCGGCTTGATCATCGGGTTCGATACGTGAGGACTGCAACAGATCTATTAGTAGCTGCGACATGTCGGGTAGTTGTGCGGTCTGGCCTCGGATTTTGGCATCGTGCAGCGCGCTGCGATAGGCATCTACCTCCATCAATACCGCGCTCAACTGATCGGGCGAATGGAGATCCATAGGCAAAGCAACCTGTACGCTCACAGCAAAATGTCTCGTTTAATATCGTCACGGTGCTGCTGCAGGCTTTGCAGGATGTAGTTGGTTTGCGCCCCCAGGTCGACGTTGGTGCCCAAGCTCTCGGCCAAGTAGCTACTGACCACGTCATTCATGCGGCGGTTGAATAGGGCGATGCGTTTTTCTTTTTCCTCAAGCATGTCTTTTTCCAACTCAGCAATCAACTGATCGCGACGTTTGTCGAGCTCAAGCTGGAGTTTGGTAAACGTGCCGATGCTTTGCTCGCGAAGCGCCTCCAAGCTCACCTGATATTTTTCGAATTCAGGGCTAATAGAGTTATTGGCAAGTTCGGTCATGTGAGCTGAAAGCGCTGTTACGGCGTTGTCGAGCGATTGCTGTAGCTGGCCGGCAGCTTCGGCAGCGGCTTTTTGTAATTCTTCACGAGTGATTTTGTTGACCTGAGCCCAGTCCTGCTCGCTGAAAAGTTTGGTGCCGTCCACGTGTACGTCGTACACTTTGGGCACAGGTTTCTGGCGCAGTTTATGGTCTAGATATGAGGCCCAAATTAAACTCAGGGCGTTGACAAGCGCCATTACAACCAGCCCAGCTACCAAAACTATTTGCAGCGTGTCCACCCTAGGTCGCCCCCTACGTTATTAAGATCAAGTATATGGTAATAAGCGTAATCAGTAAAATACCGATTATGGTGAACCCGACTTGCAACAGGCCTTTGCGCACAGCCACCTCTGATAGCGGGTTGCGGCCAATCGAGATAATACTGGATTTCACTGCCGAATATAGCAGCACAGCGATGCTCACAAACGCCAACATCAATATGATAGCGGCCAGTACCACGCGCACCACCGCCACATCTTTGCCGGCTACAGAGTTGGCAAAATTCTGCAAAAATGCAGGCAATATCGACGCGCTTTCGATGGGCTGATAAAACGCCACTGCCACCTGCACGGGGACGGTGCCCACGCGTACGGTTTGGGTGGCGCCAGATGTGTCGTTGAGCGGCTGGGATTTGGTGGTCACGCTACTTAGGTCGGCCTGGGCAGTGCCCACGACCTGACTGCTTTTCGTGGCTTTCATGCCGACGCCACTGATAGGCGAGGCGGTGATTTTGTCGCCAGTTTTGATATCGCCGTTGATATCGCTTACCAGGGTGGCGGTGATGCCATTGGTAACTACCTGGACTTGTTGCAGGTTGTTGTCGGACAGTTCGAGCAGTGGCTTGTCGCCCACTACGCCTACCATTTGATTGACGCGCTCAGTGTTGGATAATTCTATGGTGTTGGGGCTGCCTGGCTTGAGGCTTACCACCGCGCCTGCGGCTAGATTTTTCTCTGTTGTCTGGAAGCCTTGAGCGATCGCAGCGGTACTATCGGCAGACGCGCTCGACGCGGACATCAAAGCCCACACTAAAAACCCTGCCAGCAGGAATAGTGTGTAGGGGCTAGCGAATCGGCGTAAAAAAGGCATTAATTGTACCAACTTAATGCTTATGATTATAGCTTACTTTACTGCAAAAACAGCATGCGTCGTTTAAAGAGGTGGACAAATGAGTGGCAATTGCCAAGTTACCTCTGTTGTGAGATAATGCGCGAGATTATAACAGGTGTGCAACAGATATGGATCGTCAAAGCGCGTCACTGGAATGGCAAGCGCCTATGGAGAAAGTACCCGAACAACCGCCCAGCGAGGGTAGTTTTGTCGATCGTTTTCTAAAAAAACGCAAGCAATCAGGCGAGAGGAGTTTGCCGCTTGGTTTACTGGCAAGCAAACCCGAAACACCCACGACTGCCCACGAACACACGCCGCAGCCCGAAACCACACATGAGTCTGAAGCGCAAGCCGCATCTACACCCGAGTTGTCCACGGCGTTTTTGGCCAAACTTCACACACTTGGCGAGAGCACCCTCCGTGTCGTGTTCGAAACCAAAGACAAACTGGCAGCGGCGCAGGAATCAGAAGTACAAGCGCCTGCGACAGTGGAGCTACCCGAAATGGCCCAGCTTGATATTGCGGCCGAAGACGTAGGCGACGCGCTCGAGCAGCTCGATAGCACTATCGAGATGAGTGCTGAGCCGATGGCAGAGCCCGAAGTCATGTATGATCGATCGCAAGAGACGCAAGTATCATCTGGTCAGGAGTACGATATTGATCCTGCGGCGGCTGTCGAAACAGAAGACGCAAGTATGGAAAGCCCTGTGCCCAGCGGGTGGAGCCGGGGCGTCAGGGCGTCGGCTTTGCACATTGCCGGCAAGATGGCACACCGTCTCGAAGCGCGAGGGAGTACTGCTAGTCGGCCAGCCACTACGGCGGAACTGGGCGTCGTGGCAGCGCTTGTGGGTGGTCCGCTCGGTTTGTTGTTTGTGGGCGAACGAAGCAACCGCAGGCGGGAGATACGACAGTTCAAAAAAGAGCAGCGTAAACTCGAGGAAACAGCGGTCCAGCAACAAGAGATTATTGACCACCATGAGCAGCGGCTGGCTACTGTTGAAGGCGAGCGTTTGGCTGGTCGTCAGTCTCACCCCGAGGTGTTGGCTCAGATTCGCCACGAAGCGCACCAGGTGGCGGTGGAAGCGCATCAACAGGCGCACACTATCCGCAGCGCAGCAGTCGATGTGAAATTCGAGCAGCAGATTGCCACACCATCGCAAAACGAAATAGACAAACCGACAGTTACTAAAGAGCGGTCAGCGGCTATCGAGCGCTCACAACCTACTCCGCGCGTAGAGACAGAAGCTCAGCCGCGTAGCTTGGTGGAGCGCTTCAAACCTCTGTTGGGGGTCGAGACGCCAGAAAGTGAAAGTGTGGCAAAAAAGGTGTCGGGTGACGGCATGTCGTCTGGCGGTGGTGGCACGCCACTCAAACGTGTGCGTGAGATGCTCGACCCCGCGACACTGTCGCAAAATCCGGTTGTGCAACAAGCACAACGATTACAAAAGACCATTCAAACCAAAGCGCAGGAACCCGTCTGGCTCTATGGCGCTGCCCTTGCAGCCGGCCTGCTTGCTGTGATTGCTTGGATTTTTTGGCGTTAACTGAGTGGCGTGATGGTGGCGTTGGCCAAAAGCGGCTGATCGTAAATTGCCTCTGGCGGTTGCCCGGCCATTACCACGCGTAGCATGCGACCCATCCAAAAATGACACACGATAAGCACAGTGTGGTGTGATTTTTGCGCAGCCAATTGGCGCAATACGCTCTGCGCACGGTGCTGCAAGTGTTCGAGCGGCTCTACGCCCGGCATCATATTGACCTGTGCGACGCTGCCACCAGAGCCTTCGGGCATACCCTGGAGTACACCAAACGCGCGCTCGGTTAGTTCGGGCATTACTACGATTTTGGTTGGGTTGTAGCCGATTTCTTCGGCAATAATTTCGGCGCTCATGCTCGAACGTGTGAGCGGTGAGCAGACAATCAGATCGGCCTGCAGTTTTTTGGCCTTGCGTCCAGCCATCACTGCCTGATGCTTGCCGAGTTCAGTCAGCATGACATCGCGCTGGCCGCAAATAATATGCTCGGCGTTATCGGTAGTTTGGCCGTGTCGGATAATAAAAAGACCCTGCATAGTGTATATTGTATCCTGTTTTATGCTGCGAGTACCGCGTGTTTTGCTGATTGGCCTAGGTTGTGTGGGATTTTTGGGCGGTTTGTTAGTGGCGCACTTGGGGTGGTTTGTAGTTGGGTGGGTGTGGTGGGTAGCCGCGGCCGGATTATTCGCATGCTGCGCGTCGCGGCGAGCGTGGATTGCGGTGCCGGCTGTGATCGTGGCCGGCTGCGTGTGCGGACTATTACGTGGCAGCGATGTAGTGCACGATATTGCTCGCTACGGTGATTATGTAGGACAAAAAGTGAGCGTCACTGGTGTGGTGAGTGACGATGCGACGTACAACGACAAGCGCATGATCGATGTCTACATTACTGACGTGTACATTGGCGAGCAGAGTATGCCCGGTCGCGTGCGCCTCACCACGTTTGCGCCTATCGAACCCAAACGCGGCGATCGGCTGCAGGCAAGCGGCAAGTTGTATGGCGGATTTGGCAGCTATCAAGCCGCCATATATTATGCCGACGCACAGGTGACGGGTATGAGTAGCGACCCGGTGAACTGGGTGAGGCGGCAGTTTGCGGCCAGCGTGTTGAGTGTGGTGCCCGAGCCGCAAGCGAGTTTGGGGTTGGGGTTTTTGCTGGGTATCAAATCGCAGTTGCCGAGTGGGTTGGGTGATCAGCTGCAGGCACTGAGCTTGACGCATATTGTGGTGGCGTCGGGGTATAATTTGACGATTTTGGTGCGGTTGGCGCGGCGGTTTTTCGAAAAGTATTCTAAATTTCAGACGGTGGCGGCTGGCGCTTTGCTGATGATGGGGTTTGTGGCAGTGACCGGGTTTAGCTCCAGCATGAGCCGTGCGGCATTAGTTACCACACTGGCGTTGGCGGCTTGGTATTACGGGCGGCGCGTGCATCCGGCGTTGCTGATTGTGATGGCGGCTGCTATCACTGCTGGCGTGAATCCGTTGTTTTTGTGGTCGGATATCGGCTGGTGGCTATCCTTTGCGGCATTTGCAGGCGTGTTGCTGCTAGCGCCCCTGTTACAACGCCGGTTTTTTGGCAAACGCCAACCCAAACTTATTGGCCAGGTGGTGGTCGAAACTTTGTCGGCGCAGTTGCTTACCGCACCGATTATTTTGTTTATCTTTGGCCAGTTTTCGCTCTTGGCGTTGCCGGCCAATGTGTTGATTGTGCCACTGATTCCGCTTGCCATGTTGCTGACGTTTGCGGCCGGTGCAATTGGGATTGTGGCGCCAGCGTTGGGCGGGTTGGTGGCGTGGCCGGCTACTGTGCTGCTGGGCTATATGACTGAGTTGATTGGTTTTATGGCCCGAGTGCCGTGGGCGAGCGTGCCGGTGACTATTTCGGTGATTGGCATGGTTGCGGTATATGTCGGATTATTTTTGTTGAGCGTATTGCTGTGGCGCAAAACCAAGCTTCGCTACCTCGAGCAAAGTGTGGTAGAATAACAGTAATAATTATTGTTTAATAGGTCCTAAAACATGTCGGGTCATTCCAAGTGGTCAACCATCAAACGCCAAAAAGCCGTCACTGACGCCAAAAAAAGCGCCGTATTTACAAAACTAGCCAATGCCATAGCTGTTGCGGCCAAAAACGGCGCCGACCCCACCACCAACTTTGCGCTGCGCCTCGAACTCGACAAAGCCAGAGCCGCCAATGTGCCCATGGCCAATGTGCAGCGCGCTATCGATCGCGGCAGCGGTAAACTCGGCGGCGCAGCCATCGAAGAGGTGACGTACGAAGGCTATGGCCCGGGCGGCATTGCCGTGATTGTGGAGTGTGCCACCGACAACAAAAATCGTACCTACCCCGAAGTGCGCACCGCATTTACCAAAAACGGCGGCAGCATTGCCGAATCTGGGGCTGTAGCATTTCAGTTTACACGCAAGGGGGTGATCCGTGCTGCGTTTACCGGTGACGCCGACGAAGCCATGCTCACCGCTATCGACGCCGGGGCCGAAGATGCCGAAGTCGAAGATGGCGAATTACTCGTCTATACCGACGCCAAACAGCTGGCCGCTGTGCGCGATGCTTCGCAAGCCGCTGGCTTGGACATTCAGCAAGCTGAGCTGGCCTTCATCCCCAACAACACCGTAGACATCACCGACCCCGAAGTGGCGCGCAAAGCGACTAACCTGATGGACGCGCTGGATAATTTAGACGACGTGACGAATACGTATAGTAATTTTGATATCAAGGAATAAAGTGGCACTACAAGATAAGATTGACATACTGGCACCACCTATTTTTGAGCCAACTGGTCGGGTAAAAACAATAGAAAGGGCGATACAAGACGGCGACTGGATGGGTGGTATTCATGTATGGCTATATATCCGTTCGCCAGAGCCTGCTGTGATCTTGCAGTTACGGTCCAAGCAGAAGCGCATCGCCCCAAATATGTTGGATGTTGCGGTTGCGGGACATTATGAAGCTGGCGAACAAGGGCTGGACGGTTTGCGTGAAGCGCGCGAAGAGCTAGGTGTTGATATACAGCTTGAGCATTGTGAGTTATGGGGTAAACGGCTTTTCGCAGACGTTGACAACCAGGGTAAAGAACGCAAGTTTGCCATGACTACGTATATTGCGGAATTCGTCGGCACATTGGCAGATATCACCCCCCAGCCAGAGGAGCTGGAGGGCGTGTTTATTGTTCCGCTCAAGCCGCTATTACAAGTGCTTTATGGGAACGAACCTGAGCTCGTAGTGCAGGGTATCGACGGCCAACGCCAGCCGGCAACATACACAGTGCTCAAAGACGCTTTTTATCACAACCCCGACAACTATCATCTGCATCTTTTGGAGTATATCGCGTTTAAGCTGGGCGTCACGTTGTAAATGCGCATCCTGGGCATTGACCCCGGCACTGGCATACTGGGTTTTGGGGTCATCGAAACTGCTGGGCCAAAGCTGGTCGATGCTGGTGTGATTCGCACCAAAGTGCACCAGCCCGAACCGGAACGACTGCTCACGATTTTTGATAGCCTGCAAGAAATCGTGCAAGCTACCAAACCGGCGGCTGTATCTGTCGAAAAACTATTCTTTGCCCGCAACGTGACGACCGCCATGAGTGTGGCGCAGGCGCGTGGCGTGGTGTTGCTGGTGGCGCAGCAGCATAACCTGCCGATTTTTGAATACACCCCCATGCAGATCAAACAAAGCTTGACTGGCTACGGCAAAGCCGACAAAAAACAGGTGCAAGAAATGGTGCGCTTGATACTAAAATTAAAAGAAATTCCCAAGCCCGACGACGCTGCCGACGCCTTGGCCGCCGCACTCACCCACGCCGCTACGCTATAGCTGTGCTTCGAGCCACTTCATGGCGTCAGCTTTGCTGGCAAATAGGCGCACGCGGTCGCCTTTGCCAGCCAGTTTGACCAGCCAGTTTACGATCATGCGCAGCGCAATATCGGTGCCGCAAATTGCCAGGGCGTCGTAATCGCCTTCGATGCGCATTTTGCCATCTTCGCGCGCCGCCGGGTCGTGGCCGGTGACGCCGCTCATGTCTACCAAAATCAAAGCTTTGCGATTGTGTTTGTGCCGATCGGCGGTAATGTCGTCGACTTTGGGCTGGAACTGCCCGATGCTTTGCTGGGTTTGGTGCCCAGTTTGCGTCAGCACTAATATGCCATTGTCTAAAATTTCGAGAGTATTGTGGGCAGGAGTTTTGTCGTTTGCCATGCCCACATTATAAACCTGTTGCGTCTGGGTTCAACACGGTCGCTCTTACGCCCGACTCTTGCTATACTGGCAATATGATTGCGCACGTAAGTGGAGAAGTGGTAGAAAAATCAGGCTCGGCCGTCATAGTAGATGTGAGCGGACTGGGCTACGAAGTACAGGTGGCGGCTGGCGATTTTGAGTCTGCTAATTTAGGTGAGCGGATCAAACTCTATACACACGACCATTTGCGCGAAAACGCGCACGAGTTGTTTGGATTTTCGCAACTTACTGCCAAACGACTATTTGAATTATTGATTTCTGTGTCTGGCGTAGGCCCCAAGATGGCGCTGGCTATCCTCAGCTTAGGTGACGTCGAATCTATCCGCAGCGCCATTGCGCTGGGTGACAGCGCCTATGTGCAGCGCGCGAGCGGCGTGGGTAAGCGTATTGCCGAGCGCATTGTGGTGGACCTAAAAGACAAAGTAGGTGCGCCAGGCGCGTCGCCCACAACTGTGTTGGCGCATACCGTTGGTGATGACGCGTTGGACGCATTGTTAGCGCTAGGCTACAGTTTGCAGCAAGCTAATGAAGCGCTGGCGCAAGTTGATCGCACTCAAGCAACATCGATACAAGTTAAGAATGCATTGCAGAATATAGGAGCGGGCCGATGAAAATGTTAGCGATTAGATTACACGAAGGTGAAAATCTCAAAGAATCCATAGAAGCATTTGTGCAATCCCGAAAGTTGAGTTCTGCCACCATTATCAGCGCAGTCGGTAGTTTGAATAATGTTCGCATGCGTATGGCTGGCGCCCAACCCGATAAGCAGGATGTGCGCGATTTACCTGGGCCTTTTGAGATCGTTTCGCTTATAGGTAATTTGGGTCAAAACCGTGTGCATTTGCATATAGCGATCTCGGATAAAGAAGGTGTCGTGCTGGGCGGTCATCTAAAAGAGCAAAGTGTCGTGCACACTACGGTCGAATTGGTGATCGCCACAGAAGATGGGTTAGTTTTCGGTGAGGCTCCAGACGCGGCAACTGGTTTTGGCGAGCTTGATATCCAATCATGATTGAGCGCATCGTAAACACCACCGTCGATGACGACCAAGCCGCCGATGAACAGCAGCTCGAAAACACGCTGCGTCCGCGCGATTTTGCGAGTTACATTGGGCAAACGCGATTAAAAACAAATTTAAAACTGGCGATTGATGCCGCCAAAAAACGCGGTGAACCTATCGACCACGTGTTGCTCTACGGCCCCCCAGGCTTGGGCAAAACCACCATGGCCACGGTGATTGCTAACGAAATGGGGACTGCTGTTCGCGTAACAAGCGGCCCGGCCGTGGAGCGAGCGGGCGATTTGGCCAGTTTGCTGACCAACCTGAGCGATGGCGATATTCTGTTTATCGACGAAATCCATCGGCTTAACCGCAATGTCGAAGAAGTGCTG
>CAYURH010000022.1:0-15355 GCA_964447105.1 uncultured Candidatus Saccharibacteria bacterium
TTAAACGAAATGTCGAAGAATTGCTGTATAGGGCCATGGAAGTGTTCAAGCTAGATATTATGTTGGGCAAAGGCCCCAGCGCGCGCAGCTTGCGGCTGGATTTGCCCAAATTTACATTAATTGGCGCCACTACTCGCACTGGTAATTTGGCAGCGCCGCTGCGCGACCGTTTTGGCATGGTGCATCGCCTAGAATTTTACAGCCCCGACGAAATGACGCAGATTATTCACCGTTCGGCTGATATTTTAAATGTCAAAATTATGCCAGAAGCTGCAAGTCAACTTGCCAAACGCGCCCGCCTAACCCCACGCATTGCCAACCGTTTGCTCAAGCGTGTGCGCGATTATGCCGATGTAAACGGTGACGGCATTATAGATACGGTGATTGCCGAAAAAGCGCTGCATTTGCTTGAAGTCGACGAACTGGGGCTCGACCCAGCCGATCGCCAGCTGCTGCAAAAAATTATCGACAATTTTAGCGGTGGGCCAGTAGGCGTAGAAACACTAGCGGCAATCACTGGCGACGAACGTGCAACGATCGAAGATTTCTACGAACCATATCTGATGCAAATTGGCCTGCTAGAGCGCACGCCGCGAGGCCGTAAAGCGACACCCCACGCATATCGCCACTTAGGTAAGCCGGCGCCAAAAGCTGCCCCAGATCAGATTGAACTGGTATAATACAGATATGGACAAGAAAGATGTTGTGATGAAAACTGCCCCGGCCAAAGCCCAGAAGCTCTACGGCACCGCCGCGCGCAATGCGGCCATGGTGCGCGAGCCCGATCCCGAAATGCATCGCCGCCACCTGGACAGCAAAGCCAAATATCCACGCGTGGCGCTATCGAGCGAAGAATATGTCATCGAAGAAGTCAAGCGTCACCCCATTGGTTTGGTGTCGATCTGGGCGCTGATAACAATTATTGTAGCCGTGTTGTTTGTCGCGCTCGCCATGTATAGCACCAACCGAGGCACTATTATGGGCTTCCTGACCTCTGGTGCTACCGCTGCGACCGTACCGTTGCCTACTGGCGCGGAACTATTTCCATTCCTGTTGGGGCTAGTGGTTTTGTTTGTACTGGGTGGTGTTGTAGCCACTGTTGTGTATTTGGGCAACGAGTTTTATGTGACCAATGAAGCGATTTTTCAATACATCCAGACTAGTTTGTTTAGTACGCAAACGCAGGTGGTAAATCTGATCAACGTCGAAGATGTCAGCCAAGATCAGCGCGGTATCTTGCAGCAGATTCTCAATTACGGCACGCTCAAAGTGTCGACGCAGGGCGAAGAAACCACCTATCACTTCTACTATGTTGCCAACCCTGGGCGTATCGTGAATGTTATCAACGACTCGTCCGAAAAAGCCGTACTGAAAATGCAGGGTGTGCCCGTAACCGAGCACTAGGGCTGGGCAGGAGAGATGTTGGTTCTACACGAACGCTTGGTCAACACGCCGGTTATGAGCCTGCAGACTGGCGCTATGATTGCGCGTGCGGAGCAACCCATCATCGATCCGCGTAATTTATTTGTGCTGGCGTTTTACTGCTCAGGGTCTGGACTGGATGTAAAACCAGCAGTGCTGCACAGCGCCGACATCCGCGAAACGGGCCCCATGGGGTTTATTGTCGACAGTGCCGAGCGGATCATGTCTCCCGACGACCTGGTGCGGCTGCAGGAAGTGATGAAATTCAAATTCAAACTTATCGACAAAGAAGTGGTCGATGACACCGGCCAAAAAATGGGCAAAGTAATAGACTACACCGTAGACACCGAATCGTTTTATGTCATGAAACTGCATGTGCGTCCGCATTTTTGGCAGGCACTGCAGACTGCCGAAGTGTTGATAGATCGCAAACAGATCAAAGACGTAACCGACAAACAGATTATTGTGTATGCGTCCACAGTGAAGGAAAAGAAAAAACATCCAGCTCGCGCTGTAGTAGAAAACCCGTTCCGGACACCGACGCACGCGCAGCCGGAGATGATTGAACGACACGAAGGCTAACGTGTCATTAAAACTCAGTAAACCCAGAATTATCAAAGCTACCCTAGAGCTGGCTGCGGCAAGCCAGCTAAAGGCAGACGAATCGCTGGAAAACGTCTCCATATCACATGATGTGGTAGTTGGCCTGCAAGCTCAAAATATAAGTCTGGATGGGGTACTCCTTGAGCGCGTGACGCTAGCAGAAGCCCATTTAGAAAAACTTAACTTAATCGACAGCGAAGTAAAAAATTGTGATCTATCGGCCGCCGACTGTTCTGAAAGTTCGCTCAATCGTGTGTATGTTAACGGCGGTCGCATGGTTGGTGTTGATTTTAGTCGGAGCATACTAAAAGATGTTATCTTCCAGAGCTGCAAGCTCGACATAGCTAACTTTCGTTTCGCCAAACTTGTTCGAGTGCAGTTTGTTGATTGCATGCTTGTCGAGGCTGATTTTCAGGGAGCAGAACTGACTCATGTCGATTTTCAAGATTCGCACCTAGAAAAAATAGAATTTGGCCAATGTAAAATCAAAGACGTTGACGTCCGAAGCTCGCAGCTTTCTGATATTCGGGGTTGGGGGTCGCTTAGTGGTCTCACTATCGATTCGACACAGCTTGTTATGGTTGCGCCGCAGTTGGCGGTAGCGTTGGGGCTGAGTGTTAAAGAAAGCTAGTTTCTTGGAGCGCCGATTTAATATCGTCAAAACTAAACCCTTGCCGTGCTAAGTATTGCATAAATTTTTGCGGATCAGCTTTGTACCGGGCGAGTTTGCCTTTTTTGGCGATGATTTGCTGCAAAGCGTCGTGTTCGTTGTGGGTGCCGAGCGACAAGACGCGCGCTGCTATATCGTCGGCCACGCCTTTTTGTTTGAGTTCCATGCGCAAGCGGCGCAAGCTAGTGGCTTTGTTGAGTTGGCGGTTTTCCACCCAAGCGCGGGCGAAGCGTTCGTCGTTTAGGTAATTGCGCTGGCTCAGTTTGTCGACGATCGCCTGTGTATCTTCGGGGGACCACTTTTTGCGTCGGGCATAATCGTGCACCTCGCGCACACTGCGGGGGCGAATCATCACGTATATGAGCGCACGTTCGTAGGCTTTGCCAAAGTCGCTGATGTGCTTGAGTTCGCCTAGTCTGGCGTCGTCAATCTCTAGACCAGTGCGTAGTTTTTGTTCCAACAGCTGCGCGTGGTTGAGCGAAAAAGCGTACTTTTCGTCGACATAAATCGATACCCGTTCGGCGTTTTTGACCTGCGCTTTGATAGCGGTGACTTTCATCCTAAACCTCTAGTGTGTAGCGAGTGTAGTCCTTGGTGCAATCTGTAAATCGAGCCCAGGTTGGTGTAAAAACTAAACACATATTTTTAGGGTCGTTGACATCGTCAAAGCGGTTGCCGCGTTTTTGGTAATACAGCTCCAATTCTTCAGCTGTTCCTTCGCGCAGCGTTCCCCGCATTTGTAGAGTGAAATCGGTTCCTTTTTCGGTTCCTACTACTGCTGCACAAGGAATTTCTTGTTGGTTTTTTAGTAGGCGTGCTTTTTCGGTATCTCGTCCTGAGACAAAGTAAAAAGCTAAAGGGTTGGTGCTGTTCCAATAGAGCAACGAAGCTGCGTGTATAGTACCTGTGGCGTCCACAGGTACGGCGATAGTCGCCGCGACCTGACGCTGCAAAAACTCGTCTAATGTCGGGTAGCTAGCTAGTGTGTGAGACTGCATAACTATACTTGTTCGGCGGCCACTTTTTCGCGCACGGCTTTTTCGATTTCGGTTGCGACTTTGGGGTTGTCTTTGAGGTAGGCTTTGGAAGCTTCGCGGCCTTGGCCGATTTTGCCATCTTTGTAGGCAAACCAGGCGCCGGCTTTGTCGACAATGCCGTGGATTACGGCTAGGTCTAGCACGTCGCCGCTTTTGCTAATGCCTTCGTTGTACATGATGTCAAATTCAGCGTTGCGGAATGGCGGCGCGATTTTGTTTTTGACCACTTTTACTTTGGTGCGGTTGCCTATGACTTCTTCGCCGACTTTGATTTGCCCGGTGCGGCGGATGTCTAGGCGAACTGACGCGTAGAATTTGAGCGCGTTACCGCCGGTGGTGGTTTCGGGGTTGCCAAACATTACGCCGATCTTCATGCGGATTTGGTTGAGGAAGATAACTGTGGCTTTGCTGCGACTAATCACGCCGGTGAGTTTACGTAACGCTTGGCTCATGAGGCGAGCTTGCAAGCCCATGTGGCTGTCGCCCATTTCGCCTTCGATTTCAGCTTGAGGTACCAGCGCAGCCACAGAGTCTACCACGATCAGGTCCACGGCGTTACTGTGTACCAACGTGTCAACAATCTCCAGCGCTTGCTCGCCATTGTCGGGCTGGCTAATGAGCAAGTTGTCGGTGTCTACGCCTAAGCGGCGAGCGTAGGAAGGGTCGAGTGCATGCTCAGCGTCAATAAACGCCGCGGTGCCGCCATTGCGCTGACATTCGGCAATAGCGTGCAAAGTAAGTGTGGTTTTACCAGAGCTTTCTGGGCCGTAGATTTCGATGATGCGGCCTTTGGGATAGCCGCCGCCCAGCGCTAGGTCCAGGCTGAGCGCACCAGATTGAATAAATTCCACATTGGCACGATGCTGCTCGCCCAAGCGCATGATAGCGCCGGATCCAAATTGCTTTTCAATCTGCTCCATGGCCAGGCCAAGAGCTTTTAATTTGCCATCACTCGCTGGATTTTTTGCATCAGCTTTGGAAGTGTCGGTCTTTTTGGTCGAATCTGCCATATTTCCCCTCTCTTTGTCTATACATTATACGCTACATGCTTGCGTGTTTTGGGCTGTGTGTCAATAAAATCATGTGTTGGCAGATTTGTCACGATACCGTCAGCGGGTGCTGACGGTATCGTGAGTCGTGATCGATCAGCCCGCCATGGTGACGCGGTCCGGCTGGAACTCGGCCGTGGCCACGAAGATGGCCAGACTCTCACTGTGTTCGGGCGGGAAAGGCCTTCCTTCGTTTGGCGGCCATGGAAGGCACAGCCTGTTCACGGACAATCTCCAGTCAGGCCCATCCGGTGTGCCGAAGTCACGCAGCAGCGCGTATTCGCACCTCCCGAAGACGATGCCCATTTCGAGCACCAACGTGTCGAGTGGTACTTCTGTAGCTAGCACCTGCTGGCGAATATTTTCGCCCAGGTACGCCCGTGTGATATACGCGGGGCGGACCTGGGGGTGGGACATCGAGCCACTGATTCGGCGTTGTGCCGCCGCTGTCAGCGCAAGTACGAAGACGGCACTCGGGTCATCGATCAAGCAAATTTCGGGAGCCAGTCGTAATCCGGTGCCCGGCAAGGGGAAATCCACTTATCCTCCTACGGCAGTTGCTTAATATTATTATATACTAAAAAGGCAATAACTCAAACATATAGTACACTAGTGATAACAAGGAGATTTTTTACAATGCGCCAACGTGGCTTTACCGTACTCGAACTCATAATTGCAATCGTTGTTTTGCTGGCTGCCGGCGGCATTTTTTGGGTGCAAAAGCGCAACCTAGAAACCGCCAACACAGACGCGCAGGCCAAAACTGCCATCAACGCCATTTACTACAACCTGGAAGATATTTACTACCCAACCAACCAGTCGTACCCCGAACACCTGACTGCTGATCAACTGAAGGGTATGGATCCGGCGCAGCTCAAAGACATCAAGGGCAAAGCCGTGGGCGAGCAAGATAGCACGTACCGCTATGAACCCAAAGACTGCAAAGACGGCAAATGCAAAAGCTACACGCTCACAGCCGATTTGCAGAACGAAGCCGACTTCGTGAAGACCAGTCGTAATAAGTAGTTTTCCACAGCCGCACATCTTATTTAGTTAATTGTGGAAAACTTTGGGCTTTACATGCGACCCAACTCTTAAGATACTTTACGAATGCGTAAGGTTTTCACAATACTTCTGAGTGTACTAATACTAACTGCTAATGTTTTGCCAGTGGCGGCTGCGGAGGAGACGCCGCCCACGATACCAGATAAACCGGTCATTTTCACTGAACTGCAAACTAGCTCTGCTGTTGGCGCGAGCGAAAAGTTTATAACTATTTACAACAATGCTGATGAGCCCGTCGATGTAACTGGCTGGCAGATCCAATACCGTCCGGCCACTAATAGCAGCGATGACGCCTGGAAAGCAAAAGCGACAGTAGCTTGTATCGCTAGCACCGACGCGACGTGTCGGGTAGTGTTGGCGCCTGAGCAATGGTTGCTGTTCTCGAGCTACGATACGCAGGCACAAGTCCTCACAGCTACGAGTGCGTTTGCTATAACGGGCGGTCAGATTCGTTTGGTGCAACCGGGTACGACGCCAATTATCCATGATGTGCTGAACTATGGTGTGGCATCGACCATCGATGGCAATACACCTGCCGTAGCTCCTTCCAAAGGCAAGAGTCTGCAGCGCCGAGTCGGCGAGGATGGGCTCTACAGTGTGACGAGCAGCAACGCAACTGATTTCGCACAGGGCTGTGCGGCGCCGACGCCTGGGCAGTGGCCAACCGAACTAGCGCCCACGCCGGCAGAATGCAATGCGTCGACTGATCCAGGTTCAGACAACCCCGACCCGGCGGACGATACTGCTGCTGACCCCCTCCCCGAAGGCGACACCGCCGGCATCTATCTGCCGCTTACTATCACAGAGCTTCTCCCCGATCCAGCCAGTCCGCAGACCGATAGTAATGACGAGTTCATAGAGTTGTACAACCCCAGCAACGTCGCTGTTTCTGTGGGAGGGTACGAACTGCAAAGCGGCAGCAGCTATCGCTATAAATATGTGCTGCCAGATCAATCTATCGAACCTGGTGAATATATTACCATCACTTCGGCCGAGTCGCATCTGAGCCTAACTAATACAGGCACAAGTGTGCGCCTACTTGATCCGAACGGTGTAGTGGTGGACGAGGTGGTGAATTACGGCGCCGCTAAAGCCGGGCAGAGTTGGATGCGAGGGGCGGACGGTGTGTGGCAATGGACCACGACGCCGACTGCAGGAGGAGCAAACGCGCTTGTGGCGGCGGTGGCCAAAGTAAAAGCTGCATCGACCAAAAAAGCATCAACTGTTAAAAAGCCCGCCAAATCCACCGCCAAAAAATTATCTGCGTCCAAAGCTACCAATGTATCTACGCCCATAGCATCCAATGCGGCTGATGCATCGCAGCCGGCCAGTTTGCCAAATTTTTGGCTGCTTGGCGCAATTGGTGCGCTCGTGGTGGGCTACGCTGCGTATGAATATCGGGGTGAAATCGGCCAGAAATTAGGCGTATTGCGCGCCAAGTTTACAGGGCAGACACAGTAGCCCGCGAGGGGACTATTCGGCAAACGGATTGCTGCGCACCCCGCTGGGTGGGGCGGGTGCGGTGGAGTTTTCGGTGCTTTTGTTGAGTTCCTCGATCTTTTTGATAGTAGCCTGATCGAAGTTGCCTTTGAGCATTTCTTGCTCTTTGGTCTGGCGGTAGGTGTCGTCGCCCGTGGCAGACAAAGTGTCGTTTACTACATATATGGCTACGATCAGCCCGCTGAGCAGCACGATGGAGTAGATAAAATAATGGTGCTTGCCGAGCACTTGGAATCTGCCCAACATTTGGGTGGCCTGTTTTGGAAGGGGAGGGAGTTTTAGCTTCATATTATTTCTTTATAAACACCACTGCGCTGAGCGTGGGGTTTTCGATTAGTTTGGGGTCTTTGGTATTGGGCGACAGGGTGAGGCTGGTGACTTGGATTTTGGTGAGGTTGTTTTCCATGTCGCGCAGAAACGCGAGGAATGAAATGTACGGCGCGGGCCCGCGGAGTGTTACCGAAAATGGTGTGAGCACGGTGCCGGCAGGCGCTTTGCTACCACTGGCTACAGGGGCGTTGAAATCATAGCCACTCACGGCGAGACCGTGGCGGTTGGCGTATATTTCGACATCTTTGATGACTTGGTCCTGATATTCATACTGGTTGGCCGATGCAGCGATTTGACTGGCGCGAGCCACGATATCTTTGTTTTTGTCCAGCTGAGCTTGCATGCTCTTGAGCTCGTTGACTTGTTCACGGGCAGTGTCGGCGTCGGTGCGGGCGTGGTCGGCTTCGACGACTTTTTGCGCCAAGAGTTGTTGGGTAAACCAACCTCCTACACCGCAGCCGGCCAAAAGTGTGATGAAGCCGACTATGAGGATGAGGCGGAGGCGAGTGGCGGTCATTTTTTGGCCTCCTGTGCGGTTGGTTGTTTACTAAACTGGGCGGTAAGCGTGAGCACGACTGGATAGCGGGCAAAAAATGCATTGGTCAGACTGAGTGATGTGGGGTCGGTGGTAGTGGCGCTGGTGAGTTTGACTTTTTCGAAAAGCGACGATGCTTCCAGGCTGTTTTTGAGCTTTACGCCATCGTCGTAGGTGCATGAGCGGCCACTGATGGTGAGCGGGGTGGCGAGATTGGTGGTGCCGATGGCGAGGTTGCTCAAGATTACACAGGATGGTATAACGGTTGCGATGTCGGTCAGAAGCGTGCTAAAACGGATGTCGCCAGCTAGAATCGTCTTGTCGACCTCTAGGTCTTTGGCAAACTGATCGGCAGCTTTGCTGGTAGCTGAATATGCCACAGCTTCTTGCTGGGCGGCGGCGAAATCATTGTTGGCGGCGGCTTTTTGATTGTCGGACGTGTAGAGTCCCACGGCAAATACGCCGGCCAGCAGGACTATAGTGCCCCCCAAAAGCAGATAATAATTGCGTACGATTACGTTGAACCGCGCTGCGCGTAGCTGTTTTTTGGTTTCGGGAGGTAAGACGTTAATCATGACGCCAAATCTCCTTGGGCTCAATCAGCGCCAGCCCGGCAGCATTGACAAATCGTGGCTTGAACTGTTTGGTGGGCGGTTGTAATTTACCAAAATCAATCGCATGCCACGGGTTGGCCACCCGCGCCGGCATGAGCATAGCCTCGGTAATGTATTCGCCAATGCCCGGCATGTTGGACCCGCCACCTACGATGATGATCTGCTCCACTTTGGTTTTGGCGCCAATACGCTCGGTGTAGTAGCGCAAGATCTTGCGGATTTCGTTGGTAATTTGCGTCAGCAATGGTTCGAGTGCAGTTTTGAGTGCACCCTGTTTGGAGCCGCGAGCCAGACCGTCGTGGATTTTGAGTTGATGTGCTTCTTCGAGCGACACTTTTAGCTTTTCTGAAATCTGTAATGTAAACGTGTGCCCACCGACAGCCACGCCGCCGGTCACGCGTACTACGCCATCCAACAGACCAATGTCGGTGGTGGCGGCGCCAATGTCGATGATGATACTTGGCAGGTGCCCCTCTTCGGTAAACTTTACCAGTCGGGCGGCAGAGCTAATGCCTGGCTCCATCATGACCACTTGCAGCCCGGCCTGCAGGCAGCTCTGCAGTATGGAATCGGCCAGGTGCTTAGGCACGGCCACCACCAGCACGGTGAGGGTGTCTTTGTTGCGTTCGATAATTTCGTAGTCCATGTACAATTCAGCGGCCGGCACGGGTACGTATTGTTCGACTTCGAGCTGGATGGCTTCATCGAGGTTAGATTCGGCTTTGGCCGGGATACTCATGATGCGCATATATGTGCGATTGGTAGGAATACACACGGTTACATGTGAGCTGGGCAGGTGCCCCACAAATTTTTCGTGCAGCAATGTCTGGATACCCTGAGCGAGGTATGTGTCGGGGGTATTAAAACTCTGCTGCACCCGAGTGGGGTCCAAATCAATAGCACCATACCCAAGCGTGTGCATGTGCTGGTTGATAGCCATGATTTTTACGCCGGTTGTACTAAAATCAACACCGGCCAAAGGCTTATCATAGTGAAATAGTGAAGTTGGTGTGCCCATCCCAATCAGTTATGCTTATGGTTAGTATAGCATCAAACTGCTCTAATAGGTGCGTTTGTACGAATCCACAACCCAAGCCGAAATCCCAAACGACCCAGTAACAGTAGTGCCAAACGTAATAGTGCCCGAGTTCGACAAGTTGACCGTTTGACCTACCAAGGCGCCAATGTTGCCAGAGTTGTTAATGGTTACCCGCGACCAGCGCGCATAAAATTCGGTTTGTGGGCCCGAAGCGCTGTTGTCTAAGTCGATGGTAATCGTGTTGCGGCTATTGTATAGGTCGGTGCCGGTGACATCGGGGCAGTTGGGTGAACACGCTGCCATGCTCCAATAGGTAATAACTCTGAACCCAACTGGTGAAGCGGCAGTGTTGGACTGCAGTGTGGCGCTGTTGCGCATTGATAATCCAGCTTGGGCATCAATCATGATTTCAGGAGGGGTAGCAAGCGCGTTGCTTACGATCAATTTGCCTGAATTGCGGATAGTCAGCGAACCGGTAACCCAGATACTACCTTGCACGGTCACTTGGCAGGTGCCCGATACCGTGACGTCACCAGTAATTTTGAGGCCAGCTGGCCAGACTTTGGTGCCGCTACTGCAGCCAGCAACCGCTCCCGTTTGGTTGCTGGCGATTGCGCCCGTGATGCTGCTGCGGTCATGACTGGGCAGTGCGGCTGGCGCAGGGCTACCAGGCACCAGGCCGGGGTTGAGCATGTTGGTGCCCGTTGTCTGGTTGGTGCCCTGCACTTCGCCGTAGATTTTGGCTGTGTTTTGCAGGTTGATTGGCTGGCCATTCTCGCCCGACGCGCAGACGCGCGGGTACGTGCTGTTGGCGGGGACTGGGCAATTTTGGTGTGCAGCTTTGACATTCACCGGGTTGGTGGTGAGGCCAATCTGGGCCGAATTGGTCATAGAGATTTCACCATTCACGTATACGTTGCCGCCCACGATTTTGGAGTTGTTACTCATAAACAAACCACCCACGCCAGTTACCAGCGAATACGATCCGCTACTAACGCCGCGCAACTGTACGCGGAATTTGCGCTGTACTTTCGGGGTGCTGCTGGTGGGTGGCGAATATGTTTTGGCGGTAACATCGATGTATTTGATGTATGGGTCGGTATCGTTGACGATAGTCGTTTGATATGTGTCTTTGTATGAACTGTCTGAATATAGCGTGATCTCGCCGCCAGTGCCGGTCCAGCTAGCGTCTTGGTTGAGTTGGGTAATAGCACTATCAAGCCCGGCGTCGGCAGCAAACTGGGTGTTGGTGCGGTAATACTCTTGGGTTGATAGGCGAAAATTATTGAGTGTCAGCTGTGCTGTGACCAACCCGGCGGCAACAATAAAAAACATCACAAACAGTAAAGATGCAAGCACAAATCCTTGTTGCTGCGGCGTCTTGTTCATAGCGAATTCCTAAGCGTTATACGAATGTTATTAGTGAAGTTGATGGTGCGTCCAAACGATTGCTGTTCCATCTGCAGCATCAGTTTGATCGAACGGGCGTTGGCGAGCGTTGTGGTGACGGCGTCGTCTTGATCGTAAAACACGAAACTCATTGTTTTGAAGTGGTCGCTCAGCAGTACGTCGGCTGGACAGCTGGCCGTAGCCGACGTGACGGGGCAGCTGGTTTTGTAGCGGTTGCCCGTGGCGTTTGGATTAGCTAGGTAGCGTTTATAGAATTTGCCATTGCTCGAAAAGTACACCAGCTCGTTTTGATACGGTGCGCCGGTGTCGGTGTCGATAATAAAGTTGTTGCTATTATCGGTTACGGGTGTCGAAATGATCAACACCAAGCTGGAGTTGCTTGTCGTCCACCCGCCAGTCGGTGCGTTGGGATCGGTGATGGTGTTGCTGTCGCGCACGCCCGAGCTGACGCGCAGTTCTTCGACCACGGCGTTGAGCACGGCTTCGGATTCCACAGCCAGCTTAGCTTGCACGCTGTTTTTGATGGTTTCGCCATAAAAATTAATCAACAGCACCGTGGCCGGCACCACTAATAAACCAATAATCACAATCGCTACCACCAGCTCGGCAACAGTGAGTCCCGCTTGACGTTTAGTATTGGCCGACACCTAGTTCTCCTATGTACGTGCGGTAGCGCAGGGTTCGCGTGGAGCCGTGGTCGTTGTAGGACACTGTTACGTCTACCTGTTTGAGCGCCGTGCTCACGGTGCTAATAGTGTAGCTGGCTGAGCGAGGTTTGCCGATTGATGATGATAATTCGCTGGTAAAGTCAGTCGTCCCGTTGGTGAGACCGGTAAAACTGATACTGCGCAGGCTTTCGACTTTGTTTTCCACCAAAGCATGCACGGTTGCTAGGTCGCTGCTGCGATCATTGATGGCGCCTAGGTTGGTGATTAGCCCCACCACTACCGGCACGGCAATGGCAAGCAGGGCGATGGTGACCACCAATTCAATAATGGTAAATCCGGCTGTTTTGCGTATCATAAGCGCTTTGCTTTTATGATAGCACTAATTGTTGTTTAAACCGTAGCTGGCGTAGGGGTTAGGCAGTTTGGCGGTGGGTTGTTCGATATAGGTTTTGAGTACGTAACCGGTGCAGGTAATGGCGGTGCAGCCAGTGGGGTAGGGGATGTATTTGTATTGTGCGCCGCTGCCTGTCGGATTGGTGGCAGCTCTGGCTGCGGCTTGGTCGGATACGGCTGTGGCAATGGCGATGGTATTGCCTGCCGGGTCTTTGAGCGCCGCCGGGTCGATACCCGAAAATGTGGTTGCCGTAAATGTGTTGGGGTAGCCACCGTTGTCGCGGTAATATTCTTCGAGTCGACTGTGCAGTGTGTCGATGTCGGTAGTGCGTTCGGTGTCGCGTGACCGTGCCTGCTGACCGCTGATATTGATAAATACAAATACCGCCAAAACACCCACCACGGCCATCACCACGATTAACTCAACCAAACTAAAACCATCGCGTCGTACCATCATCATACTTATGTTTATGCTATCACATAAAAACAGCTCCACTGAGGGAGCTGTTTTTGATTGCCGCTTGATTTTAGTTCAAGCTTGCTTTGGTGCGAGGGTTGGTTTCGCCACTGGACAAGCTCTCTTTGAAGTAGCTCAGAGTGAACTTGGTACAGTTGGTGGTAGACGATGCGTTGTCACAGCTGGCTGGCGTTGCGACGTAACCGTATTGGTCTTTGGTGCTAGCTGCTGCGCCACCAAAGCTGTTGGTAGCGATACCAGGAGCACGCAGAGCGTTAATGTCTAGACCTTTCAGGTTAGCCTGTACCCAGGTGTCGCTCTGTAGGTTGGCGAGTGTCGGGTAGAAGCCGTTGTCGTTGTAGTAAACCTCGAGCTGTGTAGCGACGCTGTTGACGTCGGTTTGGCGCTCGGTGTCGCGTGCGCGAGCCTGTACACCACTAAAGGTGTTCAAAACCAGCGCGGCCAAAATTCCGATTACCACGATGACGATCAAAAGTTCGACAATCGTGAAACCTTTTTGTGCTGTTTTTCGAAGCATTTTTGCCCCCTAATTTAATTGTAAGTATGTCGCCGCAACCAGCGTCGCGTCTTGATGTTAAGTATAAGCATATACACTTTGACGTCAAGTGTGGTTAAGATTGTTAAAGTTTATTGAATCTGCTGAGCCAGGCTGGAAATCGGTCCCATCACACTGGCGGCAATCAGGCCCACCATAGACCCCATCATCACGATCATCACTGGCTCGATAATGGAGCTCAGGCTGCCGATGAGCCCGTCGACTTCTTCTTCGTAAAATTCTGCTACTTTTATAAGCACGGTGTCGGTTTGGCCTGTTTCTTCGCCGATAGCGAGCATTTGCGGGACGATTTCGGGGAAGAGTTTGCTTTTGGACAAGATTTCAGACAGCTGTTTACCGTTTTTTACGCCATCGGCGGCTTTGATGATTTCTTCTTCGAATGCTTTGTTGCCCACGGCGCGGGCGGTGACATTGAGCGCTTCGATGACACTCACCCCTGCACCGAGCAGCGCCGAAAACGTTTCGGCAAATCGCGATACCGATAGTTTACGCACAATCACGCCAATAGCGGGAATCTTGAGTAGAAAATGATGAAACGCCGATTTGCCTTGCGGCGTACTTTCCCATCGTCGAAACAAAAAGAACCCAGCCACCGCCCCACCGATGATCAGCCACCAATACTGCTGCATAAAGCCGCTGATATTCAACATGACTTGGGTAATTGCCGGCAGCTCAGCATTGGGCCCACCCAAATCTTTGACGATTTTGCCAATCTGCGGAATCACAAAAATCATCAGGCCAAAAAATGCGCTAATTGTGATCACGATCAGCACGGTGGGATAGGTCATAGCGCTTTTGACTTTTTTGCGAATGGATTCGTTTTTTTCTTGCTGCTGGGCGAGTTTTTTCAAGATATCATCCAAAATACCCCCGGCTTCACCGGCGCGTACCATGTTGACAAAGATGTCGCTAAAAACTGTAGGATGTTTGCCAAATGCATCGCCCAGGCTGGTGCCGCCTTGCACGTCTTTGTTGACGCCAGCTAGCACTTCTTTGAGTTTTTTGCTTTCGGTTTGGGCTTGCAACGTGGTGAGGGCGCGCAGCAGTGGCACGCCGGCACTCACCATGGTGCTGAGTTGGCGAGTGAACATGACTAAGTCTTTGGATTTGACTTTGCCAGCCCCAAACGACAGTTTGCCACCACCGGCTTTGGCTTTGGTTTCTTTGACGCTGATAGGCTGCAGTTTGTCTTTGGTGAGCGCAGCAATGGCCGCCTGTCTGTCGGCGGCGTCGATGGTGCCGCTGAGTGTTTTGTGGTCGGCATTGACTGCTTGGTAACTAAATGTGGCCATGGTTTTATTCTCGCGTTACGCGCAAAATTTCTTCGATACTTGTTTGGCCGCGCAGTGCTTTTATAAACCCATCCACTTGCATAGTTACCGTGCCTTCGGCGATAGCTTGCGTCTGGATGTTTTCGCTGGTCGAATTGGTGACGATAAGTTTTTGGATGTCCGACGTGTTGGGCAATACTTCGTAAATACCCATACGGCCTTTGTAGCCGGTGTGATTGCAGCTTTCGCAGCCATCGGTGTCGGCGCGCCATAGGCGTACGATGCCGCTACTGCCCATAGATGATTTGTCGCCCACGTCCTTGCCAATCTGCTCTTTGATGGCCTGAGCTTCCAGGCTGATCATGCGCTCTAATGCCTCAGACGATTTCAGGTTGAACATATCGTTGATAGTGGCGAGTTCGCCATCTTCGGGCCGATATTCTTTTTTGCAGTCTGGACATAAACGGCGCACTAAGCGCTGGCCAATCACGGCGCGCACCGTGCTGGCAATCAAAAACGGCTCAATGCCCATGTCGAGCAAACGCGGCAAACAGGTGGCGGCGTTGTTGGTGTGCAGAGTGCTAAATACGAGGTGACCAGTCAGTGCAGCTTGCACGGCCAAATCGGCCGTTTCGCCGTCGCGGATCTCGCCTACCATGATAATGTTGGGGTCTTGGCGGAGCAGCGCTCGCAGGCCGTTGGCAAATGTCATGCC
>CAYURH010000023.1:0-12422 GCA_964447105.1 uncultured Candidatus Saccharibacteria bacterium
TGTATAAGTTCATTTTTGAGCAAGACAGTGTGCCCTGCCGGGCGGTCACGGGGAACCCGCGCCGCCCGGCGTGTTACGCCGCCCTTCTTTTGGTAGGGGCGGCTCCGTAGGGTCGCCGGGAGTGAGAGCCGGGATTGGCCGGCCTTTTGGTCTTGTGGGGACCGCGCAAGTTCCATCGCTTGTACACGACGGATCCCACGATGATCACCGCAGCGAGCACCAGAACGGTCCGGAGCAAGCCGGACGCCGGCGTCCACGCGGCCTTGGCGAAGACCACGGCTCCGATGACGAAAATCACCGAACCGAGCCGCGCCCATCGAAATGAGAGGGCAGTGCCGGCGACGATTGCGCCGAAGCCCGTGAACAGCTCGGGGAGTGAAATTCCACCCCCGATGAACCAGCTCGTGTCCATATGTGCCTCATTCACTAGATTGTCTTGCTCTGCGATGCATCACCACGAATGGGACACATTTCAAAAAATATGTTATCACATTTATGGCAAAATGTAAAGAGGAGAAGTGGCTGTATAATAGGGCTATGAATACGCGTATGCGAGTGGTTTTGGGGCTTTTGAGTGTTGGCACAATGTTTGGTTTGTTCTGGAGTTTGCAATCTATGCGTCGTGTGCCGCAAACGACAGAAGTAAAGCAACAGGTGATAAATCTGCCTGTCAATGCATTCGACGGCGATCCGCGCTTGCAAAAAGCAGTGCAAGATCTGCAGAACGCGCAAAACACGCAGTCGGCTCAACAGCCGGTAGGCCCGGCGCCCACGTCGTCGTTGAACACACTGCAGCCTGGCGGGTCGGTCAACTAGACGCGTTCGCCAAGTTCGTAATCGTCGGATGTTTCTTCGCCATCTTCGGCGCCGCTGGCGGCATGCATGCCTTCGTCGTATAGTTCGGCGGAGTCAATTTCGCCGTCGGTGCGCGGGTCGTCTATAGGTAGGCGTGATTTGCTGGTGTCGGTGGGTGGTGATGCAGGAGTGCGGCCGTCACCAGGCAGGTGTGGTTCATCGCGCTGGGGGTTGAAGATGTCGTCGGCTGGATCTTGTGTGTTGTGTGTCGGAATCGAATCATTACTCATGCCTTTATTATACCCGCCCAAGCCGTGGTATACTGCCCGATATGCAAGAGAATGTTGTAGCAAAGGGCAAAATATTTGAGTTAGTGCAGCTGCCGCAAAGTGGCGGACGGATTTTTGAAGTAGCGCGCCGCGCGCCAGGCACGCGATTGATTATTGCCGACAAAACAGGCCAAAAAGTATTACTCACGCGGGAATTTCGTCGCGAGCTCGATGATTATGACTATCGTTTGCCCGGGGGTAAAGTATTCGACACACTCGACGAGTTCGAAAATTTTCGCACCAGCGGCGCAGACATCACCGAAGCAGCCAAAACGCAGGCCAAAGCCGAAGGCGCGCAAGAAGCCGGCATAGATATTGCTGAACTAAAATTATTCAAAAAATCAGTGTTGGGCACCACCGTAGAATGGGATCTGTATGTGTTTGAAGCCACGCAATGGCAATTGCACGCAGACGGCCAACAGCTTGATTCACCCGAAGAGCAAGGCACCACGGTAGACTGGTACGCATACGACAAAGTCGAACAAATGATCCTGGATGGCAACATGCAAGAAGAGCGCATTGCACTTATACTGCTGCAATGGCTCAAGCGACAGCCGTGATTAAAGCTATTTTGCTGGATTGTTTTGGGGTATTGTATGTGCCGGTTGGCGAAGATTTTTATACAAGTCACGTGCCAAATTATGAGAAGCATCGTGATGAACTACACGAACTCGGCTACAAAACCGATATGGGGCAGATCACGCAAGAACAGTTGGTGCAGGCCGTAGCGAAGTTGAGCGGACTTGAGCTGGCGGAGACGCGCCGAGGTGTGGTGGGGCAGTGGCTGCGCAATCAAACGCTGATGGATTTTGCGCAAAGCCTACGGCCGCAGTACAAAGTGGGGCTGCTTACCAATATGAGCAGTGGCGCAATCGATCGGTTTTTTAGCCAGCACGAGCGCCGGCAGTTGTTTGACGATGTGATTGTATCGAGCGAAGTAGGCGCGGTGAAACCATCGCAGCATATTTTTATGCTGGCGGCGCGCGGGCTTGATGTAGAACCAGAAGAATGCTTGGTTATAGACGATAGTACTCAGAACTGCAGTGGTGCAGTAGAGGCAGGCATGCAGGCGATTGCGTACCAGTCTACGCAGCAAGTGGTGGCCGAAACCAAACGTTTGCTTAAGATATAAATACTTTTTGCGCACCGCACCCCCCAGCCGAGGGGGGTGCGGTGCTGGCCGGCTATTCGGGCCATCGCATACGCGTGCGCGGGTCTCGCAGAGCACGAGGCCGTCTGTAATGCGCGATATAGATCGCCAGCCACACTTGCCAGGCTCGTGATGCGTTGCGCAACTCGTCTTCGTTGAGCTGATCAAGCTGGGCCATGTAGTCCCGGATCTCGTCCGCTCGTACCACGAAGTTGGGCGGTTGCCCCACGTGTTCGCCGTATCGCGCCTGCAGCAGTCGCAGCTCTTCACGCATCTCGTCGGCAGTTGCGTCGGCCAGGACGGCATCCATGTTCGCAGCCGTGCCTGTGCTGAGCTGCTTCGCTGCGGCTAGGTACACCCTGGTGAGGGTGTGTCGCAGTGCGTCGTTAGCCATTCCTACTCCTGTTCGTCGTAGTATAGATATTATAAAATTCTTCAGTACATTAAGCAATGTCATCGTATAATATATCTATGCCCGAACTCCCCGAAGTCGAAACTGTCCGCCAGGGTCTGCAAGGCCTGCTGCCGGGGCGAATCATCAAAACAGAAACGCATGATTGGCCCAAGGGATTTCCGAATGCGCAAGCTGATGTTGATGCTTTTTTAATTGGCGCCACGGTGACTGCCGTGCGTCGCCGCGCCAAAGTGTTGATGATTGGTTTGTCGACTAACTATAGTTTGGTGATTCATTTAAAAATGACTGGCCAGTTGGTGTTTCGCAGCCAGTCGGCGCATTTTGGTGCCGGCCACCCCAACCATAGTTTGGTGGGCGATTTGCCCGATAAATCCACGCGCGTCACGCTGACATTTGCTGATGGATCGCGATTGTTTTTTAACGATCAACGCAAATTTGGCTGGATGCGACTGCTGCCTACGGCCGAAGTTGAACATTTAGATTTTTTCACCAAAGTCGGCCCCGAACCACTCGATCCTGCATTTACGGCTGCTGATTTCGCGGCGCGCTTGCAGCGTCGGTCCAAAAGCGGCATCAAAGCCGTGCTACTCGATCAGACAATCGTAGCCGGTATTGGCAACATCTACGCCGACGAAAGCCTGTGGGCGGCGCGCATCCATCCGCTGACGCGCGTGCAGGACATATCGCCAGCCAAGATAAAAGCGCTCTACACCGGGCTGATACATGTGCTCAAACGTAGCATCGAAAAGGGTGGCTCCACTGATAGAAACTATGTAGATCACGAAGGTCGGCGAGGAAGCTATCTAACGTTTGCCAATGTGTTTCGCCGTGAGGGGCAGCCGTGTTCGCGCTGCGGAACAATAATTATAAAGACTCGTGTGGCTGGGCGCGGCACGCATACTTGTCCGCATTGCCAAGTGCTTACAGCTGACGAGCGGGCGGGCATCTAGCCGCGCCCACTCGTCGCTGGTGGGGCTATGACCGCTTGCGCGGCAGGTGTACGACGAGCCTGAGGGGCGTGACGCCGTCTTCGTCTCGTTCGAACGTAACTTCGCTCGCCGCCACTTGCAGCTGACTGGCGATTTCCATGCGGAGCTGCCGCGTCCATTCTTCGGGCTCGGGCCAGCGGGGCAGGGTGATGGTCACTCGGATCTTGTAGCTCGGCACATTGCGCAGGCCGAAATTGCCGAAAACCGGCCCGGCGCTCACCACGAAGCGCTGGCGATTTCCGCCTACGTCTATTCCGAACTGTCGGAGTGACGCGAAGTCCACAGCACTCTTGCTGGTCGAGTTTTCCTGCAGAAACTTGCGCGCGTCTTTGATGGGTCCGGCATGATGCTCCAGGCACTTAGCCACGAACTCTTTGTAGCCCGCCACGTTTTCCAAAACAGCTCTCCCTCGCGAAGTGTGTAGCCGGTTAGATATTATATAATGATAAGCTACTCATACCAAATCGTGTAGAATATATAAGAGATGATGCGGCTACTCAGCGGAGAAAATAGCTACGGTATACACCACATAGTGCAGAAGACGATTGGTGATTTTGTGGCGGCGTACGGGCCGCACGGTGTGGAGCGGGTAGACGGCGAGGCGATGACCGTGACGCAACTACCAGATTTACTACAGGGGGCGACGTTGTTTACGCCCCAGCGGCTGGTGGTTATTAGCCATGCTAGTCTGAACAAACCAGTATGGGAAGCGTTGGCGGACTGGGTGCTCAAGGTGGCAGATGATACGCAAGTAATTATCGTCGAATCGGCGCCCGACAAGCGTACGCGCACATACAAAGCGCTCAAAGCATTGCCTGATTCCAAAGAATTGGTGCAATCAACCGATAGTGAACTCATGCAATGGTTGGCGCTGCAAGCGCACGACCTGGGCGGCACATTGGGCCGAGCCGAGGCGCAGTATCTGCTGGAGCGAGCCGGGCGCGACCAGTGGCGATTGGCGCACGAGATCGAAAAAGTAGTGAGCTACCAGCCGGAAGTGACGCGCCAAGCAATCGATGAGTTGGTGGAGCCGAGCCCTGAGGGTAATGCTTTTGCGCTGCTCGACGCTAGCTTGGCGGGGGATAGCGCCAGAGTAAACAGCCTCGTGTTGCAGCTGCGCACCGAAGAAGACCCGTATAAATTATTTGGTTTACTTGCGAGTCAAGTGCATGTGCTGGCTCTGGTGGCATTTGCTGGCACGCGCAATGCCGATCAGATTGCGCGCGACGCTGGTGTCCATCCGTTTGTGGTGCGCAAAACCCAAGGGCTAGCCAAACAGATTGGCCCCGAACGCGTGCGACACATTGCTGCTGCTGTGGCACGATGCGATGAACAATTAAAGAGTACGGGCTTGGACCCGTGGCAACTATTGGGAATGACACTGCAGCAAGTTGCTGCTGAATAATGCTAGATCACTACGACTAGGTATTGCACAACAAAACAGCCGCAAGCGCGGCTGTTTTGTTGTGCGGTGTTGGCCTAAGCCTTTTTCGTAGCTGGCTTTTTAGCGGCTGGTTTCTTGGTAGCTGGTTTTTTAGCTGTTGCGGCTTTTGTGACTGCTGGTTTCTTGGCCGCAGGCTTGGTAGTTTTTGCTGCTGCTGGTTTGGTGGCAGCTTTTTTAGCTACTGCAGGTTTAGCGCCGGCGGCTTTGGCTTGGCGAACCAGTTTGGCTTTGCGTCGAGCAGCAGTGTTTTTGTCGAGCAAATTCTTTTTGACGGCTTTGTCGATTTCGGACTGTGCTTTTTGCAGGTTTTCAGCGGTCATAGTGCCGCTAAATGATTTGAGCGATGCTTTCAGGCCGCGCTTGGTGGCGGCGTTACGGACGCGAGCTTTGGCAGCTTGGTGCATGCGTTTGATAGCAGATTTGATAATGGGCATGGAAACTCTCGTTTAATTTATCTAAGTTCAAGGGGTGATTATAGATCAATATGCTATATCTGTAAAGCCTAGGGGCGGCGTCCGTTGCGTCGCTGCGAGTAGATGCTCAAGCTATTGCGCTCAGAAAATCCTTATGCTACAGTCAGCGTAAACGGTGCTCTTCTAAAAACAAAAACATGCAAGACGCTTCAAATACCAAGCAGTTAATTGTCGAGAAAGTTCGCCAGGCGACCAATATTTTGGTAGCCGTCAACGCCAACCCTTCCGTTGATGGGCTCGCGGCAGCATTGGCGCTCACGCTTATGATTAACAAACTTGATAAACACGGTGCTGCGGTGTTTAGTGGGCAGTTGCCTCAGGCTATGCAGTTTCTCGAGCCGGGCAAGACGTTTGACACCAATGTGGACAGCCTCCGCGATTTCATTATCTCGCTCGACAAAGAAAAAGCCGATCGTCTGCGCTACAAAGTAGAAGACGATGTGGTGCGTATATTTATTACGCCGTACAAAACGACGATTACAGAGAAAGACCTGCAATTTAGTCAGGGTGATTTCAATGTCGAACTCATTGTCTGCCTAGGGGTAGAGAAGCGCGAAGACTTGGATAAAGCTATTGTGGCTCACGGACGCATATTGCACGACGCCACAGTGGTGACGATCAACGCCAATAATCAGCAAAGTAGCCTTGGCGCTGTTGACTGGCACGACCCGCAAGCAAGTAGTATGTGTGAAATGCTTATCAGCTTAAGTGAAGCGTTTCAAAAGCCAGGTTTGTTGGACCCGCAAATTGCGACAGCGCTACTGACTGGATTGGTGGCCGCTACCGACAGGTTTAGCAACCAACAGACATCACCACGAGTGATGACTATGGCTGCACAGCTCATGGCGGCCGGCGCCAATCAGCAACTGGTGGCCAACAATCTGCGTGTACTTCAAGACAGCAAACAGCCCATGCCTCAGGTGGTTGAAAAACCCAAACAGGGAGATGCCGCCGGTCAATTAAGTATTGAACACCAAAAAGCCAAAAACGAAAAAGCTGCAGAAGCAGCCCTGGCCGCCGCATTGCCCGCCGCAGACAAGCCCGCTGCACCTACGATGGACGAACTCAAACAAGCCATCGATGAAGCATCGCCGAAGCCAGAATCCCAAACCAAACATGCATTTATCAGTGAGTCGCAAAGCAAAGTACCCGGCGGTGACGCAGTGGGTATGATGGACGACAGCCAGGGTGACGCGCCATCGGTAGAAGAAACACCCATGAATGAACCGTCATGGCGTGGCCGCAAACTGCAGCCGCCAACTATGGGGGGCTCGCTGAGTGCCACAGCACAGGATGCGCTGGATGACAAAGTCCGTGAAGACGAAGATGTACGCAACAAAACGCTTCTAAATCATTTCGACGAAGCAGCCGGTGTCAAAGCTGAGGCGCCAAAAGCACCTGCATTTTCTAAAGCGCCGTCCGATGGCAGCAAAGCACCTACCATCAGTGAAATAGAATCCAAACTCGAAGAAAGCCAGCCCGTGCCCGATATGCCAGCGCTGCCTATTGTTGACCCTGGCCAACCCGCGCCAGCCCCTGAGCCTGTTGCTCCGGCGGCGTCTGTTGAGCCACCAGCTCCAACCCCGGAGCCAGCGCCACCCGCGCCACCCGCGCCAGTGGCTCCACCGACGCCAGAACCCACACCAGCTCCGTCTACGGTTGATGTCGACGCCGCTCGCCAAGCGGTAGACGCTGCGCTGGCCGCCCAACCGTTTAGCCCCGCTGGCAATCCAGCCCAAGCTGTGGCCGCGCAACCAATGCCGCAAATCCAACCGCTGCCAGACCTCGCACCAGCGCCAGCTGCGCAAACCACGCCATTATCGTCGATGGTCCAAGCGCCCGCACTGCCGCCAGCACCTGTTGCGCCACCACCCCCCGCTGCCGCAGCGGAACCAGGCAGTTTGCCGCCAATCCCACCCATGCCTCCGCTGCCGCAGTTCGACGCCAATGGTCTGCCACCCATGCCCCCGACACTACCAGCCGATCAACCATTGCCACCCCTTACGCCTCCAACATCGTTTGACCAAACGCCGCCACCCCCAGCGCCACCGGCACCGAACGATCCGCGTCAGTTCAAGATCCCAGGTCAATAATTGATAGTCGCCGATATTTGTACTACACTCCTCCTATCGCCTATGTAGGGAGGTAGGGTGTGGCGCGACGGTCGGGTAGTAGCCCAAAGAAGAAGCCGAGGCAGTCTCAACCGGCCAAGGAAGACTTTGTCGACGACGAGAACGGCGGGCGATCGGCCAGCAACAGCCTCAGAAGGACATCGCGCGGACTCATAGATTTGATTCTGGCGGTGGTGAACGACGAGACACCCGTGGACAAGCTTGACCCCGAGTCCTTGCGCAACATTCAGGACAGGGGGTTGGGAACGCTTTTCGGTGGACTGACGTATTACCTGAAGGTCTATTCCGGCAGGGCCTACCAGTTGGCTTACGGGGGTGTACTGGGGCCAAACGCGCGTCAGTACTTCCCTGAGTCCGAGCTGTTGCCCGACGCTCTGGTGGAGCTCGCCGTGCTGCCGGCTGATCCTCATATCAGCACGCAGCACGGCGCCTGGCGATACGTGGGTATTCGTCAGGACGGCTTGGTGCGTGTGGTGTGGGTCGGCCGACGTGGCTCGTTGATGTCGCAGAGATTCGAGCTGTAGCCGCGAAGCGGTACGCGCGAGGGCCACGGGCCCTTGCGCGTACCATCGAAATCTATAAAGTAAGAGTACATGCAGGCAGATGGCATTATCCTCATCGACAAACCCGCTGGGATTTCTAGCTTTGGTGTGGTGGCGCGCGTGCGCGGCCGGCTAAGCCGTGAAGCAGGCCGGCGCATCAAAGTAGGGCATACGGGAACATTGGACCCATTCGCCACCGGTCTTATGATTGTAGTGACCGGCGGCTACACCAAACGCGCCGGTGAATTTAGCAAACTCGACAAAACATACGAAGCAACGCTGTGTCTTGGCCGCGTTAGCTCCACTGGCGACCCCGAAGGAGACATAACAGATGTGAATGATCGTCAGCCAAGTCGTGAAGAGTTGGAATCTGCGGTGGCGGCATTTCGCGGGATCATAGAGCAAACGCCACCTATGTATAGTGCTATCAAAATTGACGGGCAGCGCGCCTACAAACTGGCTCGCGCCGGTCATGAGGTGGACATGCCCAAGCGCATAGTTACCGTATCGCGACTGGAAGTTACTGATTACACGTATCCTTACGCACAAATCGTCTGTGACGTATCGAGTGGTACGTATATCCGAAGTTTGGTGCGAGATATTGGCGATAAACTGGGGGTAGGCGCATATACCACCCAGCTGCGGCGCACAAGGGTGGGAGAATACAGTATTGAACGAGCCGAGGGGCTAGAGCGCTGAAAATATTTTAGGCTCTGGTGCGACTAGAGATGCGGAAATAGGCAACGGGGGTGGGTGAGTACTGTGAAACTATTGTCAACCCCGAACTTATCTGTTACAATCAGACCCAATGATTACCAAAGAGATTAAAGCCCAAGTAATGAGCGGTGTGCAGCGTCACAAAACTGACGTCGGCTCACCAGAGGTGCAAGTGGCAGTATTGACCCAACGCATCCAAGAAGTCACTGCACATTTAAAAGAGCACAAACACGACTTTGCTGGCCAGCGTGGCCTACTGCAGATGGTCGGTCGCCGCAAGCGCTTGCTGAAAAAACTGCAAGACGACGACTACAACGCCTACACCGCGTTGATCGCAAAACTCGGGCTGCGCAAATAGCGCGGCCCTTTTTGGCTCCAGGGCAGTTCGTTCGAACCTGATTACGGTCTATCTCAACTGTAGCCAGGTTCGAAAGAACCCTGCAGGCTGATGCATAGCCTACAGACATCCCAACAAGGAGGTCCGACGGTGACCGTCGTATCCGAAGTTGAGACCCGCCCCTCGGTAGCAGGAATACCTGGTCCGAGGGTGAGCACCGAAAACAGCGCAGTGGTGGGCGACCGCACGTACGCCGTGAGCCTCGTCAACCACACGGAAACCGCAGTTCTGCAGATCCTGGCCTTGCCCAGGCTGCAGATTACAAACGGCAGGTTTTCGAGTAACACCGACCCACGGGGACGCCGCTTCTTGCGGTCTTCTCAGTCGAGTTTCCGCGGCAAGCAGCTGAGCGCAGCCGGGACCGTGACCCACGGCCAGGTTTCGCTCATCGAATACGACCCCAACGCGCCGGTGGCCGATCAGTTGCCGCCCGCCCGTAAAGGGGTGCTGCACGTGGTACCTCTGTGGCAGCTCCTGGTCTATGTGGAGCTGCGGCGCCGGCCCGATGTAGTTTGCATCACTGAGGAGGGGCGCTTGGCCCGCATCCAGATGGAAGACCCCGGTCAGACCGATCGTGAGAAGATGCTGGAGCGCCTCCTCACCTGGGGACGAGTCCGTCTGCTGCTCCTCAAGGACAAGCAGTTGACCGTCGGCGCTGCACTGCGCCAGGTGCTGGCAGGCGAACCCGACTTCTACTACTGGGCTCTCATGTACAGCTTGGGGGGCCAGATGGTGCCGTTCAATGTACTCGGCACACTGAAGCCCGGAGACGAACTGCCTCTGGGCCCGGTCGACGGGTGGAGCGGCCGCAAGGCGCTCGGCGCTGTCCAGACGGCCACCGACCAACTGGTGGCTGTCATTCCCGACTAGCCGTTTCGGAGCGGAACCCCGCCCGCGCGAAAGCGCGTGGTAGGGTTCCGCTCCGGGCGCAAAATAATTGGAATTATTTAAAGCAAATCGAACATATGTTGCAGGTAAGTTATTGCTTAAACATTATATCGATGGTATAATATAAATAGTTGAGTTCACCTCCCTGGGGGTATTGATGAAGCCTATGAGAACTCTGCTGCTCGCGACGCTGCTTGTCGCAGGGTGTAGCAGCGTCTCGACATCCGTGGATAACATGCAGCCCAGCACTACCGTCTATCAAGGTCGGACTCTCTACTGCATGTCGGACAATGTGGGCACTTCGACAGGCATCGCGTCGTGCGATTTCGTGCGTTTCTACGCCGAGAACCCCGACCTTCTGCCTACGCCGACGCCCACTCCCAGACCCACCCCCGACCCCGCGCCGTAGGGTGGCGTGGATGGAGCCCCATGATGGGGCTCCATCCACCTATAACCTTCGTAAGAAGTGGCACAGTACTTATTTATCTGGTAAAATACCGTTGATACTTGTGTACATAAGCACGCGCCTCAGATATGCGTCGGTGGTGGATTTTACTGTAGACGCTCTACACTAAAACCCGTTACCTACGCTGGCGCCAGAAAGGATTCTATGGGCCAGACTATCAACCCATTTGGCAAAGAAGTTATTAAAGTTGAGACAGATTTTTTGGGCAAGCCGCTCAGTCTCGAGGTAAACCGAGTAGGGTTCCGTACCAGCGCCAGTGTGCTGGTGACGTATGGCGAAACTGTGGTGCTAGGTACGGCCATGGTGAGCCCGCAGGCTGCTCACGGTTTTGATTACTTCCCACTCAGCATTGATTACGAAGAAAAAATGTATGCAGCCGGCAAAATCAGCGGCAGTCGTTTCATCAAGCGCGAAGGCCGCCCCAGTGACGAAGCCATCCTAATCGGTCGTCTGATCGATCGCCCTATCCGCCCGCTGTGGCCCAAAGGCTACCACAACGAAGTGCAGGGTGTAGCTAGTGTGCTCAGCCTGGACCCAAGCTTCCGCCCCGACGCCATTGCTATGATTGCCATGTCCGCCGCATTTATGTTGACCGGTGCACCATTTGACGGCCCCGTGGCTGGTTTGCGCGTAGGCCTGAAAGACGGCAAGCCCACAGCGTTCCTCAGTTGGGACGAAATAAACACCAACGACCTAGATTTGTTTGTCGCCGGCACCAAAGACGGCATTATGATGGTTGAAGCTGGCGCCAACGAAGTCAGCGAAGAAGCTGTACTCGAGGCCATGGAATGGGCCTACAAAGCCATCCAACCAGCCATCGAACTACAAAATCAACTGGCCAAAAAAGTAGGCGTGACCAAACAAGAGTTTGAGCTGACACTGCCCGACGAATCCATCCAAACCACTGTTGCCAAGTGGCTAGAAGACAAAATGGGCGCTGACCTGCGTGCGCCATATCCCGAGCGTAACGATTTGGTCACCAATCTGCGTGCCGAATGTCACGAACACTTTATGCAAGAAGTGGGCGAAGAAGAATACCCGGCCGTCAAAAACGTGTATGACGATGCCATTACGCTGGCCATCCACAAAGACGTGCGCAAAGGTATCCTAGAAGATGGTGTGCGCCCCGACGGTCGCAAAACCACCGAAATTCGTACGTTGTCCAGCGAAGTGGGCGTTTTGCCGCGCACACACGGCTCCAGCCTGTTTACTCGTGGGATGACGCAGGGCATGAACATTATCACCCTGGCGCCACTGAGCTTTTCGCAACTGGTTGACACCATGGAGCGCGAAGGTGAACGCCGCTACATGCATCACTACAATGCGCCAGGCTATACCGTAGGCGAAGTGCGCCGCTTGGGTAGTCCGGGCCGCCGCGAAATTGGTCACGGCTACCTAGCCGAACGCGCTCTGAGCGCGGTGCTGCCAGCCGAAGAAGATTTCCCATATGCCATTCGCTCGGTAACCGAAATCATGAGCCAAAACGGTAGCACCAGTATGGCCGCTACCTGCAGTAGCTGTTTGGCGCTTATGGACGCCGGTGTACCACTGAAGGCGCCGGTAAGTGGTATTGCTATGGGTCTCATGAAAGACGGCGATAAAGTGATGATCCTGAGCGACATCGCCGACGCCGAAGACTTTGCTGGCGATATGGACTTTAAAACAACCGGTAACGCCAAAGTCAA
>CAYURH010000024.1:0-12005 GCA_964447105.1 uncultured Candidatus Saccharibacteria bacterium
GCTCCGAAGAGAAACTCCTCCGCGCCATCTTTGGTGAGAAGGCCCGCGACGTCAAAGACACCTCTCTGCGCCTACCCAACGGCGAGCGCGGCAAGGTCGTCGGCGTCAAGATCTTCAGCCGCGAAAACGGCCACGAACTCAAAGCCGGCGTGCTGATGCAGATTCAGATCTTTGTCGCCCAGATGCGCAAAATCAGCGTCGGTGACAAACTAGCTGGACGCCACGGTAACAAAGGTGTCGTAGCCCGTATTCTGCCTATTGAAGACAGGCCATTTATGGCCGACGGTACACCGGTTGACGTGATCTTGAACCCATTGGGTGTGCCAAGTCGTATGAACTTGGGCCAGCTGTTTGAGACTCACCTCGGTATGGCCGCCCGCGCCTTGGGTTACAAAGTGGCTACGCCACCATTCAACGGCGTGCCAACCAGCACTATTGTCCAAGAATTGGTCAAAGCTGGCTTCCCCGAAGACGGTAAAGTTCAATTGTTCGACGGCCGCACCGGTGACGCGTTTACCGAGCGTGTAGCCGTGGGTAACATGTACATGATGAAACTGCACCACATGGTAGCCGACAAAATTCACGCCCGCTCAATCGGGCCATACACCATGGTTACCCAGCAGCCGCTGGGTGGTAAGGCGCAAAACGGTGGCCAGCGCTTTGGCGAAATGGAGGTGTGGGCCCTCGAAGCGTACGGTGCTGCCAGCACCCTGCAAGAAATGCTCACCATTAAGTCAGACGACGTATATGGCCGAGCTAAAGCCTATGAATCGATCATCAAAAAAGAAGTCATTACTGGACCAAAAGTCCCCGAAAGCTTCAATGTGTTGGTGAAAGAGTTACAGGGCTTGGGTCTGCGCGTAGATTTGATCGACCGCGTGGCGAAGCGCGAAGAGATCGTGGACGCCGAAGCCGTGTTGGCGAGCAACGTTCACAACGCCGCTACCGTGGCGCCGATTGACCCCGCAAGCACCATGCCGCTGGATGTCACTGTCGCAGACGAAGTCGACCATTTTGGTGACCTCGACCTGGGCGATGGCATGAGTGTGCAAATTGCCGAAGATATGCAAGATGAAGACGTGGCCGGAGCAACAACCGCCACAAATGATGACGACGTAAAGGAGGTCGCGTAATGGTACGTTTGAACCCTACAACTAGCATTGCCGACTTCGACGCAGTGCGACTCGCAGTAGCATCCGCTCAAGATATTCTTGAGTGGAGCTATGGCGAAGTCCTAAAACCAGAAACTATTAACTACCGCACCCAAAAACCCGAACGCGACGGTTTATTCTGCGAACGTATTTTTGGGCCGGTCAAAGATATTAACCCGCACGACGCCAAATACAAAGGCGTTCGTAGCCGCGAAGCTGCCGTCGACAAAAACGGCGAGCTGGTCACCAAGAGTATTGTGCGCCGCGAACGCATGGGTCACATTGGCCTCGCTACTCCCGTGGCACACATTTGGTTTATGCGTGGTACGCCAAGCGCCATGGGCCTGCTGCTTGGTTTGACTGTACGCAACATCGAACGCGTGGCTTATTTTGCCAGCTACATCATCAAAAATGTCGATGTCACCAAACGCGATCAACTGATGGCCGACAACGAAGCCGAATACGAGGCCGCCAAACAAGCCATCAAAATCCGCTTTGAGAAAGAAGCTGAAGCCGAAGGCGCTGACCTTAAAGCGTTGGCAACCGCCCAGAGCAAAGAACTCGACGAAGTAACCGACACCTATCTGCAGAAGAAAGCCCAGCTGGAGAGTTTGGTCAAAGTCCAACTGCTTAGCGAAACTGATTACCGCAACCTAGCCGATGACTACCGCGCTATCGTCAAAGTAGGCATGGGTGGTGGCGCACTCTCCGAGCTGCTCGAAGAAATCGACCTGGACAAATTGGTGAAAGAACTCACCGAAGAAGCCGAAGCCGCCAAAGGCCAACGCAAGAAAAAAGTACTCAAGCGATTGAAAGTTCTCGAAGGTATGCAACGCGCTGGCATCAAGCCAACGAGTATGTGTCTAAACGTGCTGCCAGTGATCCCTCCAGATCTGCGCCCTATGGTGCAGTTGACCGGCGGTCGTTTTGCCACATCTGACTTGAACGACTTGTACCGTCGCGTAATCAACCGCAACAACCGCCTGAAAAAACTGATCGAGCTCAACGCCCCCGAAGTGATTCGTCGCAACGAAATGCGCATGCTGCAAGAAGCTGTGGACGCTCTCATCGACAACAGCGCCACTCGCAGTGGTCGTGCTGTGTCGGCAACAGGTGGCCGTCGCCGTCTGAAATCACTCAGCGACATGCTGAAAGGCAAGCAAGGCCGCTTCCGCCAAAACCTACTCGGTAAACGTGTGGACTACTCTGGCCGTTCAGTCATCGTGGCAGGTCCAGAACTCAAGATCCACCAGTGTGGTTTGCCTAAACTGATGGCGTTGGAACTGTTCAAGCCATTTGTGATTGCCGAACTGTTGGCCGACGAGCATGCCCACAACATCAAAAGCGCGACTCGCCTGATCGAATCTGGCGACAGCGTGGTGTGGGACGCACTCGACGAAGTGATCAAAGAAAAATACGTGTTGCTCAACCGCGCACCGTCATTGCACCGTTTGTCGATTCAGGCTTTCCAGCCGAAACTGATCGAAGGTAAGGCTATCCAGCTGCATCCATTGGTTGCCAAAGGCTTCAACGCCGACTTCGACGGCGACCAGATGGCCGTGCACCTGCCGCTCAGCGCTGCTGCGCAAAAAGAGGCTCGCGAGCTGATGAGCGCCACTAACAACCTGCTCAAACCAGCCGACGGTTCACCTACGCTGAACATCAGCCAGGACATCGTGCTTGGTTGCTACTACCTGACATACCCCAAAGCCAGCGCGCAAGTGGACGTGCCGAAGCGGTTTGCCTCTACCAACGAAGCCATTTTGGCTTACGACCTGGGCACTATCAAACTGCAAACTCCCATCGTGGTGCCAGTCAAAGGCGAAACTCGCCAAACCACACTGGGCCGTGTGTTCTTCAACGAAATCCTACCCGAAGACTTCAAATACATTGATGACGTCATGTCCAAAAAACCGCTCAGCCGCGTGCTGGCTCGTATTTTCGAAAAATACGGTCAAGAGCGCACTGCACAAGTGGCCGACGACATCAAAGATTTGGCTCTGGAATACGCCACAATCTCTGCTGTGTCTACTGGTATGACCGACTACTTCGATGTCGACGAACTCGACGGCATCATCAAAGTTGGTGCCGACAAAGCCGCGACTATTTCTGAACAATACGAACAGGGTTTGATTACCGATGACGAACGGTACAGCCTAACGGTTGCCGCATGGCGCGCTATCGACAAACAGATCAGCGAACTGCTACAGAGTACCCTGCAAGACAAAGACACCAGCGTGAGCGTCATGGTGAACTCTGGTGCTCGTGGTGACTTGAGTAGTGTGAAACTGGCGACAGCCATGATTGGTATCATGGTGGACGCGAGCGGTAAAGAAATCGAGCTACCAATCCGCAGCAGCTACAAAAAAGGTCTGTCGCCACTCGAAGCCTTCGTTGCCACCCGTGGTACGCGTAAAGGTCTGATTGACACCGCGCTTAAGACCGCCGACTCTGGTTACCTGACCCGTCGCCTGGTAGATGTGTCGCAAGACGTCTTTACTGTCGCCGAGGAAGCTGAAGACCCAGGTTTCGCAATTGCCAAAGCCGAATCCGAAGAAACATCGATCGCCTTTGCCGAGCGCCTGTATGGTCGTTATGCTGCTGAAGACATAAAAGGCCACATCAAAAAAGGTGAGTTGATCACTCGTGATATCGCCACTGCCCTAGAAGAAGACGCCAAAGTCGAAGCTGTGAAGATCATGAGCGTACTCACGTGCCAAAGCCTGCGCGGCATCTCGCCCAAAAGCTACGGCATCGACATGGCCACCAACCAACTCATCGCCGTGCACCAACCCGTTGGTGTCATCGCTGCTCAGTCAGTGGGTGAGCCTGGTACGCAGTTGACGCTTAACACTTTCCACGCCGGTGGTGTGGCTGGTGAAGACATCACCCAAGGTCTGCCACGTGTTGACGAGTTGTTTGAAGCTCGCACACCAAAAGGTCAAGCCTACTTGTCAGAAATCGCTGGTACGGTGGATGTCTGGGAAGACGGCGACAACTACGTCGTACAAATCACTCCAGACAAAGGTCGCACCGAAAAACTCGCCCTCGATGGTCGCAAAGCCCACATCAAATCTGGCACAGAAGTGCTCGCTGGCGATGTGCTTGCGGCCGACAAAGACGACGCTCGTCCGCTCACTGCTCCGTTTGATGGTGTGGTAGAAGTCACCAAGACGCACATTGTGCTGAACCTGATCAACCAAACGCCTGCTCGCTACGAAATCCCTGGCTTTAAGCAACTCGTTGCTGCGGCTGGTGACCACGTGGAAGCGGGTGACCGTCTAACCAGTGGTTCGATCAACTTGCACGATCTGATGCGCCTCAAAGGTGTAGAAGCCACACAACGCTACATCATCAACGAAGTATTGCGCATCTACGCTGCTCAGGGTCAGAACATTGCCGACAAACACCTGGAGATCATTGTCCGCCAGATGTTCAGTCGAGTGCAGATCGAAGAACCTGGCGACAGCCTGTTTGTCACCGGCGATATTGTATCGAAAGCCGCAGTGGTCGAAACCAACAAACAGTTGGCCAAAGACGGTAAAACGCCGGCGCAGTACACGCAATTGCTGCTTGGTATCACCAAAGTGTCCATTTGGAGCGACAGCTTCTTGTCGGCCGCTTCATTCCAAGACACCACTCGCGTGTTGATCAACGCCGCCACCAGTGGTCGCGTAGACAACCTATACGGCCTCAAGGAAAACGTGATCATTGGTCGCAAGATTCCTGTGGGTACCGGTATGGTAAGCCCTGTCATCGTCGGCGATGACGAAGATCAACCTCTCTAGGTTGCTGCACATTGTACAAAATCCGCTCCATTGGGGCGGATTTTGTGTATGTCGGATCAGTGACTGTGAGTGGTGAGCGTCGCGGGGTGGGTTTTAGGTAGATATTATAACAAAGTTTCATGATGGCCGCCCGCTGCGGGGCGGCCATCATTTGTGGCCTATGTGTTGCGCGTGCGGAACAGCATGAACCTGGAGCCGATGGTCTCTTCGAAGTAGCGATGCGTGACGCCACCGTGCCGAGGAGCCAGGACGACTTCTCCGTTCCTGGTCTCTCGGTACTGCATGGGCGGTACCAGCTGGCCCGTGATCATGTCGTAGCTGTAGAGCCAGTCCGACGGCACCAGCTCTTCTACTGTGACCGGTCGCGACATGGAGTCCTGCAGCACCCACACGCCGCTCGGATTGACCGATGGGAAGAACGGCGTGCTGGGCCGGTCCAACCGCGCACCTGCGAGTACGCAGCTGGTCGTCAACCGAGCCACACACGTATTCGCGAACTTGAACGGGGTGACGGAACAGCTGCAGCCCCTGAAGACAGCCAGCAAGTCGCCCTCGACTACGTCTTGCCCGCCATGTACCTCGGTGATGCCGCCTTCACGCACGTTGTATACGGCGTGACTGGCTCGCAGCGCGCTCAGTTTACGAACGCGCTCGTCGCGGCAATCCACGGTGACACAGCCGGGTTGCACGACGCCCGTGAGCCACAGGAGTTTCTGCGGGGTCAGGGCGTGCTTGTCGCAGTCCTGTCCAACGTTTGCCGAGAACCCGAGAGATCCCGGGGCCAGTGCTCGCTCCGTCAGTTGCAGCAACGGGACGAGCAAACTACTGTTGTATACCATGTCTCTCTCACTTTCCTACGAGGGGAGATTGGGCATATTATATCATCGGTCTGGATTATTCGCCACAAACAATCTTGTACTCACTCGAGTAATCTGATACTATAGGTAATGAGTTTCACTTCGGTGCTGCTTGTAGACACGTGTACATTTCTACAAACACCCGTTAAGTAAGAGCTAGGCCACATGCGCTTACCACGCACATGGCAGGCTATAACCGTAATGTAGAGGAACTTTTAGAAGTGCCAACTATCAACCAACTCATTCGCAAGCCGCGCAAAACGGCTGCCAAGAAAAGCAAAGCGCCAGCCCTAGGCCGCATTCACAATGCGCTCAAAGGCCGCTACTATGCTGCCAACTCGCCCTTGAAACGCGGCGTGTGTATCAAAGTAACGACTAAAACCCCTCGTAAACCAAACTCGGCTCTGCGCAAAGTTGCCCGTGTACGCTTGACCAGCGGTCAAGAAGTATGGGCTTACATTGGTGGCGAAGGCCACAACCTACAGGAACACGCAGTTGTGCTGGTGCGCGGTGGTCACGTGCCAGATTTGCCAGGTGTCCGCTACCACATTGTGCGTGGCGCACTCGACTTGCAGGGCGTGAAAGAGCGCAAAAAAGCCCGTAGCAAATACGGCACCAAGAAGGAGAGCAAATAATGCCTCGCAAGAAAACCAAATCGCTGCAGCGCCCCGTAATGCCTGATCGCAAATACAAAAGCGTGCTTGTGCAGCGCCTCATCAACAAAGTCATGTTGGACGGCAAAAAACAAGTTGCCGAACGTTCAGTCTATGACGCTATGGAAATTGCCGCCAAAAAAGTAAAGGCCGAAGACCCACTGGCAGTGTTTGAAAAAGCTATCAAAAACGTCTACCCCAGCGTCGAAGTGAAAAGCCGCCGTGTGGGTGGCGCCAACTACCAGATTCCTTTCCCGGTCGCCGGCAATCGCCAACAGCACTTGGCCTTCATGTGGTTTGTGCAGGCTGCAAGGGCCCGCAAAGGCATGCCTATTGCCGACCGCCTGGCTGCCGAAATGGTAGACAGCATCAACCAAACCGGTGCTGCTTACAAGAAAAAAGAAGACACCCACAAAATGGCCGAAGCCAACCGCGCTTTCGCCCACTTTGCACGAAGCTAAAGTTGCAAATTACCAAACAAAACACCCCGTGAATGGGGTGTTTTGTTTTACGGCAACATTGGCGATAATAGCGATGGTGTGGTATTTATAGTATTTGTCGGTGCCCAGACGACTAAGTGAGGTGATTGTGCGTCGAATAGGACCGCACGGCGCTCTGGATCGAAAATTCGAACTGACGGATATCCAGGCTGGGGAGTGCCTTGCTTCTAAGGCACTTGTCACTCTGCATACCAACGACGACGGCGAGCAAGCAGCATTCGACGTCCGCATCGTCGGTGTCGTGGAAACCTGGATGGGCAGGAAGATGATCACCGTACACTGTTGGAGGGGAGGGGAACAACTCCATGTATACGGCGTGCTGACCGGCAATACGCTCACCATCGTAGCCTAGCGGCACCTGGCGTCGGCTACCCCAGCCGGCGCCAGCAATACACATAAGCGTAAAAGGAGTCTTATGCCACGCGCGCTCAATAGCGAAATTTATCTTTGCTCAGACTGTGGTGACGGCGGTACGCTGAGCGATGCAGACCCACTACTCCCTGAAAACCTAGGGATTGTGAGGGAAAGGCGACACGATGGTCTGGCGGAACGCGTGCTTGGTATTGTTTTTGCCGCTAGAGATGCGAACAAGGTCGACTCACGTGCAACCACACCCGTATTAGTTCTGGGTCAGGTCGACGTTGCGGCCGACGACATTGCTCCCACATTTACCGACGCAGTTATGGAACGCTACGCAGATTGTTACGGCCCCAACCCCGATGGTAGCTGTCGTGCCATGGGTGCCTGCGCCTTGGCCGAATTATTGCGACAGCACAGCAACAATCGACCACAAGACGACGAATCGAATAACACTTAAGCCTTCACAGCCACTCCATACATAGGTATGATGATGGCAAAGGGTGGCCGTAATCACACAAAATTCTACTGCAAAACGCGGATTTACCATTATCGAAGTCGTGCTGGTACTGGCGATTGCCGGACTGATTTTTATCGTAGTCTTTTTTGCTCTACCCACCCTCCAGCGCGCGCAGCGCGATACACAGCGACGGCAGGACCTGGCAGAAATCATGGGCGCGTTCCAGACATGGCGCTCAAACAATTTGGGCAAATTGATCGATACGCCAGAAGAACTGACTGCTTTTCGCGATAATTATTTAAAAGAAAAATACGACCCCTCCACAGGCGAGCAATACAACTTTATCATTCTCGCCGTTGGCGGCAATCACGTCACCGATGATCTTATACCCGATGTTGGCACCGTCGTGTACCACGTGGGCCACATCTGCGGGAGCGATGATGATGCCGTGACGTACACCAAAGACAGCCCAATCTTTAGCGCTACGGTCAAGCAATTTGCAGTTGTCACGCGCTTGGAGTTGGGCGGCGTGTATTGTCTAGATGTTGAGTAATATCACACCTGCAGACGCAAAGATTTTGCGGCTATAGGTGTGAGGCAGGACGGCAATCGTCGCAGCTCACACGGCGTGCTAATCGCTCGTTGCATTTCTGCGTGCCTCGCCGGTTTCCCGGGCGATACGCAGCTGGTCGCTGAGCCCATGTATGAAACCTGTCGCGGTGCCGATGAGCGCGAAGCCCAATACGATCTTGCCTGCGATGTCGCGGTAGCTGATGATGTCGAACGAGCTGGTGCAGATGGTCTGACCCGCCTGCACGGCGCAGCTGCTGTTGACGAACATGGCTGCCGTGATCCCGCTCGCCACGATGGCGAAAGCGACGATCGCTGCGCAGATCAGTGCGACGGCCAGTGTGGCTCTGCCGAACTGATCGTGCTTGCGCCAGTATGCCTTCATCATGATCCACTATCCTGCCTGCCCAAAGGGCTCTACGCCGACCATGTCAGATCGACTAGTACATGCATTATAAGATAATTATAGCATTTTGTCAATACACTCTAGCGCCGCTGACTACTGTTATGGTATAATCACCGTAAATACCTCTTTTTTGATGTCCTCGAAAAAGAGACATAACAAACCAACGAGGATTCTATGGCTGCAAACACCCCACTCAACATGTTTCGTAACATCGGTATTATTGCTCACATCGACGCCGGCAAAACCACAACGACCGAAGGTATTTTGTATCGTACCGGCCTGAAGCACAAAATCGGCGCCGTACACGATGGCATGACCACCACTGACTGGATGGAACAAGAGCGCGAGCGCGGCATCACCATTACCAGCGCGGCGGTGACTTGTTTTTGGAAAGACCACAAAATCAACATCATCGACACCCCAGGTCACATCGATTTTACTGCCGAAGTAGAGCGCTCTTTGCGCGTACTCGACGGTGCTGTAGTAGTGTTTGACGGCAAAATGGGTGTCGAAGCCCAAACCGAAACCGTGTGGCGCCAGGCCAACAAATACGGCGTGCCCCGCATCTGCTTCATCAACAAAATCAACCAAACTGGTGGAGATTTCTATAAATCACTCGAGAGCATCCACGCTCGCCTGAGCAAACGTGTGTTGCCGATCCACCTGCCTATTGGTTTTGAGCAGAGTATCAACGGCATCATCGATCTGATTAGCATGAAGGCCTACATCTACAAATAATTTACTGATCACGAGTTGGTCGAAACTGAAGTGCCAGCCGACATGGTAGACAAAGCCAAAAACGCTCGCACCTTGCTGGTCGAAGCTGCTGTTGAAGCCGATGATTCGTTGTTTGAAAAATACCTAGAAAGCGGCGAAGAATCAATCACCGAAGACGAACTTAAATCCGCCATCCGCAAAAGCGTACTTACTGGCGAATTCTACATTGTCACTGGTGGCGATGGCCGTGGCGTGATCGTCGAAAAAGTACTCGACCTCGTTGTTGACTACCTGCCAAGCCCTACCGATATTGCCAGCATCTGGGGCACTCACCCCAAATCCGGCGACAAGATCGAGCGCAAAGCCGAAGATGCTCAGCCTATGGCCGGCCTGGCGTTTAAAGTTGCCAACGACCCATTTGTGGGCAAGCTCATCTTTGTGCGCGTGTACAGCGGCAAATTGAGCGCTGGTAGCTATATTCTCAACGCGACGACCGGTGAAAAAGAACGCATCGGCCGCCTAGTTCGTATGCACGCCGACAAACGCGAAGACATTACCGAAATTGGCGCTGGTGACATCGCCGCCGTAGTGGGCCTCAAAGCCACCACTACCGGTACGACCCTCTGTGATCCGGCTAACCCAATTGTGCTCGAAAGCATCACCTTCCCAGACCCACCAGTTAGCATTGCTATCGAACCCAAAACCAAAGCCGACCAAGAAAAAATGGGCATCGCCCTGCAGCGTTTGGCCGAAGAAGATCCAACCTTCCGCGTACACACTGACCAAGAAACTGGTCAAACCATCATCAGCGGTATGGGTGAGCTCCACTTGGAAATCATCGTTGACCGCATGAAGCGCGAGTTCAAAGTCGAAGCCAACGTTGGCCAGCCGCAGGTTGCTTACCGTGAATCCATCAAAAAAATGGTGGAAGTCGAAGGCAAATACATCAAACAATCTGGTGGTCGTGGTCAATACGGTCATGTCTGGTTGCGCTTGGAACCCAATGAACAGGGTGCCGGGTTTGCATTCTTCGACGAAATCAAAGGCGGTGTGGTCCCTCAAGAATACCGCACTCCTGTCAAAAACGGTATCGAAGAAACTCTCAATGGCGGTGTGATTGCCGGCTACCCAGTCGTGGACGTCAAAGCGACACTGTACGACGGTAGTTATCACGAAGTTGACTCCAGCGAAATGGCCTTCAAAATGGCCGGTGCGTTGGCCGCTCGCGAAGGCGTGAAAAAAGCCAGCCCAGTGCTACTTGAGCCAGTTATGAAAGTCGTTGTTGTTACCCCTGAAGAATTCATGGGCGACGTTATTGGCGACCTCAACAGCAAACGCGGTCGCATCGAATCCATGGAAGACCTCGGTGGCGGCGCCAAAGAAATCACCGCACTCGTCCCTCTGGGCGAAATGTTTGGCTACACCACCAACTTGCGTAGTATGACTCAGGGTCGCGCCAGCAGTAGCATGGAGCTCGCACACTACGAAGACGTACCAAGTCACGTGGCCGAAGGCATTATTGCCAAAAAGAGCGCCTAATCTAGTACTTGCAAAATAGATCATAGCCTTTTATAGTAGGCTTATCTTGAGTTAACCCCGAGCTCCACACCCCCGGGAGGGGCAAGATGAACAATGCAAAAGCGAGCAGCGCAGCTGCGCGCGCCTTTCAATTGTTTCTGGCTGGCATAGCCAGAAGTAACGCCAACGACATGGTGCAGCGCCTGGCACCAGACGCACGACTGCGCCTGAACGGCTACGAAGTCGCCCCCGAAGACCTGCTGCGGTTCATGACCATATGGTCTACAGCCGCACCCGGCGGCAAGCGGCGGTTGGGATTCCTAGACTGGGTCGAGATCGACGTCGACGTCGTCGATAACACCGACGAACGCACCTCGCGGATACAGGGGCGCGTCGAATTCGACCATGACGGCCCCGTGGACCTGCCTGGCTACGGCCGGGTGGAACCAACCATGCTGGCCGTCGAGGTACCGCTCTTGGCGGTGGTGACGGTGGACAACCAAGCCCAGATCACGTCGCTCGAAATCGACCTCGATCCAGAGGTGTTCATGACGGCATTACTGGCAAGCTAGGGCTCAAGATCATAGCGTGGCGGGGCCACTCATGCCCGCCCGCTATGATGAGTGGTATTATCTCTTTACACCCCCATAAATAATCTGTATAATCAGCCATATACCGCTAATGAGGTGGCTTTGCTAGCTCATGCGAAATTATAATAAATCAAGGAGATTCAGCTTACATGGCAGGTACTTTTGACCGAAGCAAGCCACACGTCAACGTAGGTACTATGGGTCACGTCGACCACGGTAAAACTACTTTGACTGCCGCCATTACCTCGGTACTGGCAAAAAAACTTCCAACTGACGTAAACAAGCCTTTTGCTTACGACGAAATCGACAAAGCACCAGAAGAAAAGGCGCGTGGTATTACCATCTCGACCGCTCACGTTGAATACGAGAGCGAAAAGCGCCACTACGCGCACGTCGACATGCCTGGTCACGCCGACTACATCAAAAACATGATTACCG
>CAYURH010000025.1:0-11911 GCA_964447105.1 uncultured Candidatus Saccharibacteria bacterium
GCGATCTCCTCCGTGACAGGGAGGCGTGATAGGCCAACTTCACTACGAGCCCATGTAGACTAGCACATTTTACCAATTTCCACCCCTATTCGCAACAGTTTATTGCGTGGCGATGGGTGGTACGTTGATAAACTCTTGCACTTTACTGGCTTGTCGCAGCTGAGCAATCTTGTTGCTGAGGAATGTATAGTTCACAAATATTTTGGCAATGTGCAGGTTGTTGCCTTGGCGCTCAATCAGGCGCGCCAGATACAAACCATCGGTACCGGCGATCACATCAGAGACTTGGCCCGGTTGCAGTTTTTCGGCTGCTTGGATAATACCGCTTGGATCGGTCGAGCCGATCGTCACAAAGCCCATGTCACCTCCCAACCCTTTGGTCTGGAGATCCTCAGACTGCTGGGTGGCCATGGCCGCAAAATCAGCACCTTGCGCGATCTGTTGCTGTATGGCTTTGATCTTGGCCGCAGCGTCGGTATCGAGTTTGGCCAATACTTTCTGACGCAAGAGTTGTTTTTGTAGCGAATCCTTATACTCGTCAAAAGACCAGTCGTAGTAGTCACGTATGACTTGGCGGTAGGCGTCTTCGCTGACACCAAGTTGGTTGTTGGAGATGATTTTATTTACAAAATCATCAACTTCTTTTTGTGACACGGTGATATTCTGATCGTGTGCTAACTTAGCAACAAAAGCGTTTTCGATGGCTTTGTCGAGGGCTAAGCGTTCTTGATATTGGAGTTGGCGTTTGCCGTCGTCTGAACTGAAATTGATCGCTTCTTTGGTACTCAAATAATGCACGGCACTGCTGACTTCACGCAGATAGTCACTATAGCGCACAAATTCACCATCTACTCGAGCCACTGGTACGGGTACGATCTGAGTAAGGCGGTACATGAATTTATCGATACTCTGCGCTTTGTATAGTTGCCAGCCTGCAAACCCGAAAAAACTAACTGCGGCAAAAAACACAATGGTCATACTAATAACCAGTAGTCGATGCTTGGTGTACTGCATGGGGTATTTGAACTTACGGCCGCCCGCCAAGATACGTTCGCGGTGTTCGGCTACTGTTTCATTAGTAATCCGGCCGCCAGTTTCTGGCAGCGGAGCTGATTTTTTGAGTACTTTATGGAGTAGCTTCTTCATGTTCCAACACCATACCCTGTGGAGCGCCTTTGGCTATTACTTCTGACAGTTCGTTGTAAATCCTGCTAGGATGATGGATCCTATCGAGAATCAAATCACCCACATATGTCTGTACCACAATAGTACCATAGCCCAGGGTGGCGGCAGTAAAACCAGGAACGTTGTAACTAATGTTTTGTATCTTATTGATACCAAGGTCAATAACACTACGATTGAATAGCCCTTTTTGCGTGATCTGTCGTAGCCGTAGCTGCGTGACGATAAATACGCTGAAATACCAGCCAATCCAATGGTAGAAAAACAACAATAACCCGAGTCCGAGGCCACCAAATGCTACCCACAAATAATTAAGATTCTCAGGCCAAATAAGTACCGGGATCGAAAGAACCAAAAACGGGATGAGTAAACTATAAAACCCTTTACGCAGCGCGACGGGATGGCGCCGAAAGGTAAAGATGACAGTTTCGTGTTCTTGCTGACCTTCAAATTCTGCGTGCATAGTTTGTTCCACTCAGTTGTAACGCCTGGTACTCCGGGCTGGAATCGAACCAGCGACACCCTCCTTAGGACGGAGGTGCTCTGTCCGCTGAGCTACCGGAGCATCTGGTGTAAGTATACTCTGGACGGCCTCTAGCGTCGAGTTGCTCTATTAGTAGAAACTGGAGAACATGGTAGCCTCGTCGCTCAACTTGTAGTCATGGATTTTTTCATCACCAAACCACAATTTGATCTCGTGTTCCGCCTCTTGAATATTTCCACTGGCGTGCAGCAAATTGTGGATTGCCCTGCCCTGAACATTGGCGATCAACGAACTATCGATCGAGTAGTCGCCACGTATTGTGCCTACATCGGCATTAACTGGCATAGTGTTGCCAATCAATTTGCGTACCATAGCAATGGCTTGTACACCTTCTACAACTAAAAATACGACTGGTCCAGAACAAATAAATTTAACGAGTGCACGCACCAGATCCTTGCCCAATTCACGGGGGTCATCGGTGCCGAATGCTTCTTTGACGGTTAAGCCTTCAACCACCTCGAAGCCTTTGATTGTGTTGTTACCAATACGTAAAAGGAGGGCCTCATCGCTAATTGAATAGTGTAATTCAGCTCGCTTTTTGTCAGGCACCGCCATCTTCATGGCTACAATCTTGAGCCCTGCTTTTTCAAAACGACTAATAATCTCACCAATCAAACCACGCTGCACGCCATCGGGTTTGATAATACACAGTGTGCGCTCAAACCTTACCTTTTGTAATGCGGGGTGTAATGAATCTTCTTTTGACATAACCTCAACTCCTTTCGACCATGGTACCACGCCTTGGCTAAACGCCGAACAGTAATACTAAGCTCAGCACCACAGCCAAGCCCAATCGGTAGTAGCCGAATACTTTGAAATTACCTTTGGCCAGGTATCGCAACATGAACCCAACAGCGAACAGGCCGAATACGAAGGCCGCAACATTACTGGCAATCCACGCTGCAAAATTTTGGCTGATAAAATCTTGGCCAGCTGAGCTCATCATCACTTTCAGGATCACACCCGCCAGGACCGGGATAGATAGCAAAAAGCTAAATTCGGCAGCTTTGGCATAATCTAACCCGACTAATCGCCCGGCAATCATTGTGCTGGCGGAACGCGAAGTGCCGGGTATGAGGGATAGAATTTGCGCAACGCCGATCAGCAGGGATCGTTTGGGGCTGAGCTCCTCCCCGTTTTTTTGTGTCGACATTTTAGGTAGTTTTTCGAGCACAATCATGATCACACCGAACACTGCTAACATAATTGTCACCGTAATGGCGTTTTGGATAGCCGCTTGTTCGAAGAAATCACCAAACAAAAAGCCAATGGTGCCTATCGGCAATGCCGCCAGCAGCACATTGCGCGCCAGGCGAAAATCATGCTTGGTAAATATACGCAGTATGATATCCCAAATGCGTGTGCGGAAATAAATCAGCAGTGCCACAAACGTCCCTAAGTTTACCAACCCATCGAAAACAAGTGACGGCTGCATACCCATGAAGTGCTCAGCTAGCACCAAGTGCCCAGAACTCGACACGGGTATGAATTCGGTCAAACCCTGCACGGCACCGAGTACGACAGCTTCAATAATAGACATGCACTTATTGTACACTAGTCAATTCCGAACATATTTTTTATTCAACGCTTACTCTGTACTTATGTTTCAGGATTGTTACAATTGCTGTATGGGGCATTACTTATCAGAACTGACTATCGATTTCCTGGAATACCTAGAAGTTGAACAAAACCGATCACAAAAAACCGCCGAGAATTACCACCTCTATCTTATGCGGCTCATCGAGTTTATCGACGATATAGAAGTAGAAAAATTCGATGCCGAGATGCTGCGCAAATGGCGCCTGTGGCTCGCCCGCTACAAAGACGACCGCGGCCAAGAGCTATCCAAATTGACGCAAACCTATCACCTGATTGCCTTGCGTAGTTTTCTAAAATTTTGCTCCAAACGTAGTATCCCCACCCTCGCGGCAGACAAGGTTGAACTCCCCAAAGTCACTCGCAAACAAGTCAGCTTTCTTAAAGACGACGAACTGCAGCAGCTATTTGCACAGATACCGACCGACAGTCAGATCGGACTTCGAGATCGGGCTATCATTGCCCTACTCTACTCCAGCGGGTTGCGCGTATCAGAGCTAACCAAGCTCGATCGCGACCATGTAAACCTAAAACGCCGTGAGTTTATGGTGCGAGGCAAAGGCCAAAAAGACCGATTGGTATTTGTAGACGATGGTGCAGCTGAGCTGATACAAACCTATCTCAACGCTCGCACCGACGCTATAACTCCCCTCTTCATCCGCTATGGCGGGCACGAAGTCACTGATCGTAGCGGTGATTTCAAACGGCTCACACCACGGAGCGTTCAGCGCATGGTGAGTCGCTACGCCAAACTCGCAGGCATCACCAAACAGGTGTCGCCGCATACGCTCCGCCATTCATTTGCCACTGATTTGCTAATGAACGGTGCTGATTTGCGCAGCGTCCAGACCCTACTGGGTCATAGCAATATATCAACGACTCAGATTTATACACACGTTACCGACCCGCATTTGCGCGAAGTACACAAGCGGTTTCACAAAAATATCAAGAACGACGAGATCTAGGGGCAGCTATTGGCTCTGTAGAATGCTGGGTCGGATGTGATTTCTTCGTTTTTACAAATCGTGTCAGCCGACTCTACGACATATTCTGGCACTTGACCTACAGTATCCAGGCGGACGCGCGCCTGCAGACGGCGATACACATCGTTGGCGCGTCCAGTGGCGTCGATGACGGGCTGGACTTCGTTGAAGTTAATGACGTTACCTGGTGAACTATGATAGAGCTGCACGCGGAAATGGGTTTGGCCGTAGATGGGGGTAACGCGCAAAAAGTAGGTATTGCCCGGGCTTGGCAAACCAGCCGGCAATGACAGTGTGGCGTTGCAGTCGTAACTACCATAATTTGTAAATGCGGGGCTGCATACAGCCGGTGTAGGTGCCGCCTTGGCACTATCAAACACACCGGGCGTACCGTCAGCCGTACCTAGATCGACGACCGCTGGCCCTGACGTTGATGGCACCAAAAACACCGTACGACTACGCTGTGTCAAACCACTGCGGTCGAATGAACCGCTTGGATATCCATAGAGCTGAACTCGCAGGTAGGCTGGATAGCGCTGCTGAGTCCAGCTGTTGCTCGGAACGGTGGGGTTAATGAGTGGCAATAGCGTGGTGCTGGGCGCCAAACCACCGGGCTGACCGTCGCCATCTGTACCCACAGTGCTGCTCAGCAGGTGCCATGATATCTTGATCTGATCAAACACATCACTCGGTCCGGCGTGGAGAGGTATAAAATCACTCTGCCCGGCCGGCTCTTGCCCTAAATAATCGGATGTATTGAGTTGGACGTTGAGACACGTATAGTACTGGTTGAGCTGCGCATTGCCTACGGCATTGCCAGTAGCATTGATGCCCAGCGCGCTCGTGATAGGCGCTGAACCCGTGATTGCATCGCACGCCGTGGAGTTCAGTGCGGTAGCGAGCTGAGCTTTAAGCGGATCACCACCAGCCAAGCCTTGGTATTTCAATATCGCCCGCTTGCCATCTTCTAGCCCAGACTGCGCCGATGCTTTGGCGCTATCGCTCAGGTCGTTATCGAGCGACTGTTGCTGTTCTAATATCATAAGCCGCAGGAAACTTACTGTCAGAACGGTAATCAACAGCATGAAAAATATGACACTAAACAGCGATACAAACCCAGCCTGTCGATTGTGATGAACATTCATCTAGTTTCCTCCCGTTGCTACAGTTGTAGTGAAGCGCGCCACTGCGCAGAATTCGCCCTGGTTGCCACCCTTACAAGTAGCTACTTGCGGCGAGCTAGGCGTATAGATAAGCGATGGGTTGCTATGGTCGTCGGTAGTGGCGAACTGGAGGTCTAAATCAACCAGCGAATTGGCCAATGTTTTAGTCAAATTGATCTTCTCCACCCAGATTGAACCGTCGATGAGCGATGTTGATTGGCTACTACTAACGTTGGGATACACGCCGCCACTGGGCGTGCATAGCGTACCTCCGGTGTCGTCAACACGGACAAATGTCACAGGGGTGGGTGTGGCGCCAGCAAATTTGTTGGTGGTAGCATCTTCGATATTCCATACGTAACTCACGCTGCCAAAGCAAAGCCTGCCGTTGGTGAGCGCGTTGACATTGATGGCATTAATATCACTACTCCCCGCCACACGAGCCATGTCATCAAGTGTGACGCGAGCCGTTTGGTTGATTTCTTTTACTGCCAAGCCTTTGTTGTATGTGCGCATAACCTGAACAATAGCAATTACGATAAACAACAACACAAAAGCCAGAAACGCCAATGAAAGCAGGAGTTCAATAAGCGTAAAGCCCTGGGCACTACGGTCGCGACGGATCATATAGCCTCGTTCCCGTTACTGTTTGCTCTTGCACTGCCGATCCCACCCCTTGCCAACAAGCGCGCACCACAAAATCAATGTAGCCTGGGCGGATGCTGTTACTTGGCGATGACGGATCTTCGTGCGAGCGAATAGTTTCGATCCACAGTCCCTGGCCGGGCTGTGCCGCGGCAACCGGTTTGAGTGTGGGGTCAAAAAGAGTTTGCTGAATTTGTGTACCAGTATTTTGCAGGTAGAAAGCTGATGCCGATTTGGCTGACGTGACCGTGCAATCGTTGGTGTAATCTATAGGCTGTTCGTTGGACGTGCTCACAATCGAAGCCCACACCGAGCCGTTCACGCTGGCCGGATTGGCCGCATACTGATCACGCAGGATCTGCAGCATCTGAATCTGGCTGGCGACGGACTGTCGCACCTGTGAATGCTCGAGTGCCTGCTGCCCTGCAGCGAGTCCCCGAGTCATAATAGTGATCGCGCCGACAATCACCATACCAAGCACCACTATAGCCACGAGCACTTCTACTAGTGTGTCGCCCCTCTGATTAGACACCATTGCACTCCGTCGCCGCAGCATCAAACACAACCTGCACAGCGTTTTGGGTAGCCGTAGGAGATATGGCTAGGCGGGCCGCTGCTCCCTGGCCATCGGCGTTTTTGAAGCAAAAGTTGACTGATTTGTTGCGATTAGCCGACGAACTAACAATACTGGACAGTGCGATGGTAGGCACGCCGCTCGGTTCTTTATATGTATATGTCAAAATATTTGTTGATTTAGGACTACGAATAAGTGCCAGTGCGTTAGTAGCCTGGTTGTCGCTCAGACGTTTGAAGCCGCTCATACTAGCGAGCCACGGGATGTCGAATGTTGTCACATCGTTGGCTGGTATTGCTTTGGGTGCGTAGTCCATAACCAACTGTTCATCCGGTTCAGCCAGACTGACGTTGCTCGGTTCGGTGCCGACAATATAATACGTATTTACCGTACTGCTGCCAGCCTGGAATAGAAGGAGCTTGCCCATAAGTAGGCAGTCGCTCGTACCAGCATTTTGCGACCCAGAGCTCACTACTCCCCCACTGCACGTTTCGTTGAGGCCGTGTGGGTTGACGCCGCTCACAATTTCGCTATATTGTTTTTGCACATACGCTTCGAGTGAGCGACCGCTATCAAGGAAGCGCACTGTGCGGATTGTAGAGCCTGTGCCAATGACCGCAATCGTAAATAACAGAGCGGTAATCGCCAAGAACAAACTGATCTCAATAATAGTGAACCCACCCTCAACTGCACGTCCCATTTGATTGGATTATAGCATAAGCACGATGCTCTAGGTCAGAAATAACGCCGAGCTCATGAACCAATTGACGATCATATCGCCCCACAAACTAGCAATTACAAATGCGACAATCAGAAATGGCCCAAATGGCACATGACTTTTACGGTCGACTTTGCCACTCAGTAATCCAGGCACCAATATAATAAACCCTATCACGTTCGCTAGCATCAACACGAGCAGCGCTTTCTGCCACCCTAAAACCAACCCCATATATACACCTAGCTTAACATCGCCTAAACCTACCCACGCACCGCGCGAGACGAGGTACAACACCCCATACACACCGGTGATTGGGATAAGCCCCAGGCCAGCACTAGCTACAACATCGCCAAATGGCTGCGTTGCCAATCGCAAAGCCAGTTCGAGCAGCGCTAAGCCCACCAGTACAATGACCAATTTGTCGGGCAGCAACATCCACCGTAGATCATAGATAAGCAACGCCCCGAGTACCACAAGCTGCAGCAGCCACAACACAAATAGCGACAGCTCCAACGATGATTCTAAGCCATGTGGCCAGCACAGGTACGACAGCACGAACAGCACCGCCATACCCACCTCTACCGCCAATGCCTGCCAGCCGATTTTGTGCCCGCAATAGCGGCATTTACCACTCAGCGCTAGCCAGCTAGCAATTGGCACAAGATCGAGTGGCCCTAGTTTGTGATGACAATGTTCGCACTCAGAGCGATCGCGCACAAAATCACGATGGCCGTGCAGCCGCCACACGAGCGCACCCACAAAACTACCCATAGCCGCACCCACCGCGGCCAAAAACACGATTGTCAAAACCATAGCCTAATCCTATCAGGCTTATGCCAAAAAAAGAACTCCCGTATAACCGGGAGTTCTTTGTCGTCGTAACGAGCTCTAGTTACTCTGGCAGTAGTAACCACCCTGCTCTTGGAAAATAAGCAGTGCGTAGTTACGTACACCCGTGTTGGCGCTCACACCTGAAGCTTGCGACGAGTCACATTTGTAGCCAATGTAGGTCCAAATGTTGCCCGATGTCAGACCTGAAGTGTTGGTCTGCGTCGTCTGGTATGTTACGGAATATGTAGAACTTTGTGGGTCAGAGAATGTCTGTCCACCGTTGGTCAAGTAATTGCCGACAAACGTGTTCCAGGCAGCTGTCGTCGAAGCTGGGTTGCCAGCAGTTTGACCGGGCAGCAAACCTTGGTTGTTAGATTGGTAAGCGGTAAGCTGACTCGAGAATTTACCCAAATCTTGCTTGCGTTGTGTGTCGCGCTGAGAACGTTGGAGTGCTGGCAAAGCCAAGAACACTACCAAGAAGATCAGACCAGCAATTGCAAGTACCAACACAACCTCGATGATTGTGAAGCCCTTTGCATTAGATTGCCTGTTCATAGTACTTTTTTCCACCCTTCTTTTATAAGCGGTTAACCTTATATTGCTTATGATTATATACCCCTACAGCCCAGTTGCAAATACTTTTACGAACCAGGCAGGTTACCGATGAGTCCATACACCGGCAACAGAATCGCGCCTACCATCAGGCCAGCTATCACTGCCAGCACCACCATAAGGATCGGTTCGATGGCGGTAGAGATGGAACGAACAGCTGTATCAAGTTCGTTTTCGTAATATGTAGCAGCTTTGCCCATCATTTTGTCGATACCTCCCGACTGCTCGCCAATGGCGATCATCTGGGGCACTAGTGACAATATGGCGGATTCGTTGCGTAGTGCCAAAGACAGAGCCTTACCTCCTTTTACTTTGTCGGCGGCACGCATGATCGCTTCGGCGACAGGCATGTTGTTGACAGCGCGAGCAGAAATGCGAAGCATTTCTAGCATAGGCACACCGGTGGACATAAGTGTTTGACCAGTGCGAGTAAAGCGCGCCATATACAGTTTGCGAAACAGACTACCGAATAATGGCATGCTGATTTTGACAGTGTCATATAAGCGGCGCCCGTCTTCGGTTTCAAAATACCGACGCAAGAAATACGCTGCGGCGACCAGTACCAGGATCACCAACCACCAATACTGCAGGGCAAAGCTCGACGCCCCCACCATTATCCCCGTCAGGAACGGCAGTTCGCGATGCAGGTCGTGATATAGGCGCTGAATCTGCGGCACAATCGTAAACAACATAAACGCAATCACACCAACAATCACCACCAGCACAATTGCCGGATAAATCATTGCGCCACGAACTTTGCTGATAAGTTCAGAGTCTTTCTCTTGCTGGCTGGCGATGCGTTCCAGAGCTTCGTCTAGCGTACCCGACACCTCACCGGCGGCGATGAGCGCAATGTATACGTCATTGAACACTTCGCGGTGCTTAGAAAACGATTCGGACAGAGAGCTACCGCCTTCGACGCTTGCAAGGATATCGTTAATGATAGCTACCAAACGCTTGTTCTCGGTCTGATCAGCCAGGGTGCGTAGGCTTTGCGCGAGCGGCAAACCAGCATTGATAAGCGTAGCCATCTGACGAGTGAAGACAATGCGGTCTTTGGTGCTCACTCGATTGGTCAGTTTGGTGAGGAAATTACCTTTTTTGCTCTGCTCTACAATCTGGAGCGGCACGATTCCCTGCGCCATCAACAATTTGGCTGCAGCTCGTTCTGATTCGGCCTGCACCGTAGAATGGATCACCTTATTGGTTGTGGTGTCGCGGGCCGTATAATCAAATGTCAGCATGAACTGCCTCTGCTAACCCCGCGCCATGCGCTCAAATTCATTCAAATCCACCGCATAGTTGCGCGCTTCGTCGTAGCTAATAGTCCCGGCTTGCACCATGGCGACAAGCGTGCGGTCCATAGACTGCATACCAGTGTCGGCGCCAGTTTGGATGACTGCATCCAGCTGGTGGCTCTTGCCTTCGCGGATAATGTTTCGCACCGCTGCAGTGGCAATCAAAATTTCGGAAGCCGCAATACGGCCACCACCGATAGCCGGGATTAGCCGCTGCGAACAAATAGCCTGCAACATGTTGGCCAGCTGCGAACGGATCTGTGGTTGCTGGTTCGGAGGGAATACGTCGATCATGCGGTCGATCGACTGCGCAGCACTGTTGGTGTGCAGCGTGGCAAACACCAAGTGGCCTGTTTCGGCAATGGTGATCGCAGCACTAATAGTTTCGAGGTCGCGCATCTCGCCAATCAACACAACATCTGGGTCCTGACGCAAGCTTGAACGCAACGCCGCGCTAAAGCTATAGGTGTCATAGTGGACTTCGCGTTGCACGATGAGCGAGCGTTTAGATTTGTGCGTAAACTCAATCGGGTCTTCAATGGTAATGATGTGCTGCGGCTTCTCACTGTTGATTTGATCAATCAGCGCTGCCAGCGTGGTAGATTTGCCCGAACCAGTTGGTCCAGTAATAAGCACCAAGCCGCGCGGATAATTAGCAAAACTATTTACTACTGGTGGCAGGCCCAGTTCGGCCACGCTTTTGATCTCGTTAGGGATCAGACGCAGCGCCGCAGCCAAGTTGCCACGTTCGTGAAATGAGTTTACGCGGAAGCGCCCCAGGTCACCAAAAGCGAAACTGAAATCAAATTCTTTGTCTTTCAATAATATCTGCTTTTGCTCATCGTCCAAGATGGCAAACACCAAGCTCTCTACATTTTCTTCGGTCAGTGTATCGTAGCCAGGGATCGGTGTTAGGTGGCCGTCGATACGCAGCATCGGCGGCATAGATACTTGCAAATGCAAGTCAGAGGCGCGTTTTTTGATCACCTCTTCTAGCAGAATCTCGATGCGTAATTGTGTTGCTGCCATTTCCACCCTTCTTTTAGGCCATGTTTGCTGCCACGCGGTTGGCTTCTTCAAGCGTAGTCAGCCCAGTAAGCGACTTCAGATAGCCATCTTGGCGCATGGTCACCATGCCCTGGGCAATCGCCGCTTTCTGAATCTCAGAGCTGGTTGCTCGTCTGACAATAAGGTTCTGGATTTCTTCAGTAACATCCATTACCTCATATAGACCCATGCGTCCTTTATAGCCACCTGGGGTTTGCGGCGTGTCTTTGCCTCTGACCAAAGTATAAGCTTTTTGGTTGGCTAGCGGCAAGTCCTTGTAGCCCAGATCTTCGGAAACTTTAGCCATATCAGCCTGTGCCGCCGGTAGAATGGTGCCGATCGTCTCGCGGATGCTCTGCGTCTCCAGCTCTGTCGACTTATACGTATCGCGATCTTCCGACACACGACGCACTAGACGTTGGCCAATAATAGTATTCACCGTACTGGCAATCAGGAACGGTTCTATGCCCATATCGAGCAAGCGAGGCAAGATACCGGCTGCGGAGTTGGTGTGCAGCGTACTGAAAACTAGGTGCCCGGTCAGCGCAGCTTGTACGGCCAGATCAGCTGTTTCTTTGTCGCGGATCTCACCCACCATCACCACATTGGGGTCTTGGCGGAGAATCGAACGCAGGCCAGCTGCAAACGTCAAACCGACGTCAGGGTTAACTTGAATCTGGTTTACCCCTGACATTTTGTACTCTACTGGGTCTTCGAG
>CAYURH010000026.1:0-8115 GCA_964447105.1 uncultured Candidatus Saccharibacteria bacterium
TCACCTGGCTGGTTTAGCCGCGATAGCGCAATTTTCTTTTTCCCATCCAGTTCATCACCTCCATCTCTTGCAGACCTGTTTCTTCGCGCACTTCGCGCTCGGCGGTTTCTTTGGCAGTTTCGCCTTCTTCTATGTGGCCTTTAGGAATAGTCCAGCGATCTTTGGCGTCTTGGGTGAGCAACACTTCGAGTTCGTTGGATTTCTGATTGCGGCGGATTACGACTCCGCCTGCGGTTTGTTCCCGTACTACTTCTTGAATGGCCGGTTTACGGCGCTCAAAATATTTACGGAATCTCTCAAACTTGGGTACCTGCATCGGTCTTACCTTCTATCAGCGTGCGGTAGGCCGTACCGAGCACGCCGTTGACAAACTTCGACGAATTATCAGAGCCAAATGCTTTGGCTAGCTCCACCGCCTCGTTGATCGACACCTTGGGCGGTACTTTATCAGTCAGTTCGGTCAGCTCGTACAGCGACATGCGCAGGATGGTGCGGTCGATGCGCGCAATTTGGTCGAGTGGCCATTCGGGAGCGATTGGTTGCAATATGACATCAAGTTCGTCGCGCTTCCCGTGCACACCGTGCACCAGTTGCTCGACAAACGATTTATCGTCGATCGTATCTTGATATCGCTCTAGATTGCGTTCGAGTATTTCGCCCAGATCGGCCGATGCGTCGGCGCTGTCTTGACGGAACTCAAACTCATAGAGCGTTTGTAATGCAATGATACGACCCAAGTGACGATTCGATGCCATACGTTGAAGTTTGTTAAAGTTAGCTTAAATATTACTTAGAAAGCTTTTTGCCACTCTCACGACGAGTGGTGTAGGCTTTAATTTTAGAACCAGCACGCGACAAGCGTGCGTTGACAGCACGTGCCAGTTTAACAACGTGGCTCGAGCGACGCATAGCAGTCTTACGACTTGTTGATTGCCTTTTGGGGGGCTGACCTCCGGCCATATGAAGCAAGTCTCCTTTGTTTTATCTGATATAACTTAGGATTTATTATATCCGAAAAGCAGCCCTACTTCAAGCAAAAGTATTACCGCCCGTAGCTCAGCCGTATTAATATGCCGGCGATCGCAGCATACACTACCAGCGCCACAAGCGTGGACAGTTCGAACACACCTTGCACCACCGCACCGCCGGTGGGCAATGCTGGCTGGCCAAAAATACCTGCAAATGGTGCAACCAACGGGCTGCTAATGTCGTACGTCCAGGCTACAAAAAACGTCTGTGGATTGGCGCCAAGTATACGGAATATAAACCTCAAACCTACTAATAATTCTATGGCGCCGAAAATGATGGATACGATTCCGAACATATTTCTATTATACCGCGTGTTGGCAAGACAGGACATTGACGCATCATAGCAGAAATTGTATTATATAGCGGATCACTTGGATGCAATGGAGGTTTCCCCATGTTCACAGTGCGCTACGTCCAGCTTGTACCCGTAGCAACTGACACTCGGGACAAGTTGTCGCAGCTCGTGATCAATCACGCGCTCGCTACGCTAGTGCGGCGACGACTACACACTTCACTCACACCCCCCACCGTCACCGGGCTGATCAACGTGGACGGGGTAGTGCACCCGTTCTACACGCTGTGCTCGGGTGATGCTGACGCCGCCGTGTGCCCGATCCTGATCGGACACCTCTACGGAGACATACCACGGCTGGACCGGCCGGATACGCTGACCGCTCTCAGCTGCTTCTTCACCAGTACGGGCGGGTGGGCGGTAGCACCGGCGATCCTGGAGGGCACACCCGACGATTTCGACATCTTGTCACGTCGTGCCTGCTCCAACCCCTTCCCGCCGCCCCTCACGCTGGTGAGCCTGATGTGGTCGCGGGGAGTGTTCGGCGAGCTGGTGACGCCACTGGGCGATCACGGCGGGGTATAACGCCGACTGCACGGGCGTGGGGCAACCCCCGCGCCCGTGCATACGAAAGAATTTATACGACGATATTCACCAATTTGCCCGGTACATGAACCACTTTTTTGGGTGTACCCGGCACGTACTGTTTGACGCGCTCTTCGGCTAGTGCCGCCTGTTCGACAGTTTGTTGGCTCGCATCTGTGGCTACGGTAATGGTGGCGCGGACTTTGCCGTTGACCTGCACGGCTATGGTGACAGTGTCGCTGCTGAGTGCTTTTTTATCGAGCACAGGCCAATGACCAACATGTACCGAATCTTCGTGGCCCAAATCGCGCCACAGCTCTTCGGCAATGTGCGGTGCGAACGGAGCGACCAATTGCGCCAGACATTCCAGCGCGTGTTGCCAACTGGGTTTGTCGCCCCAGCCATCGCTTGCTTTCACTTTGTAGAGCTCATTGACACACTGCATAAGCGCAGCGATAGCAGTGTTGTAGCGCCGTGCCTCGATGTCGGCAGTGGCTTTGCGAATGGCCCGATGAATTGATTTGTTGATGGATGGATTGACGGCTTGAGCTTGCGGCGTTTGATCCGCCAAAAACTCTTGTGTCAGCGTCCACAGCCGTGACAAGAAACGAAATGTACCAGGCACACCCTGCGGGTCCCATCGCGCCCACAGCTCAAGCGGTGCAGCGAACATCAGGTAGGTACGCAGAGCATCGGCGCCGTAGCCGCTGTCGATGATTTCCAGCGGATCGACGCCGTTGCCTTTGCTTTTGCTAAACATTTTGCCGTCTTGCGCCGTGACTTTGCCGTTGAACAGGAACGTTTTGAATGGTTCGGGGTTGGCAAGCAAGCCTTGTTTGTGGAAAAAGCGCGTGACAAACCGAGCATAGATCATGTGAGCGGTGGCGTGATCGGCGCCGTTGTAAAAATCAATAGGCATCCATTTGTTCGCGACGTCGGGTTCGAATGCATGATTGGTATCGTGCGGGCTGAAATAGCGCAGCATGTACCAACTACTACAGATATATGTGTCGAGCGTGTCTGTTTCGCGCTCGCCCATTTTGCCGCACGTGGGGCACGGGACTTTGAGCCATTCGCCGGCGCGAGCCAGGGCGCTGCGGCCATCGCCGCTAGGTTGAAAATCTTGCAGTTCAGGTAGGATTACTGGCAAATCGCTATCCGGCACCAGCACCGCACCGTGCTCGGGGCAATACACAATAGGAATTGGAGCACCCCAATAGCGCTGACGACTCACACTCCAATCGCGCATTTTGTAATTAACTTTGGCATGAGCGGCGCCTTTTTGCACGAGCATGTCCAAGATCGCCGGGCGACCAGATTCATAATCCATACCATCGAACTGACCGGAATTGGCGAGGGCAAAATGTTTTTTGTCAGCTTTGATCTCATCGCTGTAGCTTATGAAGCCGTCAGGTTCGGCCAGTTCGTTGTCTACTAATGCTTTGGCAGCATCTAGATCATGCAGCCAATGCTCCACACCGCCCCCAGTCCGAGTAATCTCCTGGCGGAGCGTGTCAAAATCAAACCATTCAGGCTCGAAATCTTCGTGGGCCTCGCGGCTATGATCTTGCCGCTGCGACGAATCGATGATTGCCAAGAAATTTTCTGCAAAACTGCGGCGGTAACTGTCTTTTTTCTCATTGTAATAGTGTGAGTACACAGAATCCATGCGGATCATCCGCACTGCCTCGTAGCCAGTTTCTTCCCGCAATTCGCGTGCAGCGCATTGTTCGTATGACTCGTCGGCGTTTTTGCCGCCACCTACGAGCCACACAGTGCCGTTAGCATTGCGCAAGCCCAGATATTTTTGGGTCGCTTTGTCGTAACCAACGACAGCCACGCCCTCAACTCGCGTTTCGCCGGGGTGCGCATCACCAAAATCGCGATATGCCACCGGTACTATGGGCAGCCGATACTTTTTGGCAAACTGATTATCCCGTTCGTCGTGCGCCGGCACGGCCATAATGGCACCAGTGCCGTAGCCCATCAGCACGTAATCGGCCACCCACACCGGGATTTTTTGCCCTGTAGCTGGATTGATAGCAAATAGGCCTTCGATTGGCACACCTGTTTTGTCTTTTTCGGTTTCGCGCTCCAGATCGGTTTTGCGGCGCGTCGCTTGCACGTAATCATCGATGTCTTGCCCGTTTTCGGCCAGTTCGATCATGCGCGTAACCAGCGTGTGCTCGGGGGCGATTACCATAAATGTGACGCCGTAAATAGTGTCATGCGCAGTCGTAAACACATCCAGCGTTTCGTCGGCAACGCCCGGGCCGTCTAGTTTGAACGATACAATTGCGCCCTCTGAGCGACCAATCCAGTTGCGTTGCGCCCGCTTCACGCTGGGGGTCCAGTCCAGCGAGTTGGTAGCTTCCAATAATTCATCGGCGTAGTCGGTGATTTTGAAAAACCACTGCTTGACTTCGCGCTGCTGCACAATTGGGTCGTCAGTTGCATCGTGGCGCCAACATTTGCCATCGATCACTTGTTCGTTGGCCAACAGCGTTTGGCATTTGTCGCACCACCACTGCATGCGGCTGTCTTGGTAGGCTAGACCGGCGCGGAACATTTCGCTAAATATCCACTGCGTCCATTTGTAGTACTGCGGTTCGTGGGTGGCGATTTCTTTGGACCAGTCGTTGCTCCAGCCCATGGCTTTGTACTGTTTGTGATAATTAGGGATGATGGTGGCCATGGATTGTTGCGGTGATACACCAGCTTTGATGGCGTAGTTTTCAGCCGGCAAGCCAAATGCGTCCCACCCTACCGGATGATAGCTCTCATACCCTTGCTGGCGTTTAAACCGTGCCATGACATCACTGATGGTGTAGTTCATAGCGTGCCCAATGTGAATACCCGCCCCACTGGGGTAGTTGAACATACTCATAGCGATATATTTGGGTTTGTCGCTGGTTAGGTCAGCGCGATATGTTTGGTGTTCGTCCCAGTAGGCTTGCCACTTGGGCTCGATCTCTTGCGGATTGTAGCGTTTCATAATAACTCCTCAGGTTTGACGTGTTTTGCTGCGATACGAAAAGTAGCTCCCCTAGGGGAGGAGGAGAATCTGCAGACCAAAACCAACGCGACTATGCATCTTGGCGATAAGTATAACAGAGGTTAGGGGTCGTATCAAATCTGTTTAGGTTATAATCATAATGACATGTCACGCAAAAACGCCCACGGTGTCGTAGAGCATACCCACATAGTTCGCAAAGCGGATTATCTATTTCGTATTTCAATAAAAGCCCTTATCCGCGATCCAGACGGTAGTGTATTAGTCGTGAAAGAGTCAGGGCGCGATTGGTGGGACTTACCGGGCGGCGGCATGGATCACGAAGAAAGTATACAAAACGCGCTAGCTCGTGAGCTCAAAGAAGAGGTTGGTATGACCGGTGATTTTGAGTATAAAATTATTGCAGTTGAAGAGCCGGGTTTCCTTGATCACGCCAACGTATGGCAGCTCCGGCTTGTCTTTCTGGTAACGCCCGCACGAATGAACTTCGCTCCAGGCGAAGATGGCGATGCAGTAATGTTTATCGATCCAAAGCGTCTTGAACACTCCAACAACTCGAGCGAGCGCAAAGTACGCGCCTACTCACTACTAGTCAGTAGCTAGAGATACCTGCCAAACTGTTTCTCTTTGATCGCCATCCAGTCAGGACTTTGGCGTACCAGCACATCACTGGCGGATTCTTCGGCGTGGAGCAACATCTTGACTGTTTCTTCGGCAAACACGCCATTTTGCGAACCTTTGGCCAAAATAGTAGCGTGTGGTTGCAAAATCTTATGTACAAATGCGCCCGCTTCGTAAGGGCTACGAAAACTTTCGACCTGACAGCCACGTACTTTGGCTACCGGGGCCAGATATTTAGCCGCTTCATCACCCACGGTAATCACCCAACTGAGCAGCGCCGGGTCGCACGCTTTGCCCACTTCTTCATGCGCCTGCTTCGAATAATTACCCAGTTCGTTCATAGAACCCAATATGGCAATGCGCTGCTCTGACGGAAATGTATAGAGCGTCTGTAGGGCCGCCACAGCCGCCAGCGGGCTGGAGTTGTAGGTGTCGTCGATAATGGTGCTGTCTTCGAGGCCGCGCAAGGTATTCATGCGCCCCAACACTGGTCGCACCGCCTGCATACCGGCAGTGACTTCGGCAGCGTTCATGCCCATTTTGGCGGCGACTGCGCCAGCTGCTACTACAGTACGGATGTTGTGTTCGCCCACGACATTGAGCGACATTTTTTGCGTGCCTAGTTCGGGCGACACAAATGTGCCGCTGAAACCACCGCCGGGTACTGCGTTTTCGGTGATAAATCGATATTCGGCTACGCCGCTCGTGCCATACGTATCTAGATTGGTGTTGTCGGGCACAAATTTGGTGAAATCCGCACTCACGTCATCGCGGTTAATGAGTGTAAGTTTGGCATAGTGCGCGATCATTAGTTCTTCTTTGGCCACTTCTTCTATATTGCCAAAACCTTCCATGTGCTCTGGCGACACAGCGGTCACCACGGCAATATCGGGCGACAGATATCGGCGAAAATAATCAATCTCACCCGGGTGGTCGGTACCAAGTTCGAGCACCAACACATTGTATGGATATTTTCCGCTGTAGATGATTTTGTCCATTTCACTAATAATTCTCATCCACGACAACGGGTTGCGGATATCCAGCGGGATCTGCATATCGAACATAGCCATGGGCACCGCTACCGGTACGTTGTAGCTGCCATAATGTGCCAACACTTTGTAGCGCTCACCGAGCACAGTGGCGATGGCGAGCTTGGTGCTTGTTTTGCCCACGCTTCCCACCACGGCGACTATTTTGGGGTTGTATGTTTTGATGAGCTTTCTGGCTTTGGCTTCCAGAATGGATGTCACCAAGGGGCGAAACGCGGTGTTGAGCATTTTCTTAAACATATTACTTCCCAGTATAGCAAGCCGGCGCACTCACTCCACCATGCTACAATCATGGTTATGAAAATAATTATATTTTGTGGGGGTAGTGGCACGCGCCTGTGGCCACTTTCGCGACGCGCGTTTCCAAAACAATTCATCAAAATGTTTGGCGGCAAATCAACGTTTCAGCTAGCAATTGAGCGGGTTGCGCCAACGTTTGGCATCGAAAACATCATCATTAGCACCACCAAAGCCTACCGCAAATATATAACCGATCAGGTGCCGGAGCTACCGCTCACCAATATCATCGAAGAACCCGAAAAACGCGACCTCGGGCCCGCCGTAGGCCTGAATCTCATTCACCTCAAGAAATTGGGATATAGCGGTCCCGTCGCCCTGCTATGGGCTGACCACCTCATGAATAACGAGCGAGCGTTTATTAAAAGTCTAAAAACTGCCGACAAAATTTGTACCAAAAACCCACAAAAAGTCGTACTAATATCCGAAAAGCCACGCTTTCCCAACAACAACCTGGGCTGGATACACTTTGGCCCCAAAGATCGAAGCGGCAGCTACGAATTTGTGGGGTTTAAATACAAACCCGAATTCACCGCCTGCGAAGATATGTTCGCTTCTGGCGAATGGGATTGGAACCCAGGGTATATGGTGTACGACGTCGACCACGCCCTGAGCTTGTTCAAAACATTCGCGCCAAAAGTCTACAGCAGCCTGATGAAAATTAGCGAAGCCATCGGCACCGTGCGTGAAGCCAAAGTCCTGAATGACATCTACCCCAAGATACCTCAGATTCACCACGACCACGTCATCCCTGAAAACCTCCATAGCGACGACGCCATAGTAGTGCGCTGCGACATGGGTTGGTCCGACCCCGGCACGCTCTATGCGCTTAAAGAAGCGCTGACTAAAAAAGAATCTGACAATCTAGAAATTGGTACGGTCAAAACAATGGATTCTCGTGATGTGTTGGTGGTCAATGAAGAAAAGAAAAAACTACTTGCCACCGTTGGGCTGTCCGGCATGGTGGTGGTAAACACCAAAGACGTGCTTTTGGTCGTGCCAAAAACAGAAATCCTAAAGGTAACGGATTTTGTAAACAAGCTAGCTGACGACGAAAAGACCAAAAACTATACGTAAGTCCTGGTGGAGATGAGGAGAGTCGAACTCCTGGCCTCGGCAATGCGAATGCCGCGCTCTACCAACTGAGCTACATCCCCAAATTGTAAATAATTTCTGGTGGAGCATATCGGATTCGAACCGATCACCTCTTCCATGCCATGGAAGCGCTC
>CAYURH010000027.1:0-8010 GCA_964447105.1 uncultured Candidatus Saccharibacteria bacterium
TGTTGGCGCGTTACTTCCAAATTTTTATTGACGTAGTTCCGTAGCCGTTCGAATGCTACCTCTAGACGGTCTTGTGGCATGCGGTGATCGTCGTTGAGTGCACCGTCGAGTGCTTGCTGAAATACATCTATGTAGCAGCGGATCACAGTGATCGGTCCGCGCAGCTCATGGGCGTCCAGGGCAATGAAATCCATGTCTTCTTGGTCGGCGGCGTAGATGGCGGTGCGGTCAAATGCGACGAGTATGGCTTCGATGCCGCTAGCGTCGTTTTTCTGATAATACCCGACTACGTCGAAGATGCGCCGATCGGCTTCACCTGGCAAACGGTCGGCCACTCGTAGCCATAGGTGGGTATCGCGCACTTTGGTCTGGCGGCATTCAGCCAGCCAGCGTTTTAGGTCGTCGTTTTGGTCAAAAATTAGGTGCAATTCATGCGGGTTATCCGGCGATGCCCATACCGGCGCTGCCGCATTGGCGTACATGCATGAACCGTCGACACCGAGTACGATCACCCCAGCAGGCAGATGCTGCACGATAGCGCGAAACGCTTCGCCTGGGGTGTCATCTGCAGATGTATCTTTGGGTGCTGCTGCGGCGAGTTCGTATACTGTTTGTACCAAGTCGCGTAGGCCGGATCGTTCGTAGGCAGATTTGCTGATGTCGGGTGGTGGTGTGACTACTGGGTCGCGTGATACATGGGCGATAGCCTGAGACACGGTGCGCAATGGGCCGCTCGTAGCGCGCATGATGAGCGGTATGCTGGCGAGGTTGAGCGCCAAAAAACTGCCTGTCATACCAGCCAGTGTAGCCGTGGGCCCAACGTGCAGCCACGATAGCCCATACCCTACCGCTGCGGCCGTGCCAGCGCTGACCAGCTGCAAGCCGCATAATTTTAGGGCTGTTGATTCGTGATAGCGCCGATAAAATTCATGGATCTTTACTGCCATGTCACCTTTCGGTCGGGTGCGACCACACTGATCCATGTCTGACCGGCGTTGAGTGCGATCGGTCGGCCAAGTGTGTCGTAGAAACGGATTTGGCCTTTTTGGCTTGCTTTGCCCCACATTGCCTCAATGACTTGTCCGTCTTGGAAAATGTAGGCTACGCCCATGCCCGTCGTGGTCATCTGTTCTCGGTACCCGTCCTCGAAACCTAATTGTGTCGGTACATGGATGGCTACCACAACTTTGGGCGACACTTGCCCAGCTTCTCGGTCTTTGTGCGCGGCGCCGCCTTCGCTCCGCACGTAGCTGTTGCTTGCGGGGTCGTAGTCGTAGTGTACGTTGAAATCTTTGGATGATATGGTGATGTCGATTTTGGTGGCGTTTGGCGTGGGTGTAGGGCTGTCGGTTTTACGTGGCCAGGATGCGAAGGAGCTGCTGGTGAAACCTTTGCTGGTGTTGAGCGCATCTAATTTGTCAAAGCTGGTATACACATTGTGTGGCGCCGGACGGTCGTCGGCGCGCCAATAGTATTTGCCGTTGAAAAATTGGTCAATATCTTTGAACTGACCATTGCGGACTGTTTGCAGCGCATTGTAGCTGCCGCCCACGTGTGCCACCGCAGCGTCGAACGGTGCGAGCCAATCCACATAATACGGGCGGATGCTGCGCACTGGGCCTATGAGCTGCGGGCGGTCTTCTTGATGGAGTGTAAGTAGTCGTGTGATACCGCCTTCGGCAATAGCTTCAAATACGACGCCTGCGGGTTTGATGCCCGACTGCGGGCGGGCATAAGTGCTGTTTTCGATCATAATGGCGGTAACCTGGCGCTTGGTAGTGGCTTCGTCTGGCACTTCTACACCAGTGAGTGGCGAATACCATTTTTTGGCTGCTTCTTCGGCGGCTTTTTGCTGAGAAGTCTTGGCCACTGGGCCGGCTGGTGCTGGATAAAAATAAGCTGTGGCCACGCCGCCAGCCGAGATGATAATGAGACCAATTGTTACGACGGTCGTCGGTCGCGCGTGTCGCTGTGTCCAGCTTACAAAACGCGCCCATCGACTAGTTTTGCCCAGTGTCATGAGCCGATTATAACAGAGCGTAAGCAGTTTGAGGGGTTGCCGTGACATTTTTGTAGAAATATGGTATGGTTGTCGTACGGACCTCGATTGGAGGAGGTATGGAGAAGCCGTTGACCATTTTGGCTCTACGAGCCAAAGACGCCTTCGACGCCGCGCAAGGCGAAGACCCCGAGGCGATTGCCAGGGGTATCGCACGCGACGTGCTGACCCAGGGGCACAACAGGGCCGATACCTGTGACGCCCCTGCCTGGACCGACTATCAGCAGTACGTGCCTGGGCTGTACGCCGTCATGGGCGAGGCAGCCTTCGCCGACTGCCTGGAGCGGCTGCGGGTGGCAAACGGTCACACCTGGTGTGGCCAGTGCAAGCAGTACATCGATGTCGGCTACTTCGAATTCAACGCCCAGGCTATCGGCGCCAACTGCGACTGCGGTGGCGCGATGGCTGTGTTCATCAAGGACATGGTCATCGACTACCTGACCGCTGAGCAGCTGACCGGCCAGCGCGTTCGCCGACTCCCCGTCGGCTGTCATGCGTAGTGTCCTACCCACCCCGACGGCGCTGTGCGCGCCGTCGGGGAAATGAAGAATTTATCGTACTATAGTGCTTTTTGGATCCGGCTGAGCGTTTTTTCTTTGCCCAGAACTCGCAGTGTATCGAACAACCCAGGCGAAAATGGTGCACCAGTAGTAACGATACGGATCAGGCTAAACAAAATACCCGGTTTTGTATCGAGCTGAACGAGCAGGTCGTTGAGCCTTTTGTTCAAATCATCTTCGGTGAAATCAGATTCCTGCAGTGCATCACGAGTAGTGGTGAGCATGCGCTGGATCTCTGCGTCGTCGATTTTGGAGAGTTGTTTGTTGCTGGTGAGCAGTGCGCTGACTGCTTTTTGGTCGGGTTCGCTAAAGAAAAATTCGGTCAACTCAGGCAATTCAGCCAGGAATTTGAGTCGTTCTTGCACGAGGCTGAGCACTTGTTTTTTGTATGCATCGTCAAATGTGCCGGCGCTGGCTGGCCAGAACGCATCGCACCGATCATATAATTCGTCCAGACTCAGGCGGCGGATGTGCGCGCCGTTGAGCCAAATGAGTCGTTTTTCGTCGAAGACACCTCCACTCCGTTGGATGCGGTTGATGCTGAATGTGCTAATGAGCTCATCTACCGTGTAGATTTCTTGCTCAGTGCCGTCATTCCAGCCGATGGTGGCCATAAAATTGAGCAGCGCTTCGGGCAAAAAGCCTTGGTCACGGTATTCCAGCACGGGTTTGGCGCCATGGCGTTTGCTAAGTTTGCGCTTGCCGGTTTCGTCCATCACCTGGGGGAGGATCAGGTTGATCGGTGATTCCCACCCCAACACTTCGTGGGTGGCCAAAAATTTAGGTACCGAACTGATAAATTCTTGACTACGCGTGACGTGTGTAATGTTCATCAGGTGGTCGTCGATAATGTGGCAGAAATTGTACGTAGGAAACCCGTCGGCTTTGATGATGATAAAATCATCAATCATCTCAGGGCCTAAGCTCATAGTGCCCATCACGCCGTCGTCCCAGCTCCAGGTTTTGGGTTCGAGCCTGATACGCAGTGCTTGGCTGCCGTCCCAGGTGGGAGGGTTTTCGGGTCGATGATCACGATATAAGAATGGACGCTTTTCGGCGACAGCTTTGTCGCGCAACGCCTGTAATTCGTCGGGTGAATAGGGGTCGGCGTATGCCAAACCTTTATCGACCAGTTCCTGGGCGTATTTTTTGTAAACATCCAGCCGCTCAGATTGAATGTAGGGCGCATAGGGTCCGCCTACATCCGGGCCCTCGTCCCAATCCAGGCCTAGCCAGCGCATGGTCTCTTTGATGTTTTGTAATCCGCCTTCTACTTCGCGCTTTTGGTCGGTGTCTTCGATGCGCAGCAAAAATTGGCCATTGGATTGTTTGGCGATGAGCCAGGCAAAGAGTGCGGTGCGTATCACGCCGCAATGGAGTGCCCCAGTTGGGCTGGGCGCAAAGCGAGTACGAGCTGGTTTCATATGAGGTCCAGTATGTCAGATAACAGAGGTTGGTGCAAGTTGCTACATGCTTGTGGCAAGGCGCAGGATTTGGTCGGAGCTCAGGTTGGCCGTGCCGTCCACGGTGTAGAGCATGCCACCGTTGGCCCAAGCGGCTTTGTTGTCGAAGGTGTAGATGGTGAGGCCATGGTCTTGGAACGTCAGGTAATTGCTGGTTTGTTTGCTCACGTAATTGTCGAGCACTGCTTGGCTGTCCCAGTTGGATGCTTTTTGGGTGAGTTTGAAATTATTGTCGTTGGTGTTTGATTTGTAGCTGACGCTCACCTGCCCTGGCGAATATGTAATAGGTCCGTTTAGGTTGTAACCGTCTGGTTTGTAATTGGGAAACGACGCGTTGATACCGGCGCGAGTGGCCGCTACTTTCATAGAAATGTTGGGCAGGTTGATAAACGTTAGGTAACCCCCCAGGATGAGTAGTGACAATGTGCTCGCGAGTACGGTAGCGAGTCGAGGCTGGCGGGCCCAAAAATTGGCTTTTTTGGTATGAGTCTCGCCTACTTGCGCCAAGCGTTCACGAATGAGCTGTTCTTTTAGTTCTTTGCTCGACAATTCGGGGCGATGCGCTTCGGCTTGCTGCTGCAGCACTTTGGCTACCATAGGATGCATTTTGGTAGCTTGCGGCAGATCGTCATCGGCTGGCGATTGTGGCGGTGTGGGTGGTGTAGGCTCTACGACGGCACGATGAAAATGGTTGATCAAGGGGTTACGTTCTTGAGTGGCGGCTGGCTGGCGCTGTTCCACTGCTGGTTTCTTTAGTGCTTTACGATATAACGTCTCAGATTTTTGCGTGCGCTGGTGTACGGCTTGGGCAGGGGTACGGTTGACGTGATGAGTATGTGTAGTGGCAGGATGTACGGGCTGGTGGGCGGCCGGAGCGGCATGTACGGGTGCCGCTTGCTGTCGTGCCGGACCGATGTCGCTAAACGTACGCACCGGTTGCGCTTGCTGAGGGTGTACGGGCGCGGTTTGCGTCGCACGAACAGGTGCCACAGTCTGCTGTGTCATATTGGGCAGTGGCATGCCCGTGATTGCGTCGTATAATCGACCGTTGATCGTGATAGTAGTGCTTTTTGTCATACTCCCCGTTCGTACCCTGCGCGTAATGTCTAGCTATTATAGTAAAAGTATGAGCGTTATCACGCAAGCCCCTTTTGGAGGCCAGTCTGTGATATAACAATATATATGAACTCACGCATCGATTTCTCTTCGAAGCGCGTCCAATTGGCACTGCGTTTTTTTGGCTACGGCATAACAGCACTCGCTACAGTAGTGCTTACAGCAGTAGCTATATTTTATGCGATGGGCTATAGGTTTAACCAAAGCGACCTGACATTTAAACAGGGCGGTTTATTGCAACTTACATCCACGCCGGGCGGCGCACAAGTGCGCGTGGACTCGCAAACGCAATCTTTTACGACACCTGGCCAAATAAGTCTCAGCGCCGGGTGGCACACGATTGAACTAACGCGCGATGGTTACTCGAAATGGACAAAGATGATTATGATGCAGCCTGGCCAACTTCTCAAACTGGACTATGTTCGTTTGATGCCGGTCAGCTTAAGTACTCAGCCCCTAAAGCAGTTTGGTTCGGTTGTGGCGGCCGTACCTTCCCCGGATCGCACACGGATGATTATTCAAGAAGCTGCGGCTTCGCCAACATTTACACTCGTGGACTTGTCGGACTCTAAGAAGCCGCTTTTTAGTTCGTTTACTATCCCCCAGACGCAGTTAGCTACTACGGCGGCGGGCGGCCTGGGCGAACTGAGTATTGTGGAATGGGACGCCAATTCGCACTATATTTTGTTGCAACAAAAGCATGATGGTGTCAGCGATTTTATCAGGATCGATCGCGGCAAATCCGGCGCAGATGTGGCGGTAAATGTTAGTCAGCAGTTTCGTCTAAAGATTACTGAGGCTCATTTTGCCACAAACGCTGATGGCGTAGTGTATGCATTGACCGACGACGTGGTCCGGCGACTTGACGTGTCTGGCGGCAATGCTTCGGCCGCTTTAGTAACCGGCGTAAAAGAATTTAGCGTCGGCGCAAATGACACGGTGGTGTTTGTGGCTGAGCGCGCAATGGCCACTGACCCTACTAAGCGCCAAGTTGTAGGCCTGTTGCGAGGTAAAGAAGAACAGATCATACGCACTGTTGAGCTCGAAAAGAAAATAATAACCGCCTACGGCACGTATTCGGGCCATAACTATTTGGCGATAGGCGCACAAGACGGCCAGTTGCAAGTGCTCGTGGATCCGTCGTCTGCCAATACGAACGCTATTGTGTTTGATGATTTGGTGTTTAGCCAAGTCCCGCGATGGCTCACTTTTAGTCCTAATGGTCGCATGGTGAATATCGGGGCTGGGAACGCCATGGCGACATTCGATATAGAGATAGCCAAAGTGTATCATTCTAGCCTACCTGCCGTGCTTACTTCCACTACACCGCCGCGGTGGTTGGATAATTTTCATATGGTGACCGACGTCGATAGCCGTCTGCGTGTTTTTGAGTTTGACGGCCAAAATGATGCTGTGATTACGACCGTGGCTCCGGGCTTCGGCGTTGCTCTAAGCCAAGATGGCAAGGTAATTTTTAGCATCGGCGATGGTGCCGGTATGCGCAGTCTTCAAGCTTCGACAATTGTGAAGAATTAAACTTAGAAGAAGAAATCCCAAATCTGATCCAGGATTGTTGGTGATGTGCCTGGAATCGTAGCGTTTACAGAAGCCTCGTCGGGCTTGGCTGGTGCTGCCCCGTTGGGGTCGGGGCTGATTTGTTCCCCAAACACCAGCCGGCGTTGCAGTGATGTGCCTGGAGGCGTGCATGTTACAAGTGTAGCCACGGCTTTGCTGGTGCCGATTTGAAGTTCGCTTACTTGGTTGGGGTTGATGATTTTTACTTCTGTTATCTTATACACATAGCGTTTGCCCTGGTAGTGTAGGTAAAATGTGTCGCCTGCTACTAGTTTGTCGAGTAGCAAAAACACAAATTTGTATTGTCCTCGGCTGAACACGTCGTTGCCAGAGTGCCCCAAAATTACGGCGTTGCCTAGCTGCCCGGGTACGGCGTCGGCGCCGGGTAGATTGTAGTGCACGGCGGAATCGCGCAGGCCAGTGAGGATTTGACGTTCGTCGAGCGTGGTAACATTGTAGTCCACCGGCACATCCACATTGATTTTGGGAATAATCAGGCGTGATTCCTGGCTCACGGTCACTGCAGCCGCTGGGTCAATGGCGGCAGCACTTTCTTCGCTAAACTGCCCCGGGCTCACATACGCGCTGATGCTGGCCACCATGATGCTGTTGAATTGCAGGAATAGGAAAAGCGCGCCCACCACCAACGCACTCAGGATGGGTATGAAATGATGACTGTGGCGAAACTTGCGTGCCCTGCTGGACACCTGAGCACGCAAATCAGCCCGGAATTGCCCTACACGAGACGACTGCTCGTCTTGCGACGGCGGAGCCTGTTCTTTACTGGCCTCGATGTCTGGCTGCTGTCGTTGCTGCTGTGCTGCCGCTTGCTGTGAGTAGTAACGATGGTAATACTGTTGATAATATTGCTGCCACGCTGAATGATAATTGCGCCAGTCAAAATTTTCGACATGCGTACGTTGATATGGATTATCGCTTTCTTTCTGATGTGGCGGGTTGGACTGGTACGCCGCACTGGCCTGCGCGCGGGCAATCGAAGCTAGCTGCTCCGGGGTGTGTTGTGTCGGAGTAGTGTCCTGCTGTAAAGCTGGTTTGGCGTGCGGATCGTCGTTCACCTGTTGACTAGTATATAGTTTTGGGTTGGCAAGACAAAACATGCTTGGCAGGTAGATTAGCGGCATAACAGATGGTATAATACGTCTGTTCACTTTGGGCGAGTGGCGGAATGGCAGACGCGCTAGACTCAAAATCTGGTGTCCATTGGACGTGTGGGTTC
>CAYURH010000028.1:0-5512 GCA_964447105.1 uncultured Candidatus Saccharibacteria bacterium
TGCCGCGTGGTGTTGCCCGATGCCCTCAAAAAGGCTATCGACCCGCTGGCGCTCGATTGCGTATTTGTGCCCACCAACGCCAGTGGCGGAATTATGAAAGACAGTGTGCCACAGCTCAAAGCAGCCGCAGCCTGGGCCGACGGCTTGCTGTTCATTGGCGACGCGGGCCGTAACAGCGAGACAGCTATTGTGTATGAACAATTACTGCGAGCATTCCCCGATAAGATCACCCTCATCACACGCGACGCAGCTGATTTGCTCAAAAGTATGTGGCCAGAATTATTGGAACAACCCAAAACCATCCTGCTCGTTACCCTGGCGCAATTACAAAAAATATTTCAGAGCGTCTACTACCCCAAAACCATCCTGTTTAGTATGCAGCTTACCAACATGGTGGAAGCACTCCATAAATTTAGCATTACATACTCCGGCACTATAGTGGCATTTCATCAGCAGCAACTGGTGGTGGCTTCTGAAGGTGAGGTGAGCAGTACCCCCTGGGAAGAGCCCATGATGATCTGGCGGGGAAGTGTAGCTGCCAGAGCTGCGGTGTACGCCACGCAACATCAGTCGCAGTTATTTCAGGCGCTGACCACAAGTTTGGTGAGTAAGTAGCTCTATTTCGTCCTTTGGGACTCATCAGCACAGATACACATCTATGGATAGAGAGTGGGAGGTGGACGACATGATCGTCGCCACCTCCCCCTGCACCGGGGTGCACTGACTGTGGATTGCATTGTTGCGGCGGTGGGCCAGTTGGCCCGGCAGGTGGTGCAACGTGCTAGCGGCGATGGGGCAATGCCCCGTGAGCCCGAAGGCTCAGATCGTACAGGCGGCAATCCAGCCGCCACGGTCGCGATAGACTACACGATCGTATCTAAAAAAAGAATAGATCATAGTATAATAGCGGCAATGAAACAACTACTCAGCATTGTTGCCACCACATTGACTTTTTTGGCTTATATCCCGTATTACCGAGATATTTTGCGGGGTAAAACACACCCGCATGTATATAGCTGGGGCCTCTGGGGGTTGCTGACAGTGCTGATTGTGGCACTGCAGATTGCGGGCGGCGCCGGCCCAGCAATCTGGGTCACTGTCGCTGCTGGACTGTTGTGTATAGGCGTGGTAGTGCTCAGTCTGAAACGAGGCAACAAAGACATTACCACATCAGACACGATCACGGCCATTTTGTCTTTGGTCGCCATTGGGTTTTGGCTCATCGCTAATCAGCCGGTCTTGTCGATCGTACTGGTCGTGATTGCCGACCTGCTTGCGTTTGTGCCAACAGTGCGAAAATCATGGAACAAACCGTATTCGGAAACTCTATCTCTGTACATCACAAATACGCTGCGTTTCAGCCTGGCGATTCTGGCGGTTGAAAATTATACAATTCTTTCTACGCTGTGGATTGCAGCATGGGCGGCGGCCAACGCGGTATTTTCGATAATCCTTATTGTGCGCCGCAGGCAAGTACCCTCGCGCGGGCAGTAGCAGCCCAGCTACAGCTCAGGAACAGAGTGATATAATAGTTTAATGCATCCAAAATGGCGAGCCTGGCTCTCATCTACACGAGCACTGCTCAGCAACAACCCTAGGCTGTTTTGGCTACGAGCCGCTACTATTACTGCTGTTATATGGTTGTTTACGACGAAACGTAGTTTTTGGACGCCTGATACGTTATTTATTATTTTTTTGGGTCTGTTTGTCGTGATGGGGCAGGCCCGCGCGTTTATTGTTCGCTTTGCACCACTTTTAGGCTTGCTCCTCGCCTATGATGCCTTTCGAGGCATTGCCGACGACCTCAATAAATACGTGCACTTTACCGAAATGATTCAGGCCGACAAGGCTCTGTTTGGCGTACTGCCCACCCAGACTTTACAGCAATGGCTTTGGCATGGGTCGGTGCAGTGGTATGATTTTTATTTTTATTTTTTGTACATCATTCATTTTTTAGTGCCGGTTATTTTGGCGCTAACTATTTGGAAGCTTAAAGACAGTCTGTATTGGAAATACGTGTGTGCACTGGTAGGCTTGTCGTTTGCCGGATTTATAACCTATATTGCATTTCCGGCGGCACCGCCGTGGATGGCGTCAGACTTACACTATATCCCGACTATCCAGCATATCTCCGGTAACATTTGGCAGGCTATGGGCATTACAGGTTTTCCGCAAATTTATGCGCAGTTTTCACCTAACTTGGTAGCGGCGGTACCATCATTGCATTCGGCATATCCGGTACTGACTGTGCTATTTTTGGGCAAATTATTTGGCTGGCGTAGGGTGTGGTGGGCGTGGCTATATCCGCTTTCTATGTGGGTAGGCGTGGTGTATTTGGGTGAACACTATGTGGTGGACGCGCTTTTGGGGGGCTTGTATGCTGTAGTCGCCTACGCCATTACCATGCGAATTTTCGCGTGGCGAGCCGCGCGCCCATCGCAGTTTAAACAACATTGGGCGCGCGGTTACCAATGGGGTTTGTCATATGTCTTGGATCGCCGTGCGGTTATCATTCGTAACGAATAAGCCGAAACTTTTCGAATTGCTGCATCGTTGTTGGCGCAAATGCAGACGACAAATGGTAGTCAACATCTCCGGTAGTAACATAGTAAACTATAGGCGACGTGCTAATAGATTGCCCGCTATACAATTCTTTGTCGCTATCGTGCAAAATAGCGTAGCCACCCCGTGTACCAATAGACTGATCATTGTTAAAGAAACGTAAATCGCAGTTGGGCAGATAGTACTTAAGCTCAAAGTAGAGCAGCGGGTCGTTGGCGATGATTGTCACTTGATCACAGTCACCTATGGACCGGGCGACATCACGGGCATGCGGCCGCATCACGCGCTCAAACGTAAAATTACCTTGAGCGCCGAGCGTACACACGCCACCGATGAGTGTTCCGACTAAGAACATGCCCATAAGGACGCTCTGCCAAGTTTTTTTGGCCTGCCATACTACCGCTAAACTCGCACCTACAAGCAGATACCCTGCAAGCACAGTATGGCTCAGATAGCGCTCCAAAAACATCGGCTTTAGTGGTGGCAATGTCAACACCAAGAGCACAAGAAGCGGCACCAACCAAATCGCTAGCAGCAGCCCCAAGTAACTACGCGTTTGCTGACGGGCAACACGCCACGCCTGCACAATCAGGGCAACAATACAGCCAATGACAGCCACCACTACAAGCGATGACCAGGGATCGAGTTGCCATTCCACCAAATAACTAAACATCAGCGATATCACGCTCACTATCTGCTTAAATGTTACCGCCTGGGCCACGCCGCTCAGCGCCGAATGCGTAAACTGATCATAAAACGTAGGCACATACGGAGCGAATAGAGCCACGCTCCCCACATACGCTGCTAGCCAAGGTTGTTTGAAAAGTGACTTTTTAGGCTCGCGGCTTCGATGGGTTGCAAGGAGCCACACCACATGAGCGATCCACACAAACGCCGTGTAATACAGCGTAAACATACCCAGCGCCACCAGCGCCGCATAGGCGGCCCAATACCAAGCCCGGTGAGTCTGGGCTCGCACCCCGCTCACCAAAGCGTGCGTCGCAACAATGCTAATCAAACTCGCCAAAGCATACATACGTATCTCAAAGCCGTAGCGCAACAAAAACGGCGCCAAGACGACCAAAAGCAGCGACATAAGTGCCGCCCGCACCCCAAATAAACGCCGGACCAACCATACGCCACTACCTGCCGCCAACGCGCCGCACAACGCGCTAAAACTACGCAGAGCTAGTTCGCCATCACCAAATAATGCAGCCCATCCTTTAAGAAGTAGGTAGTACAAAGGTGGGTGGGCATCAACATTCGTTAAAGCCAGTAGGCCGTCGATCGGTTGCTGAATGAGTGTGATAGAGTATGCTTCGTCAAACCATACGCTTTGCTGTAGGCCGATCCATATGCTCAACCCAAAAAACACAGCCATGCCAGCACACACCCACCACACCCAATGGCGGGCCAGCGAGCGCATCCAAGCACTCGTGCGAACCACCACAAGATCGCGTAGGGTAGTCATGGCCGCCGCACTCACACGGTCGCCGCGCAAATCTTGTTTACGTGCTTCACGCCAGTCGGTTATGTCGATCTGGGCGACTCTGTAGCGGGCTTCTTTGGCGAGCTGCAGCATTTCTAAATCAAATCCCCACCGCATAACGGTGAGGTGTGTAAATATACGATGCGTTGCTTCGGCGGTAAAGCCTTTGAAGCCACATTGCGTGTCGCGAATACCCGGAAACAGCACACTACGAATCAGCAAATTACTCGCCACCGACAACATAGCGCGTATACCAGTATGGATTTTGGTAAGATTGCGCACGCCAATCACTACATCTGTCTGGCCGCTTTGCAGCTGATCCACCAAAGGCAGCATGTGGCGCAACGGCGTGGCCAAATCGGCATCCATAAACAGGCGCACCGCTCCACGCGCCTGCAACATTCCCGCTTGTACCTGCCGACCTTTGCCGGGGCGGGGCAGCGTAACAATATGCAAACCACCTTCAAACAGATCGCTATACTGCTGGGCAATCTCGGCCGTACGATCGTTCCCAGCCACCGAGACGATTACTTCACACACCCCTAACCGTTGGCGGTACTTTACGACAAAATCGGCCAAACGCTGCAGCGTAGTGGCGATAATTTTTTGCTCGTTATAAGCAGGTATGACAATACTGACGTCGATTTTCATGCCTTTTTACCTTTAAATACTAGTCGACTGTATCCAATATAATTCCAGGCAGCGCTTATGACGATTCCGGCAGCCTTGGCAACATTCTGCAAGATCCACACAAATAACGGATGATTCTGAGCAGCAAATTCCCCTTGTAAAAAGTGTAGGACCTGCACCATAACAATTGTTTGCACTATCCATTGACCGCTCAGCGTTACGAGCAAAAAAAGCACCACTTGTTTGGGTGCAGGGTCGGCATTGCGAAATACGCCTCGTTTGTTAAGCAAAAAGCTGCCAGCCATAGCTACACTTGTAGAAATAATAGTGGCCAGCACTATATCGAGGCCGAAAAACACCAAAATATTAAATACGCTAAAGTCAACCAGAGTATTAACGATGCCGGCACCAATGAAACGTACTTTGGTGCTCTGCGCTAGTCGTTGCGTGTGCGCCGCAATGGCCTTTGAATGTTTTTGTGTCATAGTCGTAAGTTACCCTAACTATACTTGATACGACATCATTGGGGAACAGTAATTCGGCATTCGCGCGTTACAAATCTGATACACATAGAGCTTTCATTTACCTCTCCATCCCGTGCAAACAAAAAAGACACCGCCGGGGTTGTCTTTTTTGTTTGGTGGGCGAGGTGGGACTTCTCCTCATGCGCTGGTTCCAGCAAGCTGGAACAACGCGGCCAAGCTTTGAGTACTCGTGCGCCACTGGCGCACTCGACCTTCGATTCAAGCCCCACTCAACATCCAAAGAAATAGCAACGATCTAAAGACCGTTGCTATTTCTTTGGTGGGCGAGGTGGGACTTGAACCCACA
>CAYURH010000029.1:0-5451 GCA_964447105.1 uncultured Candidatus Saccharibacteria bacterium
TAAAAATTAAAAAACTTAAGTACCACGGAGTCCGGGCCAGTGTCGAGGATTCGTTTGCGGAATTTCTTTTCGGTCGGCATGGGTGCGATATCGAGCAGTGTCGTGTTGGGTGTGTCGAGCAACGCCAAGATGGTGTAGCGTAAGATGTATTCCAGGCGCGGGCCCCAGCTGGTTTCACCGAACATACGCTTCATTACACCTACTACTTCGGAGCTGGTGTTGCTTTTCATATTTTGGTCCACCACTTCGAGTGGGTTGAAGCCAATTGGGAATGCCGTATCTGATGGGTTGAAGTACACCACGTCTTTGATGCGGCTGGGCGGTATGAATCGCAGGTTGTTGATAGCAAAGTCGCCGTGAGGGTCGATAATAGCGTAGCCTTGGTCGTGGAACACATCGCTCAGTGCAAACAGTTCCAACAAACCAGATTTACCTGAACCCGTTTGGCCGATGATATATACGTGGCGCCCACGATCGCTGCGGTACAACCCAAACTGTTGGGTAATGCCTCGGAAGTTGGTCAAGCCAAAGGCGCTGATGTCTTTGTCGGATTCGGCACCAGTGATGATGGGCAGTTTAGCTGGTGGCTCGGCGGTTTTACTATTGGCCCATACGATACTTGGTGTTTCCACGCTGGTGTGTGGCAAGTGGTAGACCGAAGCCAGTTCTTCGATGTTCAATATGTAGCCGCGATCGATGAAAAAGCGTGCACGATATTGCGCCAAACCATCTTCGGAAAACGTCGGTGATTTCTGCAGGAATCCGTTTAGGTTGGTACTATTGAACTGTTTGAACGTACCCACGATGGCCTGCATGCGCAGCTTGGCAGTTTGTTGGCTATTGCCTAGGTAAGCGATGCGTATCTTCACCTGATAGCCAAGTTTGGTGCTCTTTTTCTCTATTTCACTTACGCGGCCTTTGTCGCGTTCACTAAGTTCGGCAGATTTGCTGGTAGCTTCGGGTGGTTTGGACAGAGCTTCGATCATGGTGAAGGCAAACTGCTTCATGTTGCTCGCTGCGCCTTTGCCGGTGCCTTTTTTGACGCCTTCGGAATAACTCGTTGCTTTTTTGTGCCATTCGTCGGAGATGGGTCGGGCGAGCACTTGGATCCACATCTCTTCGTTGGACTCTTCGAGTTTGGAAAGTGTGGCGGTGACAGCAGCCAGAGGGTCAACTTCGAAACTCTGGAATGTTTTGATGGGCAGCACTTCGTTGTCGGTGAGGCCGAGTTCGGCAGTGTATGCTACGGGTTGCGTAATTTGGCGCTGGCTATAATCTTCGTCGGCGGTATAAATCTGCACCGTAGGATACTGGGCATAGATCTGACCTTCCACGAAGTTCTGTAGGTGTGTAGGCACCCATACGTAGAAATGAATGAGTTTGCCAATAGCGGCGATTTCGAAGCTAATGTGTTCTTGGAGTCCGCCCTGCGCTGCCAATTCTTTTTTGGATCGCAAAATACCATGCAAACTGGCAAACATTTGTTCGGCTGCCAACTCTTTTTTGTCGTTGGTGCGCGGGATCTCTAGTACTAACAGGATATGTTCGAGTTCACTCACTACTTTTGCTCGCCGATTATTACGAAATGCCAAATAGCCCAGCGCCCCAGCGATGGGAAGCCAAATATACCACTTACTAAGTAAGCCAAACAGAAATGACAGCACTGCTTCCATGCCTATCCTTATTGTCGCTCAAATCCCCCGTAATCGCAACGAAACGAGTGGTTTTAGGCTTCCGCCAGTGTGTATGTAGCTTTGGCTACGCGTTTGAACGCAGCTTTGCCTTGCAGATTGAGTAGAATGGTGGTTTCTTTGACCTGGCGATGTTTCATAACACGGCGTACGATTTCGTCGCGGTGCAATGGGCCACCTTCTTTTTTGAGGACGTCAGTGATGATGTCGGCGACAGTGCCTTTGTCGTAGCCCCAGTCTTTGAGGGCGTAGATGCCGCGACCGATCAGAACGAAACGACCATCTTTGATCAGCTCGTTGTGAATAGCTTGGGTGGTCACGTCTTTGCGACGGAAGTCAGAGTCTTTGATAGCTTTGGCGATGTCGCTAAAGTGCATAGGCTTGCCGTTTTCTTGCAAGATCACGTAGATTTTGTCGCGGATGTTTTTGGGGTTTACGGTTGGCCATTTGCTGAGACCCCATTTGTCTTTGAGGTTAGACAACTGTTTGCTTACGCTCGCGAGAGCGCGAACTTGCTGGGGGTGATCCAAGTCAACTTTTTGATGTAGCTCATCAATGCTCAGTGGTTGGCCATGCTTTTTGACACTGTCTACGATGCCGTCTACTAGTTTGGTGATGCTGGCGCCGTCATGCTGTTCAGCGATACCGACAGCGTGGTGGTAGCGGTCGTTTTCTTCCACGACAGCCAGGCGAGGGGCCAGTTCAGCAATAAATGCCAAGTGGGCGCGGTCACGGTCACTGTTGCCGCTGGTGGCGATTTTGCTCAATTCGTCGATTTTGGATACACGGCCTAGGTCGTGTAGGTGGCGAATCAGCTGCTTTTCGGTCGCAGCGATCTGGGGCATATTGTCTTCAACAGCCGCTTTGAGGCGGATCATAATAGCTTTTTCGAGCTGGCGTACACGTTCGCGGGTAATACCCAAAAGCTCCCCGATTTGCTCGAGTGTTTCTTTGCGATCGTACAAGCCGAAACGGCGCGCGATAATCTCGCGTTCACGCTCGCGTTCGATGGTTTGCAGAACGTCGTTGACGATTGGCTGCAAATCGATAGTTGAAGTGGTTTCAACGCCCATAGTTATATTAGTGACCTCTCTGTTATATGTGTCAATTTCATCATTATTGTGACACATAAATAATTTTATGTCAACAATTATGTATACAATTATAGCATTAATTAGACGGTGTCGATACAATATTATGCTTTTGCTTTAAAAAGTGTGGAAAAGTGGCATAAAAACAAAAACGACCAGTGTGGTCGTTGAAATTGAGTGTCGCCACTCTCCCTGGCCGGAGGGAGAGTGGCGACGACGCGCGAGATTCGCCCGGAGGCTGGGCTTGTCTCGCACGCTGGTGCGCCCCGTGTTTCCCGGTAACACGGGGCGCTGCGCCAGTCTATGCAGGCGACGGGCGCGGAGCGAAGTCTATGAGGTGGATTAGCCCGAGGAGTGGCGATGGTAACATGCCTGCTCCTCGGGTGTGCTCGCACCCCCTGCTCGCACATTGTTTGTCGGTTTTATCCGGCAATGCGGTTTGATTTAGGCGTAAAATCATGCCGCACCACCGGACAAGACCAAATTATTAATGTGGTTATTCGTATTATCGGGCAGTTTGGAGTTGGGTGCAAGGGTCTATGCGCGCATGCGGCGAGTGCGTGGTTTTTTGGCGGGCGCTTCAGCGAGGAGTTTTTGACAGTCTTTGAGTGTTAGCTTCTTGGGGTCGGTGTCTTTGGGGATTTTGGCGTTCTTTTTGCCATCGGTGATGTACGGACCGAATCGACCATTGAGAACGCGAATGCCAGCTTCGGTGAAATCGTGGATGGTCATGGCGGCGCGTTTTTCGGCATCCGCTTTGAGTAGTTTTTTGGCGGTTTTCAGGTCAATGGTGGCTGGGTCGTGTGGTTTGATAGATACATAGCGGCTCCCCACCTTGATGTACGGACCGAATCGACCATTGTTGGCTTCTATGTCTTGGCCGTCATCTGTCTGGCCGACGGTGCGAGGCAATTTGAACAGCTCAAGTGCTTGCTCTAGAGTGATTTTGTCGATGCTGATGCCTGCAGGGATACCGGCGAATTTAGGCTTTTCTTCGTCTTCGGCTTCGCCCATCTGCACCATGGGGCCGTAGCGGCCAAAGCGGGCGGCGATGGGCCGGCCGGTTTTGGGGTCTTTGCCTAATTCGCGAGCTTGCATGGCTTCGGCACGAGAGATGTCGGCGGATTTTTCGACTGTTTTGTGAAAGGGATCGTAGAAATGCTGGAGCATTTTCTGCCAGGCTAGTTTGCCGTCGGCGACGTCGTCGAATTCTTGCTCTACATCTTTGGTGAAATCGTAGTCGATGATAGCCGGGAAATGTTCCACCAAGAAATCGGTCACTACTTTGCCAGTGTCGGTGGGTACTAATTTGTTGTTGTCGGTGGGGATAGGTTCTTTGGCTTCAGACCGAGCAATGGTACCTTTGGCTAGTTTGAAGCGCACGACGAGGCGCTCGCCGCCCATGACGTCGGCTTTTTCTACGTAACCACGTGTTTGAATAGTGCTGATGGTGGGCGCGTATGTACTCGGCCGGCCGATACCCAATTCTTCGAGTTTGCGCACCAAGCTGGCTTCGGTGTAGCGAGGTTGTGCGCGGCTATAGGTTTGTTCGGCTTCGGCAGTTTGCAGGGTGAGCGGGTCGCCCTTGGCGACGTCGGGTAGTATGCCGGCTTCTTTTTTCTCGGCGTAGACTTTGAGGAAACCCGGGAACAGCACTACTTCGCCTTTGGCTTCCATGACGTCTTTGGATTTGCTTAGGCCGATGGTAACGGTGGTCTTCTCTACTTTGGCGGCAGCCATTTGGCTGGCAATGGCGCGTTTCCAGATCAGGTCGTATAGTTTTTGTTGCTGGGCGTCGGCGCCAGCGGTGCGGTGTTCGACATGGGTGGGGCGGATGGCTTCGTGCGCTTCTTGAGCGCCTGCGGTTTTGGTAGTGTATTTGCGGTTTTGTAGGAAGTCGGCGCCGTATTCTTTTTTGACCAATTCAGAGATGGCGCCAATGGCCAAACTGCTCAGATTCAGCGAGTCGGTACGCATGTACGTGATCTTACCTTCTTCATACAAGCGTTGGGCTAGCATCATGGTTTGTTTGGGGCTATAGCCTAGCTTGCGGGCGGCTTCTTGCTGCAGGGTGCTGGTGGTAAACGGCGCGCTGGGGCTACGTGTGCCGGGGGTTTTGACGACATCTTTGATGGTGCAGTCGCTGGCGGCTAGGTGCTCCAGGAATTGGTGCGCTTCTTTTTCGGTGGCGTACTTTTTGGCGGCTTCAGCGGTGAGTTCGGTGCCGTCTTTGAGTGTGAAGATGGCGGTGATTTTGAAACTAGCCTGAGACTCAAAAGTTTCAATCTCGCGCTCGCGCTCCACAATGAGCCGTACAGCCACTGACTGTACGCGGCCGGCGCTCAGGCCAGTGCGCACCTTTTTCCAGAGGACTGGGCTGAGTTCGTATCCTACTATGCGGTCCAAGATGCGGCGGGCTTGCTGGGCATCGACCAGTTTGAGGTCAATGGTACGGGGGTTGGCGACGGCCGCTTCGATAGCTGGTTTGGTGATTTCATGGAATACAATTCGTTTGGTGTTGGCTGCTTTGAGCCCCAGCACCTCACTGAGATGCCAGGCGATCGCCTCACCTTCGCGGTCTTCATCGCTTGCGAGCCAAACGGTAGTGGCTTTTTTGGCTGCGGCTTTGAGTTCGCTGACTGTTTTTTTCTTGTCGGGGCTTACTTCGT
>CAYURH010000030.1:0-4939 GCA_964447105.1 uncultured Candidatus Saccharibacteria bacterium
ATTGCAGGCCAAGGGCGGCTAAATGCGCCGCCACCTCGGACCGGAAACTGCTGGCAGCCGCAGCCCCTGGTCACGAAGTACTCCTGCGCGTCGCCCAACAGACAGCGGGAAACTACCAGCGCGACCAGGTCGTCGGTGGCGATGGGGTCGAGGCTCTGCTGGAAAGCCGGCGTACCGAGCCCACCCAACAGCTCCGCGACCTCAGGCCACTCGAACTTAAATTCCATGTCCTCCCCCTCACGGGTTCGTTCTGCTGTTGTACTTGCACAAAAAGCATACTATAAAATCAAATATTATTCAAGTAAACAAAACTCCCGCTATCTGCGGGAGTTTTGCCAATGTGGAGTAAACGGACTACATCATGCCCATGCCGCCGGGCATACCGCCTGGCGCGCTTGGTGCTTCTTTCTCAGGGATATCTACCACCAGTGCGCCCATGGTAATGGCCGTGGCAGCGATAGATACCGCGTTTTGAATAGCTTCTTTGGTAACTCGAGCTGGGTCGATGATACCGGCAGCTTTCATATCCACCAAGGTGTCGGGACTACCCAGATCAAACCCCCAGCCTTTTTTGCCAGCGCTCATCACTTCGTGCAGTTTGGCTTCGGCTTTGAGGCCCGCGTTTTCCATAAGCTGGCGGAATGGCTGCTCCAGGGAGTTTTTGAGCAACATGTAGCCAGCCAGGCGCGTGTCGGCGTCTGGACCTTTGGCCCAAGCACCGGGTTTGAGTTGAGCGGCGAGGTTGAGGGGAGTAATGCCGCCACCAGCTACAACTCCTTCAGCCAACGCTGCTTTGGTGGCAGCCACAGCGTCGTCGACACGGAATTTTTCTTCTTCAATCTGGGTTTCGGTGGCGCCACCGACTTTGATGACGGCCACTTTGCCGCTCAGGGCTGCGGCGCGTTTTTCGTAATTTTCTTTGTCGTATTCGCTTTTGGCGGCTTTGGCTTGTGCGTGGATTTGGGCGATACGAGTTTTGACTTCGCTTGCAGTGCCGGCACCTTCGATGACCGTTGTTTTGTCTTTGTCTACGATCACTTTGCGAGCGGTGCCAATCATGCCTAGATCGGCTGTTTCAAAACTATGACCCTGATCGTCGCTAATGACGGTAGCGCCGGTAAGCACAGCCAAATCTTCCAACACTTCTTTGCGGCGTTCGCCAAACGACGGAGCTTTTACGGCTACGGTGTTGAATACACCTTTGAGTTTGTTGAGCACCAATACTGTCAGCGCTTCGCCTTCTACGTCGTCGGCTACCAGCACCAAATCTTTTTTGCCCGCTTGGACTAATTTCTCGAGGAGTGGTAGGAATTCTTGGGCGCTGCTGATTTTTTTGTCGGTGATCACAATGGCCGGTTTACTGTAGCTGGCTTCCATGCGGGCGGCGTCGGTAGCCATGTAGGCGCTCACAAAACCGCGATCCATAGTGAAGCCTTCGACAACTTCTGATTCTAGCGTTAGGCTTTGGCCCTCTTCGACCGTTACCACGCCTTCTTTGCCCACTTTGGTCATGACGTCGGCAATCAGTTTGCCGATGGTGGCGTCGCCCGCACTGATAGTGGCGACTTCGGCCAAGCGCTCTTTTTTGCTACCGATGTCTTCACGCAATTTGGCTAGGTGGTCAATCACCTCGGCGCCGGCTTGTTCGATGCCTTTGCGCAGCTCCATGGGGTTGTGACCAGCGGCAATCAGGCGATTGGCTTCGGCCAAAATGCTGTAGGTCAGCACAGTCACAGTAGTGGTGCCGTCGCCAGCCACGTCGTTCATTTTGTTGGCGGCTTGTTTGATGAGTTCGGCACCAACTTTGTAACCCAGCTTTTCGTCGTCATCTTCGGGTAGGTCAATGGCTTTGGCCACGCTCACGCCGTCATGCGTGATAGTGGGGCCGCCGTAGCTTTTGCCAATCACCACATTGCGGCCTTTGGGGCCCATGGTAACTTTGACTGCGTCATATAATGCTTTGGCGCCGCCTAGCACGCGGGCGCGAGCGTCGTCGTCATAAAATACTTTTTTGGCCATACTACTCCTTATTTGGCCACCACGGCCAATACGTCTTCTTCTTTGATAATAAGATATTCAGTGCCGTCTTGTTTGAGTTCAGTCGGCGCGTATTCACGGTACACAATAGCGTCACCCACTTTAACTTCTTTTACATCCTTGCCCACGGCAACTACACTCGCTACCAGCGATTTTTCTTTGGCGTTGTCTGGCAAAAACAAGCCAGATGCAGTTTTGGTCTGAGCCTCTTCGCGCACCGCCAGCACGCGGTCGCCCAACGGTTTGATGCTTACCTTCATAGATCCTCCGGTCATTTACAGATGTCTCTACTATAGCCAAATTAGCACTTACAATGCAAGAGTGCCAAAAACAACAACGCACCCGTTATTCGACTAGATATGTTTATAATGAACATATGCAGCTACAGCCAATCACCGATCGCCACCAATGGGACGCTTTTGCCACCGCACACCCATGGAGCCACCCATTACAACTCTGGGGCTGGGGCGAAACTAAAGCCACCAGCAATTGGTCGGCTCATCGATTGGCACTGGTAGATCACAGCGGTACGCTCGTCGCTGGTGCGCAGATTCTCATGTGGCCCATCCCCAAAGTAGGAAAATACGTCGCCTACATCCCCCGCGGCCCCATCGTAGATCCAGCAAATCCACTTGCCCAACAACTTTTGTCCGAACTTGCTCGCTGGTGTCGAGATCACAAAGCCTTATACCTCCGCATCGAACCCACCTGGCAACACACCGCGCTGGGCCCAGGCTGGGTGAAAGCCAAGCATCATATTCAACTGCCGGCCACGTATGTGATCGATTTACAGCTCGACGAAGCCGAACTGTTACAGCGCATGGGCCACAAACATCGCCAATACATCCGCAAAAGTGAGCGCGAAGGCGTGAGTGTGACTCGCCACACTGGTGACGATCTGCAGCCGATGCTTGATATTTATGCGCAGACAGCCAAACGCGCCAACTTTGGCATCCACGGCAGTACGTACTATCACACGCTTCACCGGCAACTTGGTGCGCAATCGCATCTGTACTACGCCTACCATCAGGACAAGCCTGTGGCATTCCTATGGCTCGCTACCGCTGGCAGCACCGCCTACGAACTATATGGCGGCGTGACCGAAGACGGTCAGCTGGCCAAAGCTAATTACACGCTCAAATGGCGAGCTATTACTGACATGAAAGCCGCCGGTTACACCATCTACGACTTCAATGGCCGACTCAATGAAGGGGTAAGCCACTTCAAAGAAGGCTTTGGCCCCAACGCCATCGACTACATTGGCACATGGGATCACCCGTTCAACCCAATCGGCTACCGCGCCTGGGAGAACCTGTGGCCGCTGATCAAACGCGCCGGCCGCACGTTGGCAAAACGCCGCACTGCCGGGAGCGACGCGTGAAGCTACGCCTGGCCACCGCTGATGAAATTGCTCAATGGGATGAGCTCATTCTGTCCAATCCCGACGGCAGCAATGTGTTCCAGACCAGCGCCTTTATAAACATCAAATCCGCCCATGGCTGGCAGGCTCGCTACTGCGTATACGAAGACGTGCAGCCGGTGTACTGCGCATATCTGTCGCGACGTGTACCGCCGCTGGGCGAATTATGGTACGCCCCCAAGGGGCCAGGGTTTACCATGGCCGGCGATCTGACACTGGCAGTACAAGCCAACCACGACTTTGCCCAGCGCATGGTCAACGTATTTGCTTTCAAAATCGAACCCAGCGTACTGAGAACTGATGGCTATCCATCTGAACTAGTCAAAGTGCACGATGTGCAACCCAACGCCAACACCGTTATTCTCAATTTGTTGCCGCCCGAAGATGATATTTTGGCCAGCTTTCGTCAGCGCGCCCGCCGCGCCATCCGCCAAGCGCAAAAAGCTGGTGTGACCGTCCAGGCCGTCGAGCCCACCACTGAAAACCTGCGTACCATGTACGATTTGTACAGGGCTACCGGCGAACGTGCCGGATTCCATGTGCGTAGTTTCACCTACCACCAGCAGTTGTGGGTGGCGTGGACTGCCGCGCATCAAGGGCAATTATTCTTTGCGTACGACGCTGGCCAGGTGACGGCCGCCGTATTTATCGTCTATCATGGCACAAACGGGCTATACAAAGACGGCGCCAGTGACCGCGACGCGCTAAAAAACGGCACAGCTCACCTACTGCAATGGGAAGTTATGCGCTGGCTCCGTTCCCACGGAGTGCAGCACTACGACCTCCATGGCACACCACCAGCCAGCGAATTGGACAACCCGCAGCACCGCGCTTACGGCCTAGGCATTTTCAAGACATCGTTCAAAGCCGAGACGACCGAATTCGTAGGTACACTCGACCAAATCATCAAACCACGCTCGTACGCCCTGTGGCGCCGCTTGGGCGAACGCGCCAGTCAGAGTTTGGAATATCGCTTGCGCGGACGCACTTTTTATTGATAAATAGCTAATTTCTTTATACAATAAGCGTGTCACCACCGGATGTTGGAGGAAGCATGCGCTTAGTTGTGTTTTTGACCCGCATATATGCGGGTGAACCTGAGGTGTTCCTGCCCTCAGGTGTCCACGGAGCGGCCCTGCCGCTCGACGCCATATCGGCACGCACGTGGACAACCAAGCCGCCAGAGGCAGCCATGTCGCTGGTGCGCAACCGCTTCGGTGTGGAAGTTGCACCCCAACAGCTCCAGCGAGTGCAGTTGCACTGGCTCGACGAATGGCAGCCCGCCCTCTTCGTCGCCAGCCTGACCGGTGGCGACGTGGTGCAGTACCTCTATCCTGGATGGACCCCCATCCGCATGGCTTTGCCGCGCTGGAACACGCCCGGCAAGGGTCGTCTGGATCGGGCACTGGAGGCGGCCTTCGGCCCACTGGTCGCTGCGCCGAACCAAGACTTCCTGCCGGAACCAGCGCTCCTGGCGGTCTG
>CAYURH010000031.1:0-3876 GCA_964447105.1 uncultured Candidatus Saccharibacteria bacterium
TGCTCATGACGTTTTTCTTCAGGTTTATGGCGCCTGTCATAGATGGGGGGCACTTGTACTTGGCCAAACCACCCCTGTATTTGGTGCGGAGTGGAACGAACAAAAAAGTCTATGCCTATAGTGATAAAGAGCGTGACGAAATCATCGACAAGCTTATCGAAGAGCGCAAAGCTCGCGGCACCGCTATCGACCTGAAAGCTGATCGCAACAAACAGGCTGGTGTCACGCTGCTGCAGCGCTACAAGGGTTTGGGTGAAATGGATGCTGAACAGCTCTGGGAGACCACTATGAACCCTGAGAACCGCGTGTTAGTACAGGTAAAGGTAGAAGATGCTGAAAAAGCCGATGCTATCTTCAACAAGCTCATGGGCACCGAAGTAGAACTACGTAAAAACTTTATTCAGAGCCGCGCCAAATTTGCTGATCTGGATGAGCTGGATATTTAGAGGTAAAGAATATGGAAGAAGATACACAACTACCAGTGGAAGGTGAAGTACTGAATCAGTCGGCTGCAGCACGCGGTCTGGAGTCTCGCACTGTCGAAGATGTTATGGAGGACTCATACCTCCGTTATTCAATGAGTGTGATTGTGGCTCGTGCGTTGCCAGATGTGCGCGATGGACTCAAGCCTGTTCACCGGCGTATTTTATTCGCAATGGACAAAAACGGCTGGCGATCAGGGTCTAAGTTTACCAAAAGCGCCCGCATCACGGGTGACGTTATGGGTAAATACCACCCACACGGCAACGTCGCTATTTATGATGCTATGGTACGTTTGGCGCAGGATTTTTCCACCCGGTACCTGCTAGTTCAGGGGCAAGGTAACTTTGGTTCCATGGATGGTGATCCGCCAGCTGCAGAACGCTATACAGAGGCTCGGCTTCACAAACACGGTGAAGCGTTGCTCGAAGATTTAGAAAAAGACACGGTTACGTTCCGCGACAACTATGATGGCAGCGAACGTGAGCCTACCGTATTGCCGGCCAAATTACCAAACCTGCTACTCAACGGTCAGCTCGGAATCGCTGTAGGAATGGCAACAAATATCCCTCCACACAATCTGGGAGAGCTTGTTGATGCCATCAAGCACTTAATTGACCATGAAGATGCAACGTTGGATGATTTACTACAATACGTAAAAGGACCCGACTTCCCAACGGGCGGTATTGTCTATGGTGGTGGCTCGCTCCATCAGGCATACGCAACAGGTCGTGGGGGAGTGGTAGTGCGCGCCGTTGCAGATATCGAGGAGAGTGACCGCAAGGGCGCGCATCGTATTATAGTCAACGAAATTCCATATGCTGTAAATAAAGCCACGCTTATAGAGAGAATCGCCGACCTTCACAAAGAAAAGAAGATCATTGGCATCCACGACCTGCGAGACGAAACGGCACGTGGTCAGGTCCGCATCGTAGTTGAACTCAAAAAAGATGCATACCCCAAAAAGGTGTTAAACCAGCTGTTCAAACTCACACCACTACAAACAAGCTTCCATTACAATATGTTGGCATTGATAGATGGTATCCAGCCTCGTATTTTGGGGCTAGAAGACATACTGCGGGAATACCTAAAGCACCGACAGGTGGTGGTTCGTCGTCGAACAGAGTATGAACTTCGCAAAGCGCAAGAACGCGCCCACATTCTAGAGGGTTTGAGTATCGCGCTTGATCACATTGACGAAGTCATCAAGATTATTCGTGAGAGCCAGACGACCGAAGAAGCTCAAAAGAACCTCATGGAACGCTTCAAGCTCTCCGATATCCAATCGAGTGCCATTCTTGAAATGCAACTCCGCCGCCTCGCTGGGTTGGAGCGCAAGCGGATCGAAGACGAACTTACGGAACTCAAAAAACTCATCGGTAAGCTACAGGACATCTTAGCTGACGAGAAAAAGATTCTTGAGATCATCAAAACTGAACTCGAGGAAATGAAAAAAGCCTTTGGAGACGAGCGTCGCACCAAGATAATTGGCCAAGAATTGGGTAAGTTTAGTGATGAAGAACTGATCGCTGATGAGCAAGTTGTCGTGACGATCACAACAGAAAACTACATCAAACGCACACTTGTCAGTGACTATCGTCGTCAACACAGAGGTGGTAAAGGCAAACGTGCTATGACCACCAAAGAAGAAGACGTCATTGATCAACTGGTGACTGCTAGTACGCACGACTGGCTACTCTTATTTACAAATAAAGGTCGCGTATTTAGGCTCAAAGTGCACGAAGTGCCTTCAGCTAGTCTTACGTCCAAAGGTGTCGCAGCTGTCAATCTAGTGCAATTGCAACCAGAAGAAATCGTCACATCGCTTGTGAAGATAGACAAGAAGCATGGTGACAAAGGGTTCATGTTTATGACAACCACCCATGGCGTAGTCAAAAAGACACCGGTTTCAGACTTCAACAATATTCGTACCTCTGGTTTGATAGCAATCAAACTCGATGACGGTGATGAGCTACGCTGGATCCATCTGACTTCTGGTAACGACGAAGTAGTGATCTCGACTTCTCTTGGTCAAGCAATACGTTTTAGCGAAAAAGACGCCCGCCCGATGGGCCGTGCTGCCCGCGGTGTACGCGGTATCCGTTTGCGCCCCAACGACAAGGTAGTGGGTGCCGATCTAGCCACCCCCGAAGGTCAACTATTTGTCATGAGTCGCAACGGATACGGTAAGCTGACCAAAGTAGCCAATTTCCCAACACATAAACGAAGTGGTGTGGGCATCAAAGCTGCCATCGTAAACAACAAAACTGGTGACCTGGTGACAGTTCGCGCACTCCAAGCTGACAGTAATGAAGTGTTGATCATATCATCGAAGGGCCAGTCCATCAGAGTTGGCATCAAAGATATTCCAGCTCTGGGTCGAACGACGCAGGGTGTGCGAATCATGCGTATGGCTACTGGTGATACAGTTGCTTCACTCGGTCTTGTGGCTGATAATAAAGAAGAAGACCAAACAGAACAGGATCAAGCGAGTGCTGAAGAATAGTGGGATATCAATCTATCTGGCGGCCCTAGTACTAGGATGGTTGAGTGCACATGTAGTGAAGTTTGTGCTCGAGCTGGCCAAAGGCAAACGCGATCTTAGTGTGTTTTTTCGATCCGGTAGCATGCCTAGCTCACACACGGCGGTAGTAATTGCTCTACTTACGGTCATAGGTGGCATTCAGGGCATCGGATCGGCAGCCTTTGGTATAGTGGCCACATTTGGTGCGATTGTTGTCTTTGATGCCCTCAATGTGCGTCGCTCTGTGGGCGAACAAGCAGAGGTGCTCAAAACACTTTCTAAGAGACATTTCTTTGCGGCCAAAGGTCACACCCCAGCCGAAGCTGCCGTGGGCGCTCTCATAGGGGTGGCTGCGGGCTTGGTCTTGTTGCAAATTTTGTAACGCTAATCGCCATATTTCTCTATTGACAGAGTAGGTAGGCTACGATAAGATAGCCAACAGTCTGCACACTAGTTTTAAGAGAACGGGAGATGGCAGAACATTAACAATTTGGTAGTGCAAGTCAACGTCAGTTTAAATACTGAATGTAGTCAATTTTTGAGATAACATTCTTTTTTGGAGAGTTTGATCCTGGCTCAGGATGAACGCTGGCGGCGTGCCTAAAACATGCAAGTCGTGCGGTAACATGTTTCTCACTTTGATCCTAAATTTGTTTGGGGTCAGTGTGAGAAATGATGACGAGCGGCGGACGGCTGAGTAACGCGTGGGAATCTACCCCGAAGTGAGGGATAACTGCTCGAAAGAGTAGCTAATACCGCATATGGTCTACGGATTAAAGCTTCGGCGCTTCGGGAAGAGCCCGCGTCAGATTAGATAGTTGGTGAGGTAATGGCTCACCAAGTCGACGATCTGTAACTGGTTTGAGAGGATG
>CAYURH010000032.1:0-3639 GCA_964447105.1 uncultured Candidatus Saccharibacteria bacterium
AGTAAATCAGCCGAACCTACAAACGGCGCCAGGCCACGCCAGCCAGTGCCACGTACATAATTGAGTAGTGCTGTTTCAACCTGATCATCTTCGTGGTGGCCCAACACAATAGCGCGAGCTCTAAATTCATTGCAACATCGTCGCAAAAATAAATATCTCGCCTGTCTTGCCTCTGCTTCGCTCTTGCCTTTTAACTGTAATCTCGTTGAAGTATACGCAATATTGTGCGACATAGCGTAGTGGGCGACTAACTTTTCATCCTCGTCAGCATCTGCTCGCAGACCATGGTTTACGTGCACCACTAACAGCTCTAAACCGGGTAGCCGACGCACCATATCGAGTAAGACCATCGAGTCCACACCACCCGACACCGCCACCACATACTTGCCCGCCGGCAATTTGACATCTTGCATAAAGTGTATTTTACCACGCAATCACCTCTGATATAATAGGACTGCACGCGCCCGTAGCTCAGTGGATAGAGTACTTGGCTTCGAACCAAGGGGTCGCAAGTTCGAATCTTGCCGGGCGTACCACGAAAAATGACCATCACAGTGATGGTCATTTTTCGTGGCCTCATCTATATTTAAGATGATATGAGTTTGAATAATGGCCCTACGCTCAGAGCGTCGACCAAAAAGCTCCTTGTTGCCACCGCGCTCAGTCTCCTTTGGCTGCCACTTATTTTTATACCCGTCGATCAACTCAATCAACCACTCAGTACCCATGATTTACTGTTGGCAGCGCCACTTATATTGGAGTTTGTCGGTTTTTATATACTCCATACATTTACTCAGTCCCGCGGCGAGGCTTATACCAAGAACGAACGAAAATACCTGCTGATTATGGTGATTGGATTTTTTGTGTTGCTATCGGTGCCAGTAGTTATAAATGTATTGTCGACCAACGAAAGTATGGGCTTCAAAATCAGCATTGTGCTCTCCCTGGGATATGCATTGGGGAGCATAGTCGCAAACACCAAACAGATCAGTACATCGTCACACGCAATTGGCGCATATTTTCTAAAACGTTTTGTCTTGCCGGTCGGCATAGCTATCGGAACCTTTTGGGTGGCGACGCTCATCCCTAATCTAGCGCTTACTATTAATGTGTTAGCCGTCTATTATATTGCCAAGAATTTCATATCTGCCCGCGCCCCAGAAAAAGCTTGACAAATTACCCCTCTTCGACAAAAGTAAGAACATAAGAGTTTTAAAAAAGTAAAAAGAGACTATGAAAACAACACTATTTGCTCGATACCGCCGCGTCGGTGTATCAATAGTAAGCGCTCTAGCCATCGCCAGCGGAACTTTACTGGTAACGGGTAGCCCCGCCAAGGCTGCGGCTTGCGCTGCACCATCCACCGACTACGGCAGCGCCACCAGTACGGTGAGCATTCCATCCACTGCGACCTATCGCATCTGGAGCCGCATGCAGGTACCAGACACTACAAACAATACGTATTTGCTTGAAGTCGACGGCAGCACCTGCTACAACGTCGGCGGCGGCAACATCGCAACCGGTAGCTGGCAATGGATTTCGTACCGCGACGGCAACCCGAGCTCGCGCACTGATCTGTCGCTAACCCAAGGCAACCACACACTGAAATTTATCGGCAACAAGCCCAATGTCAAACTCGACCGCGTGATATTCGCATCCGACCTCAGCTGCACCCCTACCGACGCCGCTGGCAGCCAATGCAACGTACCATCCGACACAACGGCACCAACCGTCAGCCTGACATCGCCCAATTCTGGCGCAACAGTCAAAGACACCGTCACGCTATCAGCAACAGCGAGTGACAACACCGCTGTTACCAAAGTAGAATTTTATATCGACAGTACTTTGGTCAACACCGACACTTCATCGCCCTACAGCTACAGCTGGAGCTCCAAATCAGTCACTAACGACACGCATCGCGTCACTGCCAAGGCATATGATGCAGCCGGTAACATCGGTACCGCCAGCAACACTGTCACTGTACAAAACGGCGACGTAGATTCTCCCACAACGCCCGGTAACGTCAGCGCATCTGCAACCGCATACAACGCAGTCAAAGTCCAATGGTCTGCCAGCACCGACAATGTGGGCGTGACCGGCTACTCAATCATCCGCAATGGTGTGCCAGTGGCTACAGTAGGTGCCGTAACCAGCTACAACGATTCTGGCCTCAATGCCGCCACGACATATCAGTATCAAGTGGCTGCCATGGACGCAGCGGGCAATAAGTCCACCGCTTCTACACCAATTTCAGTCACCACCCCGAGCCCAGTTACACCTGACACACAAGCACCTACTGTACCCGGCTCTCTGGCTGCCACCGTCGTCAGCTCATCTCAGGTCAACCTTACCTGGTCTGCCAGCACCGACAACATTGGAGTAGCCGCCTACGATGTATACCGCGCAACCGGTAGTGATGCCGCTCAAAAAATCGCTAGTGTCACAACCACGAGTTATGGTGATGCCAACCTAGCCGCAAATACTACCTACAACTACTACCTCAAAGCCCGCGACAGCGCCGGCAACACCAGTGCCGCATCCAATACTATCCCAGCACAAACCGAACCAGACACAACACCCACAACCGACCCAGGCGTGCCAGTTGTATCATCGATCAGCGGCAAGATCACTTCCAAACAGAGCGGCAAAGCTATCTCCTATGCCTACGTCGTACTATCGATCAACGGCAAAACCAGCATCTATCAGGCCAACAGCCGCGGCGTCTACTACATGCGAAGTCTTGTAATCGGCACCTACACACCCGCCTATAAGGCCAAAGGCTTCTACACTCACACCGAAACGCTCACACTCATCGCAACACCATTAGTAAAAGACGTCGGCTTAGACAAGAAATAAGGAGCAGCTATGGATACAACCTCGCCAAGCTCATCCATAATATCGGGTGGCAACTTCGGAAAAATGAATAGCAAAAAACGTAAAACAATCGCAATCGTCATAGTGGGCGTGATCATAGTTGCCGCCCTTGGTGTGGCGGCCGCCATGATGCTTACAGGCAACCGCAATACCGGGGGCACCGAAGAAACCAGTCAAACCGCTTCACTTCCTCTTGTCGATGTAGCGCTTGGTTCTACCGGCCCAACACCAGCATCGGTCACAATCAAAAAGGGTCAACAAGTTACATTCACCAACCAAGACACAGCGCCTCACCAACTCACTGCTGAGCAAACCCTTCTTCCGGGATATGATAGCGGTCAGGTACTCAACACTGGCGACTCATACACCTTTACCTTCGAGACCATAGGCACGTTCCACTACTACGACCCACAAAACGCCAAGTTCACTGGTACCGTAATCGTTGAATAATGCTAGCTGGGCAGCACGCGCCCACTGTTGGCTATGATAGCCTGCAGCACATTATGATGCGCATGAAGGTCTTGTGCCTCTATGCCGCTCAGTAGTTCATCGATGTCACTTTGCAATAAAGATTCAATCGTTTTGACCAGCTGACGACCAGCGTTTGTCAGCACGAGTATGCGCGCCCGTTTGTCGGACGACCGCGTTGATTTCTCCACCAGTCCCTGCTCAATCAGATCATGCGTAAGCAACGTCAATAGCGGCCCCCACACGCCCAGTTCGTTTCGCATAACCAACACCACCACACAATGGTTGAAAAAAAAA
>CAYURH010000033.1:0-3536 GCA_964447105.1 uncultured Candidatus Saccharibacteria bacterium
CAGCGCTCCTGGCGGTCTGACCCCCCTGCGCGAGTCCGCACCGACTCGCGCAGGGATATTGCTTTTTAGATGAATTTATCCTATGGTTTTAGCAAGTGCTCATCTCTAGTCGAAGGGGGCACACACATGAGAGTCAGATTGCTCCTAGCACGAAGCGGGAATAGCGGGTTCCAAATCTACCTGCAGCCTACCGCCGACCGTTCGAGCACGGAGTTGCCCCATACGGAAGCGCGCGGCAGATTCACCGCTACTACAGCGTTGAGTCTTGCTATGCACATGGGGGTTCAGCTGGAATCTCATCGGCTGTTCCTGATCTACGAAGAGGGCCACGATGCCTACTACGGGTGCCTGCTGAGCAACGAAGAAGTGGCAAACCTGCGTACGGAATCCGGCTGGCAGGGATGGATCGACATCGACACCATCCTGCAGGGCGATCAATACGACTCGCAGCTGAGAGTCCTCCTGCGTTGGCGGACGAAGGAAGAACTGACTCTGAGAGCCATCTCTCAGCTCGTCGGGAAGCGACGCCGCGCTGCATAGCCATCGACGAACGCTTGAGCGGCTCGCGTACCTACGCGCAGCCGCTCAAGCCGAGAAATTATCGCACTGTGGCGATTATTTTTTTGCCAACTTTTTTAGTTCTTCACGCACCACCTGGCGATCATCCCAGGCAATTTTGCCCGTGCCCATACCTCGATAATCTTGGTTCCCCAAGCCAGGGATAGCGACCACATCGCCGGCTTTGGCCAGGCGGAGCGCAGTGGCGATGGCTACGCGCCTGTCTTGTATCTGCTGAAATTCAGGCTTGTGCTTGGCGGCATCCACGCCTGTACGCACAGCCGCCATGATTTTGGCGGGGTCTTCGGTGTAATTCTCGAGCTCGGTCAGTATCACCACGTCGCCAGTTTCGGCGCAGAGTTTACCGATAGGTTCGCGCTTACCCGGATCGCGATCACCGTCACAACCAATCACAATGATCATGCGCTTTTTGGCAATCTTCTTTAACTCACCAAACAAATTCACCAGCGCATCTACCGTGTGGGCATGATCAATCACAATACTATATGGCTGGCCTTCGTCGATAAACTGCATTCGCCCGGGCACGTTTTTGAGGTCCATAAAACCTTTTTGGATGTGCTCATCACCAATGCCATAGATGCGCGCCACAGTGATAGCAGCCATGGCGTTGTAGATATTGAACAGCCCCGTTTGATTGGTGTGAAAATTGGTCTGCTCTTCGTCGGTTTCTACCGTAAATGTAGCGCCCTGCGGATTCAACACGCTGCGCATGAGTCGAGTATCGGCCAGCTCGGCTTCGCCATACGTAACCACGGGCGCCCGGCTGGCTGATTCAAAGGTGTGAAAATATGTGTCGTCGATATTCAACACACTCGCTGTTTTGGCTCGTTTGAACAGTTTGGCTTTGGCGGCCGCATAATGTTTCATATCGCCGTGGTAATCCAGATGGTCTTGCGTAAGGTTGGTCATGACCGCCACATCTATGGGGATACCGGCCACGCGACCCTGTATCAATGCATGGCTACTCACCTCTAACACCACCGTGTCACACCCTTTCTTACGCATGCGTGCCAACATGGCCTGTAAATGCCAGCCACTCGAGGTGGTCAGATGTGTATCGTTTTCGTAAATTTCTTCACCCATCGACAGCGTGGCCGAACTGAGCAACCCCACTTTGTGGCCGGCGGCGCGCAAAATACTGGCGATCATATTACAGGTCGTGGTCTTACCATTCGTCCCCGTTACGCCAATCACCCGCAGGCCGTACGCTGGCGCGCCGTGGCGGATTACACCCGCCGCTGTTTCGGCATAGTGCCGGGGTACAACGAGCTGATTATATGTTTGTTCACCCAAATGCTGTCGTAATTGCTGTTTGATCTTGCCGATCATTATCCCTCCAAAAGTTCTCGTACCACAGTTTCGTCGTTCCAATGTTGGCGCTCTTTGCCCACCTGTCTGTAGGGCCGCACCAAACTAGGACACAGCACTATCGTATCACCGCGACGGGCAATGCTGAGCGCTTTTTCGATGGCTTGCCGCCTGTCTGGGATGAGCTCGGTTTTGGCTTCGCCGCCGCGCAGGCCAATGCCATTGAGCAGTCGATCGCCCAATTCACGGGGGTCTTGCGCAGCTGTGTGTTCACCTCCGGTGAGTACAATGCGATCAGCGTGTTTGCCTACAATCTCGCCGATGCTCGACAGCCATGCTGGCGACTGGTCGGCCACCGGAGCGGCGACCACAATCAGTCGATTTTTGGCAAAATGCTTCAGCGCTTCCAGCGTTTCACTCATGCCTTCAGGCGTGTACGACCGTTCAAATACGAGTCGATACGGCCGCACCAGCGGCAATGGTTGCAGGTGCGCACGTGGCACGTGCATGTCCGCCACGCCATCTTCGATAGCGTCAATCGGCAGGTGCAACAGATACGCCGCCGCCACAGCTGCCAGTGCGCTGTAAATCGCCTGTTTGCCAGCAAGCAGCGTAGTAAAGGCAATGGTAGTCTGATGATCTATCAACGCTTCAGCCGCTGACCCCTTGGGGTGTAGCTGCACTTCACGCAGCTGACACTCGGCTTTGGGGTGCACACCATACGTCATAGCCGTCGCGCGATCAGGCTGATGCAAGTCGTCAAAACAAATATCATCACGCGGTAACACCACAAATTTGGGGTTGCGACCCAACAACGCTTGCGCTTGCGCCTTGCGCGCCGTGAGCGTGGCTGGCGGCAAAAAGCTATCGCCACAACGCCGCACCACCACCATGTACAGTGGCACACCTACGAATTCATGCGCTGGCGACACATCTGATTGTTCGATAATCACATAGCTACATTTGGCCTTGCGCATCTGCGCCAACAGTTCATGCAAATGCGACGCCTCTTGCAGCGGATGAGCTCGATCGCTCCCCGTGGCATGCTTGCCGGCAATCTCTACAAAATCCCGAGCGATCACGCCCACACGCTCCCCGGCCGCTTTCAGTATTGACGCCAAAAATAGCGCCGTTGCATCCGCCCCATCGGCGCCGCTCACCACAATGACTCGCATACGCCGTGCCGGCAAGCCGTGTGATGCGGCCGCCACCCAAGCTCGTGCCTTGGTTTGTAACCTCTCCACTTTCATGATGTATCTATCATATCATTGTGCTACACTACCTCTGATGATTATTCTCGGAATCGAATCCAGCTGCGACGAAACTGCTGCCGCAATTGTGCGTGATGGCCGCGAAGTATTAAGTAATGCCGTGCAAAGTCAAATCGACATCCACACTGCTTTTGGTGGTGTGGTGCCCGAAGTGGCAGCGCGCAGTCACATCGAAGTGATTTTGCCAGTAATCGACAAAGCGCTTAGCGACGCCAACCTCGGTTGGGATCACATCGACGCTATTGGCGCCACATACGCCCCTGGCTTAATTGGTTCATTGCTTATCGGTTCGCTCACCGCCTGCACATTGGCGATTATCAAAAACAAGCCACTCTACCCTATCCATCACGTCGAAGCGCATGTCTATGCGAACTTTTT
>CAYURH010000034.1:0-3535 GCA_964447105.1 uncultured Candidatus Saccharibacteria bacterium
TAGTAAAAGACGACGAGCGTCTGTACCCGCTCAACATTGCTATCGAAATCTGCGATAAAGACACATATACGTTTTACGGCAAGGTCATGGTGCGCAAACTTACCCTCGAAAAAGGCAAAACAACACTAGAGTTCGATGTGGTAAAAGTCTTCACTGCCGAAGAATCAGCCACATTTACGCAAGCGTTCATTAAACCACAGTAATGTGATTGCGCCCCTGAGACCAATCTGTTATAATCAACCTTGTTATGGCCAAAAAGAATTTAAAGCGCAAACTGGTTGGTTTGGTTTCGGAAGCAACTGGTGCTCGCGTATACTACACCACCAAAAATACTCAGAACACCCCAGGCAAACTGGAATTTCTAAAATACGACCCAAAACTTCGCAAACGAGTTAAGTTTGTAGAAACGACCAAGAACATGGGTCGCAACGAAGTAAAAAAGCGCAAATAAGCGCTTTTTTACTATGCATCAAGCGCGTTCGCCAGCCACAAACCCACACGCGTCATGTCATCCAAAACAACCCGCTGAATTTGGTTGGCTCGTGCGTATACCAACAATATGTCGTCGTTGATTTCGAAATCGAACTGTCGAAATGATTCTAGGGTAGCTGTAATATCATCGTGCAGCAGCGGTAGCGCCATTTCAACATCAGTCTGTGGGCAAAATACTCGCCAATGCTTGCCGGCCGATTGCGGCAATAGGCCAGTGATGTCCTGCACTTGTGGCAACGCAATCGACAGATTAGCATAGAACACATCTTCGTGTCGCTTGGCATCGATAAATATATGCGGCAACCCTGCTCGTCGCAAATCCACCTGCATGATAAGCCAACTATAGTCATGTGCAGACTTATTGGGAAACGTAAGCCGATTGCGCCGCCACACCACTATGATATCGCGTCCGTCCACCGTGCCTACCGTATAGTGTTGATCGCGATGCTGCGCCGATGCGGTGACACCCCGGATAACTTCGTGTTCATCGTCACTCGGGTCCACACTACCAAAATAAACCAGGTGATGCGCACTCGCGTATTGTTTGACTATTCGCGTATTGGACATGTCGCGGATCAGCCGCAGGGGACGGACGCTAGTGGGCATGGGCATCCTCGTGCCGATGCAGATCGATCACGGTATTCAGGAATTCTGCTTGGCTCCACACCAGCGGCGCAATAGATACAAAAGCGTTGGTGTACGGGTTGACCTGCTCGGGCAGCACGCCGGTGCGATACATAAGGGCGTGCGCCCAGTCTACCGTTTGCGTAGCGCGTTGGGGGTGGCCGGTGAGCAGTTCATATTGCGCCAACCAAAACGTGGTGTTGATCCAGGGGTTGCCATATGTCTGCCTATCAACAATGTTGTAATCATCGTGTTCGTAGCGGGCGAGAGGTGACACCTGACCGTCCTGTACGCCAAACGTCGCTTTGAGCGTGTCGTACGATGTTTGGATTTCTTTGGAATTCATGTCGAACAGCCCAAACATGAACGCACCGTAAAATGCCGACACGTCGATATCGGTGTTGAGTAGTTTTTTGCCGTCGTCGCCAAACACAAAGCCTTTGGTAAAATATTTGCGCTCAGCGTTATACAAATGCACTGGTGCGGCAGCATATATTTCGTCAGCCACAGTGCGCCAAGCTACGGCATCGTCTTGACGTTTCAGACTTTCAGCCATACGAATGGCGGCATTGAGCGCGGCGTATACCGTGGCGGTCGTGTATGTGGTGGTAAGAAATTTTTGTTCCCACAAATCGTAACTGGCATGGGGCAGCTTGGTATTGGGATCAATATAACTAGCCATGAAATCAGCCGCCGGTTTGATGAGCGTCGGATAAAGATCTTCCAGCAATTTGCGATCGCGGGTGGCCGCGATGTATTCGCCAAACAGGAACACCACAATAGCCGTTTCGTCTTCTTGGATAGGCGGCACCATGCGTTTGCCCACGACGTACGGCTGCCAGCTGGAGCCCAGCGCGCCGTCAGCTTGATATTTGTGCATCAAAAACCCTTCGGCGTGCAGCGCGTTTTTGCAAAAGTAGAAATAATTCTTTAGCTCTGTTTTAAACCCCAGTCGTAGCAACGGCCATAGTGCATAGCTAGCGTCGCGCGGCCAGCAGTAAGCGTACGCATCGCGCTCGTAGTTCAGCTTGGTACTGTCGGTGCTGGCCATTACAGCGCCGCGATTGTCGATATGCGACTTGATGACGAGCAAGTTTTTGCGGAATGCCGGCTGCAAGTGCCTGGGCAACGTACGCACAAATTCCTCGGCCGGCTGCATCCATTTGTGCCAGTGCTCAGCGGTATGGATAAATCGCTGGTGCACGTCGCCACTTGCTAAATTGTGGTGAATCGCCAGCGCGTCTTGATGCTTGGTGCCAGCAGCCATCCAGTAGGTGACACGGGTGGAACTAAGGCCGTCGAGCATCAGGTTGAACCCGATCACGGAGTCAACTTTGCCATGCTCGACATTGTTGGATGATAATATGCCGTCTTCGGCGTCACGATATGTCCCGTCTTTGCCTTCGATCCCAAAAACACCCACGGAATACTGATCAAATGACGCGCCATTGTCTTTTTTGCCACCCACTATAAATGTGCGATGACCTTTGTAGTGGAGAATGGCAGGTTCGTTGGGCAGGTACTGTGCAGTATCGCCATTGAGACTATTACTGATAAGGAGTGCGGTCTGCATAAACAACCGGATGTCACGCTTGCGATCGACTCCGTTCACCACATGTACATTGCGTATAAATACATCCCACTCACTGTCCACACAGTCCGAAAATTCCAGCGCAATCTGCAGCCGCTCGTGGTGTGCGGTGATGTGGCCGATCATGGCGCCAGGTTCGTAATCCATAGTGAATTGCCATGCGCCGTCGTCGAGCCAGCTAAATTGGCCATCTACCCATACTCCCACGCGATGGCGGCGGCGATTGGCGGCGGCATGGTTTTCGAGCCCGACATACGGATAGTACACGTCATGCACCATACCATACAGATTGATGCCGATGTGTAGCGAGCCGTTACTAAGCAAAATAGGTCGTGACATTAGCGCCCTCCCGAATCACGGTGGTGAGCATCGAGGACGCGCAGTTGTAAATCACGCAGTGCGTTGCAGTAGTATAGGAACGCTTCGTACGGGGAATCGTATGGGCTGAAATAGGCGTGCACGTCGCCGTCGCTAAACCATTTGGTACACATATAGTATACATGGTCGCTGGTTTGTAAGCGGCGCCAGTCGTCGATAATACTGCGGTCGCGCGTGGCCAACACCTCCGGCTCCATAGCGTATAGGCGGTTGATGATGTTTTGCTGCATGTCGTTACCCAGCCAAGCGGTGAGGTCGCGTTCGGTGTCGGCCCACGTGATGGTGTGCGGCACATCAATATCGTCGACTGGCTCAAATGCGTCGATAGCTTCGGACGGTGTCATAAATGTATTACCACTACGCTGCAGGAATTCACCCGGCAAATGCTCGAGGAAATCAAACGTGCCGCTGTCGGCCCACTGGTGTTCGCCAAATGTTTCGTAGTCCATA
>CAYURH010000035.1:0-3208 GCA_964447105.1 uncultured Candidatus Saccharibacteria bacterium
CTTCGATCTCCGCATCCAGAGTGCGGCGCCTTACCACTTGGCCACTCGCCATTAATTCTTAGTGATTATACCATATAATACTTTTTCCGTGACTAGCCCCACCACCTCTGTGTGGCGGGGCTAGTCGGTAGCGTCTACAGCCTATCGCAGGCGACTTCGAGCGCTCGCTTCATCTCATTGGTCGTGGCCGTATTCCTACGAACCACGGTTTGCCCTCCTGATGTAAGAGGGTCGACCCGTACCAAAATCTGCGGCGAAGTGACGGTGATGAGCGTCCGGCCGTGGTTATCCGTGGCCAGACAGTCGCCTACCAGCGTCGACCCGGGCGGGATCGCTTTGGGCGACTGGTGAACCACCAGCCTGTCACTGGTGGACACTGTGCCGCCCAGCTTCTCGATACGCAGGTAGTCCTGCACGCCTCTGCCCACGAAAACGCCGAAAGTGCCCTCGGACGTAGTGCTCGCCGCTTCTGTCCCAGGGTAAAACGTCGCCTCGGTCTGGCCCTCGGGCCAATTCGCATCCCACGACTTGCAGGTTGCGAATGTACCGTTAGTCAGCGCGAGCAACACGCTCGGCGCCAACAGATTGCAGGGCGGTTTACCGATGACCACTTTGTCGGTGGGTTCGGGCGCCGGCGCTACAGTGTCGGCCGTTGCCACTGGGCTCGGAGCGTTCGAAGGCCGGGGCTGTGGATTCTTGGGGCCGCAGCCGGTCAGCAGTAGGCCCGCCACAACAGCGAGCGCAACCGTGCGTCGCACGGTGGACCTCCTCAGTTTCGTTTCTTGACTCGGTCAGACGTACTTGATATCTATATCATAAAAAGGCGCTATCCACAACGTCGCAGCCACTACTTGCGTCGCGGCATCGCCATGGCTTTGGCGCCATCCAAAATCATAAAACTCGCCAAACTCAGTCCAGCCAACGCCACAGCACCCACCCCGTACCACCACATCTCGGGCGCGAACTGGTAGTAGCCCTGGTAGAATAATCCTGCCAGCATAATAAACGGCGTCGATACCGCCAGCGCCGCACTACACATACGCGCCAAAGGGCTAATATGAAGCATTAGCAGAAACGGAAGCGAAAATATCTCGGCCGCCGCCAGCACAATCACCAACACCGGCATATCGGCAGTGACAAACGGTGCGGTGCCCACAATCCCCACGCCCACCAATTGCCATACGGCAATCAGCAACAGCAAAAAAGCGTACAGATATGAAAAAAACAAATATTGCGGACGCTTAGGCTTGGGCGCTACTGTCGGCTTGGGAAGTTTCATGATTATTTGCTCCTAATACTACGCCTACCACCGCGCTGAGCGGCAGCCAGCCATATTGACGGCTGTCGGTACTTTCGTCGGGGTTATCGCCCAACAGATACATCAACTCGCCTTTGATTTCGTGAATGCGCTTCAACACTTCGACACGGTGATGGCGCACAATCACCACGTCTCCCACCCGAGGCTTCTTGGCTCGCCAAGCGAGCACCATCTTGCCATGGGGCAAGGCCGGGTGCATGCTCGCTCCCTGAACACGACGGATGACAAACATTAGGCTTTACTCTCCGCAAACATGTCGGCGATTTTGCCTACCATGGTTACTAAAGTTTGCGCTTCGTCCCGCGAAATAGTCTGCTTGACCTTACTACACTGTTTGGCGGCTTGCCACATGGTAGTGTGGAGGTCGGGCATCTTCTGCAGGTGTTCGGGTTTGAAATAATCGCTCCACAACATATATATCTGATCTTTGCAGGTTTGTGCATGCTTGTCTTTGTTGGCCACCATGCGTATAAAGTTGTTGTGTTCAGGGGATTTTTCACCTTTGACGTCTAGCTCATCGATCTTCTCTACCATACGCAGGCACGTGTCGGCAGCGTGTTTCATAGTGTCTACTTCGTAGATACCGCATGGGATATCGCAATGGGCATAGACCGGTTTGATAAATCTGTTCTTTAGTTTTTGCAACATATTCCCTCCTTTTCTTCATTGTACTAACAAAATTCATAACTACGTGTTGTATTTTATGTCAAAAAGCTTGTGTCTGAACAGTGGCTGACTTATCATAGACTTTAAGCGAAACCTACAAAACAAAAATATGTAGAAACAAATATAGTGGGTCGCTTGCACACCACAACAACTCTTTTTGCCATGGTAAACGGTGCGTAGCGATTTGACGTCTTCGACTACGCGTTCTTCAACCGTTTACCTGGCCCTTGACGGCTTACGAATACCCACCTGCGCGGTGGTTTTTTGATATATTACCGCAGGTCGGTCTACGGCCGGAGCCTCAGCCGATTCGGCAACATGATACAATAACCTCATCCTTCAGAGGACGGAGGCACCGATGGTACTGTTAGGACAGGTCATCGTGACACGCACCCATGGTTTCTTAGACATGGCAAGGGACATGGCTAGGGACACCGAGTACATTACTCGTTGGAGGGCAGAGATTGAGGGGCGTAGAGAGCTAACTGCACTACAAAGTCTGCTCACCGCGCACTGGGTATGCCGAGGTGTGGTGCTGTGGAACGACGGCCGAGGGGTCGGGCTGACAGCACCACTACACTTCAGCTACTACGACCAGGGACGCCAATTACTGGTGATGTCGTTCGCATGTACACCCACCGCATACACCGAACTCACTCGCGGCAATGTCATGGCGCCAATGGCCAGGCCAGTGACCAAAATCACGCACGACGATCCACCCACCGGGTTTCTGATCGTCGAAGCCACCCACAACACAGAGCAGGTGGCGCGAGTAGTCATACCGCTCGCTCCCGAACGTGGAGCCTTCAGAGGCACAGAACCTCTCGGCGACGATGCCTGGGCGCAGCTCCACGCGCTTCTGGCAACAGAAGTCGCATCCAACTGACGGTGCGGGGTCTCATCACGAGGCCCCGTATTCTTACAATGATTTCTTTTGCTGTGCAGCGCGCCAGGCGGCAATTTGGGCGTGATTACCATTGAGCAGCACTTCTGGCACGGGCATGCCACGAAATTCTGCAGGGCGAGTATACTGCGGAAATTCTAGAGTTTCGCCATCGCTAAAACTTTCGATTTCCGCACTAGTCTCGCCGCCCAACACGCCAGGCATCAAACGCACGACACTATCAATCACCGTCATGGCAGGCAACTCACCACCAGTTAACACATAATTGCCAACTGAAATCTGCGCATCCACCACTGCAATGATGCGCTCATCGTAGCCTT
>CAYURH010000036.1:0-2735 GCA_964447105.1 uncultured Candidatus Saccharibacteria bacterium
CGCCGACCGCGAGATCAACATGAACCTGCCGGTGACTCAACTGCCCGCCTGGCAGTCGCAACAGCGTTTCGCCGAGCTAGCTACCGAAATGCTGCTACCCAACCGCGCAGACGGCGACATCTGCGAAGTGGAGCTGGTTGAAGCCCAAATCGGGCGCAGCAGCATGACACTGGAGCAGCTGTTCCGGCAGATTCTGCGCAGCGTTCAGGTAGACGCCGATCACGCCGAGGCCTGGCACCGGTACTTCCTGGCCACGGTACGCATGATGTACCTGCTGCCCACCGCCAACTGACCCCGCCCGACGCACGGCATCAAAGACCCCGCCAGCGTCACCGGCGGGGTCTTACCTTTTATAGACAACTTTTGGTTTAATACAGTGCTGCTTCTTTGGGGAGTTTGGCGTCAACGAGCAATTTCTTCACGGCGTCGCCATCGACTGTTTCTTTGGCGAGCAGTTCATCGGCCAAGCGTTGCAGCGGTTTGGGGTTGGCACGGATCACGGCTTCAGCACGTTTGGCGGCTTCGCGAATGAGCGCTTCGACTTCGGTGTCGATTTCGTTGGCGGTTTCTTCTGAGTAGGGGCGCTCGTGTACCATGCGGTCAAACATCATGCCGCCTTGGTCTTCGTGGAACACGATGTCGCGCAGGTCTTTGCCCATGCCTTGCTCGATCACCATGTCTCGAGCAATTTGCACAGCCTGGCGCAGGTCGCTGCCAGCGCCGGTGGTGATGCGGTCAGGGCCATATTTCACTTTTTCGGCAATACGGCCACCGAGCGCGCGCGCCAGCATATCTTTGAATTCAATCACCGATGTATATTTGCGATCTTCGGGTGGCAAAAACCATGTCGAGCCACCGGTGCCACCGCGCGGAATGATAGTCACTTTGTGCACGGGGTCGCTGTCGGGCAATACATGGCCGACAATAGCGTGACCAGCTTCGTGATACGCCGTCAGCTCTTTGTCGGCTTCGTTCATAACGGTGGTTTTGCGCTCTGGCCCAATGGCTACTTTTTCGAAAGCTTGTGTTACATCATCGTTTGTAATCTTTTTGCGGTTGTGACGAGCTGCGTTAATAGCCGCTTCGTTTGCCATGTTAGCCAAATCTGCACCAGAACTACCTACAGTTTTGGCCGCTAGAGAATCTAGGTCTACGCCAGACTCAACAGGTTTGTTCGCAAAATGCACTTTCAATATAGCTTCGCGGTCTTTGCGTTCTGGCAGGTCAATGTTGACTCTGCGATCAAAACGACCCGGACGTAGTAGGGCAGGATCCAACACGTCAGCACGGTTGGTAGCAGCGAGCACAATGACATTGGTATCTTGTTCGAAGCCGTCCATTTCTACCAAAATCTGGTTGAGAGTTTGCTCACGTTCATCGTGGCCACCCCCCATACCGCTACCTCGACGGCGACCCACGGCGTCAATTTCGTCGATAAAGATGATACAAGGAGCATTCTTTTTGGCTTTGGCAAACAGGTCGCGTACACGACTAGCACCTACACCCACAAACATTTCTACAAATTCAGAACCACTGATACTAAAGAACGGCACGCCAGCTTCGCCGGCCACAGCGCGTGCCAGCATGGTTTTACCGGTGCCTGGAGGGCCCACGAGCAGCACGCCTTTGGGAATTTTGGCGCCCACTTCTTTAAATTTCTTGGGGTGTTTCAGGAAGTCTACTACTTCTACCAAATCTTCTTTGGACTCAGCATTGCCGGCGATGTCGTTGAATACGACTTTTTCTTTTTCGTTGCCATATAAGCGAGCTTTGCTACGGCCGAAACCGAGCGCTTGATTGCTCTGCCCCTGCGCCTGGCGGAACATAAAGAAGAAAAACACACCAAACAGCAGGATGGGCAAAAAGATACTTGCCAAATTCCAAAACGTATTACCGCCATCAGACGGTTTTTTGACATCTACTTGAGCTGCGCTCTCATGCTTGAGGCCTTGCTCGTAGATACTGCTACCGGCTTCTTTATATGAATGCTCGGTGGGTTTGCCGCCGTCTTTATCTTTGTCGGCCTGGGGAGTGATGAATAGTTCATCACCATCTACCACAATTTTAGCAATGTCACCTTTGTTGGCCCTACTAATAACATCGCTAAACGCGACGTCTTTGAATGTTGGCTGTTGATGATAAAAGGCCCACAGCCCCAAGCCGATTACGACCACGAGCGCCCAGAAAATAGTAAGGCGCATCATTTTTGAAGGTTGTTTTTTCACGAGTATTCCTTATTTATCCAGATTAAACCATAGGCTGCCATCAATACAGGATGCCCCCTGAAACAGCGTGTCTCTAGCTTACCATGGGTGAGCGGCGCTCGACAATGATCTGACGAGTGGTGGCGCGCATCTGCCACGTGGCGTCAAGATGAAACACCTTGCCAGCTCGACCCACTTTGGCGAAGAGTAATGCGCGCTCCAGCAAAGGGCGCGGCGTGCCAGTGCTGGTGTGTAACCCTATGAGATGACGTAGTAGCTCCAGTGCCACGCCGTGCGGCAATGTAATGAGCAGAGAGCGTGGCAGCGAACTTGCACCTTTACCGGCTACAGTTTCAAATAATTGTACAACCTCATGCTCTATTGTGCGACGTAATCTTTGCTGTTTGCGAACGTGTTGCAGAAAATCATGATGCCACGTATCACTTTTCTGATCCAACATGGGCACGAGTGTATGGCGGATATGATTACGTGTATATGTTTCGTCGTGATTAGTGCTGTCTTCACGCCACG
>CAYURH010000037.1:0-2716 GCA_964447105.1 uncultured Candidatus Saccharibacteria bacterium
CGCCATCATCAGCCTGAGCTGTCGCTTTGAGGCCAATGTGGGTGCGGTCGATAACGGCCACAGCGAGTGTCTGACAGCTGGCTGTTGGCTGCACGATAGGGGCGCAATTTGCAGGGATGCTGAGCGTGTTGTCGAACTGTACCATGGGTTGGGTCCAGCCGGCTAACGGCTGCATCACTGCCCACACAGTTGTCGCTTTACCTGAATTTTTGAACTGTTCCGGCACTTGGACACTGAAGCCGTGTGCGCCGGTGGCGGGAGAGCTGGGTGAGGTTTGGTTGGCGGTGTAGGGGCCATACTGTTTGCCTTGACCAGGAGGGCCATCGAAATACAAGTAAACACGGACTGATTGGCCCGTTTGGCGCTCATCGTATGCATAACCCTGTATGGTGCTGCATGTAGCGCTGATCAGATGCGACTTGGGGAAGCGCTGCACATTCTTTTTGATTTCTAAGTTCCCGCACTTGCGCATGATAGAAAACCACCCGACGTTTTTGTTGGATGATTGTCCCACGTAGGAGTCATAGCAGTTTACCTGATTATTTACGCTGTCAAACCTATATAGCGGGACTGAGTAGAACGTAGATACACCACCCGATGACAGCGGTACCTTATGAGTTAGCTCTCCTTCGGTTGCAGAATAGTGATGAGCCCGGCCAAAGCTAATGATCGAATGGTCACTGGAGCAGATATATTCTACCTTGGTGCTCATGTGAGCAATGTCGTCGCGGCTGATACCAATGTAGTCCAAAAACGCTTTGTAGTCGTTTTTGCCAGCAACACCGGCATCGTAGTGGTTCAGAATATCTTTGACCGAACTGATACCTCCAGGAATGATGCTGGACGCGGAGCTAGCCATAGCTTGTTCTGGTGGGCTAAACACGGCAAATGACTGCATAATTACTGCAAGCACAGTAAAAATCAACCCAACCCTGCGGGTAAATTCTTCCTTACGCAAACGGCGTGCGTAGAAACCGAGTTGTCCAACCAGCGCCGGGCTAAAGGGCAGGCTGGAAACGAGTTTCCGAAACATTTTTGTTTTAGTCTCCTTAAGAGATAATTTAGCATAAGAAATATGTTCAATACAATAGTTGCGCCGAACATAAATTAGCCTGTATAATAAAATAGTTGTAAATACTGATCTCGGAGCGAGGGGAATGTCTAAACAAAAACCAATTGCTGAGTATGGCGCTAATCAAATTCAGATCCTAGAAGGTCTGGAGCCTGTTCGTAAACGACCAGGTATGTATATTGGTAGCACTGGCTACGACGGTGTACACCACCTTGTTAAAGAAATTGCCGATAACTGTATCGACGAAGTAATCGGCGGTCATGCGACTAGAGTAGATATAAAGCTGCTTGCTGATGGCGGCATCACTGTTATAGACGATGGTCGTGGTATCCCAGTCGATGTCCACCCCAAGACGGGCAAAAGCACTCTCGAAACCGTGCTGACTGTTTTGCACGCCGGCGGTAAGTTTGAAGGTCAGGCCTACAAAGTGTCATCGGGCCTTCACGGTGTGGGCTCTAGCGTAGTAAATGCGTTGTCGACTCGATTCATCGCAGAAGTAGTCAAAGATGGCGAACTCTATCATATTGAATTCGAGCGTGGCGTTCCGCAGGGTCCGCTTCAGAAGCTGGGCAAAACTGAGCGACCACGTGGTACTGCTATTACATTTTACCCAGACCCAACCATCTTTAAAGAAGTAACAGAGTTTGACTACAAGTGGGTAGTGGATTATTTGCGTCACCAAGCGTACTTGACCAAAGGAGTCTTCGCGTCTGTTGTGGATGAACGCACTGGTAAGCGATGCGCCTTCTACTTTGACGGCGGCATCAAATCATATGTAAAACACCTCAGCGTTGGTAAAGACATAGTTTCAGATGAGATCTTCTATGTCGAACGCACTGTGGATGAGTCTGTTGTGGAAATTGCAGTACAATACACTGATGCGTACGTAGAGACGGTCAAAGCTTTTGCCAACAACGTATACAACCCTGATGGTGGTACGCACCTCGTAGGTTTCCGTACAGCGCTTACTCGAGTAATTAATGACTATGCCCGTAAAAGTGGCATCCTGAAAGAAAAAGAAGAAAACCTAACAGGCGATGATGTGCGCGAAGGTTTGATTGCGATCATTCTTGTAAAACTGCCAGACCCGCAGTTTGAAGGTCAAACCAAAAACAAACTGGGCAATCCTGAAGTTCGCCGCTACGTCGAACAAGTGATGAGTGAATGGTTTGCGTATTTCCTAGACGAGAATCCTGGTGTCGCCAAAAAGATCATCCAGAAAGTATTGTTGGCTGCACGTGCTCGTAAAGCTGCGCGTGCTGCTCGCGAAAACGTGATTCGCAAAGGTGCGCTTGATGGGCTATCTCTGCCGGGCAAGCTGGCTGACTGTTCGAGCAAAGACCCCAAAAACTCTGAGCTCTATATCGTAGAGGGTGACTCGGCCGGCGGCTCAGCGAAAAGTGGACGAGACAGCAAGACTCAAGCCATTCTGCCACTTCGTGGTAAGGTGCTCAATGTTGAGCGCGCCCGCCTGGATAAAATGTTGGCTAACAATGAAATCGTCAGCCTTATCAAAGCGTTGGGTGTAGGTATCGACGAGCAGTTCGATATGCGTGGGTTGCGCTACGACCGAATTATTATTATGACTGACGCCGACGTAGACGGTAGCCACATTAGTACGTTGCTCATGACGTTTTTCTTCAG
>CAYURH010000038.1:0-2505 GCA_964447105.1 uncultured Candidatus Saccharibacteria bacterium
TCTGGGCGGGGCGCCGGACGCACCTTCACGATGCCTTCAGCGTGTAGCCGAAGTGGTCGAACTGTGCCTTGACCTCACCGATCGTATCGCTGGCGATCCTGTGGTCGCGCAGGAACTGCTCAGAGGAACTGAGGAGGCCCGCCAGGGTAGTGATACTGGCGTAGTGCCCCAGGTCGCTCCTGGCAAGGACTGACAGCCCCAGCTCGATGAGATCGGCGGGTTCAGGCGCCGTGTCCAGGCCGACTTCGTGCAGAGACGCACGGAGTTTCCGGGCCTCTGCTTCGCCGAACATCTTGATGACCTGAGGGTAGGTCATGGTCGTCAATCTGATCTTACGGGTCGGCCGTTGGTCAACGGCTACTTCGGTGCGGCTCATCTGATCTCCCTCTCGGACGATGGATGAATCTGTTATTATATTACCATAATTACTACCCAATGTCAATCTAATCAAGTATCTAGATTGCCACAACCATTTCGCTACGATACAATTAACATCACTAGGTAATTGCAAAGGGAGACTACTGTGACCAGTATTGACCAACAGTTTGTCGAGTTTATCGTGAAGTCGCTCGTCAGTAAGCCTGAGGCCGTGAAGATCGAACGCCGCATTGACGAAAAGGGCGTGTTGCTTGAACTCACCGTGGATCCTGAAGATTTGGGGCGTGTTATTGGTAAACGTGGTGCCACGGCACAGAGCGTGCGCACTCTGCTGCGAGCGCTGGGTACCAAAAACGATGCTCGCTATAACCTGAAAATTGTTGACGTTGACCGGCCCGAAGGCATGGCTGAATCTGATGCGCCAGCCGCGCCAGCTCCGGTAGCCGCCAAACCAACAACAGATGAAGCCGATGAGGCTGTGGAAGAAACAACAGATAAACCTGTGGAAGAAAAAGAATCAATTGCCTCGCGTACGCGAAAAGAGCTTGCGGGCATCGATGATTTAGACATATAATACATATAAGTTCGCGTGGCGAACGCCAAAAACCAAAACAAAAAAGCTCGTGCGAGCAACCTCGTTTACGAATAAGTTGAGAGCTTTATGTGGCAAAATAACCGGCATTTCCGCCGGTTATTTTGTTTGTGATAATCTATGGCTGCACCTGAGGCACTAATGCATTAGTAGCTCGGGTGCAGGACAGAGAGACTCTCCGCCTGCTAGGGCTATGCTGCCCGTGCTGCTCGTGCTGCCCGGTAGGCGGCAAGAAGCTCGAAGCCTTCGTAGACGGGTGGTTTTGCCGTAAGAAGTGGTTCGTCGGCCATGCGGACCATCAGGGAATTGATGCTCCAGAACGGCCGGCCGGTGATCTGGTGATGGTAGGGCGTAACCCCAGTGTCTTCCAGTGATCTCCAAACCTTTTTGCCGTCGTTCAGCCGGATTTGAACCGAAAGGGTGGTCCCATCGGGCGGCGTGCCGGCTTCGCCAAGCACTTCACCGTACTCCCAAGGGGAATTTGTGTGATATATGACTACCCGTACACCTTTGCGCAAGTCCCGTACGGTCAGGGCCGACGGATGCGCTGGGTTTTTATCATGCTTAATCGTCATCGCACCCTGCCAATTGAGTCTCTCTGTCTATCGTTCAGCCTGATGAGCAAGCAGAACAATGTAAAAAGTATTATACCATAAAATTTCCGCAGACAGAAGAGTAAAGTAGTTTTTACTGTTCTGTGTGCGGGCAGAGGAACTCTGGCCCGCGGTAGTGACGCCAAGCAAACCGGTGTTTCACGCCGCCACCGGTAGGCGCGAGACCAATGGTGATGACGTAACAAACGTGCGAACTGTTCGCGGGACGCCGTCGCCGACATCGATGCCCATGTCTGTGGCCAGGCGCAAGGTCTGTTGCGCGCCGTCGCCTTCGTAGACGACCCACACGTAGGGTGTGCCGTTGGGCAAGTACTGGGGATCGCTGGCGAAGTTGCCTTTGCGCACCCCGCCGTTACCCTGGGTCATGAACGATAGGCCGCACTGGACGTTCCCTAGTGTGGCAGGCGCAAAAGTCATGGCCGAGCTCCTCTGCATTCGATCCGTGCCGTTTAGGCGAGGATTGTGACTACATTATCTAATCTTTCGCTATGTTAGTCAATCTGTTATACTCTGGAACTGATATGACTCAACCACGTTTGGTGCAAATAATTACGTTATTTCCGGAAATGTTTACCGGTGTTTTGGGTAATTCCATGATGTGGAAAGCGCAGGACAAACAGATAGTCGAATTTAGGTGCATCAACCTGCGTGATTTTGGTTTGGGCCTGCGCAAACAGGTAGATGACACGCCGTATGGTGGCGGCGACGGCATGTTGCTAAAACCAGAGCCGCTGTTTGCGGCAGTTGAAGTGGCCAAAGCGGCCGACCCCAGCGCCAAAGTGTTGCTTATGACCCCGCGTGGTGAGCAGTGGATGCCGGCGAGCGCGCAGCAGTGGGCCGATGAAGCGTGTGGTCTGATATTTATCTGCGCTCGCTATGAAGGCTACGATGAGCGCATCATTGCATTGTTGAATGTGGAGT
>CAYURH010000039.1:0-2065 GCA_964447105.1 uncultured Candidatus Saccharibacteria bacterium
CGGCGGCGCACCCGTGCCACCACGACCAACAAGGCACCGACGATCCAGGCTCCCAAGCCCACGGCGACGTGGAGCACCCGGGACGGATTCATCGGCGACCGCGCCCCCGAGGCCACCGCCGACGCGACGGTCATCACGGCCAAGCCGAGTGCGCCGACGTCGATCGACAAGCTGGGCCTGACCGGCCCCGTCTACACGGCGCTCAAGGTCAAGAACGGCATCGAGACCATCGAGGCGCTGCGCAAGCACGCGGCCGACTTCACCGTCCTCGACGGCATCGCCGACAAGCGCGCCGCCGAGATCTCGGAGAAGTTGGCCGCGTACGACGCCGCCAACCAGGCCAGCGAGTGACCACTCGCTGTGGCCTACCACCGCGGGAACCCCCTTCCGGGTTCCCGCGGTGACGCGAAGAAATTATCCTCATACATTCCTTGTACTACAAATAAAATACCCCGCTGGTTTGGCGGGGTATTTACTATTCTTCGGTTTTGTCAGCCGCTTCTTCGGCAGGCTGTTCAGCTGGCGCCTCTTCGGTTTCGGCTGGTTTGTCAGCTTCTTTGGGCTGATTTTTACGTAGCTTTTCGGGTTTACGGATAGCAGCAGCTTTGTCAGTACGTGAAGCTTTGACCCAACTTGGCAGCTCAATTTTTTCGGTTTCGAGCAAGCGCACGACACGAGGAGTAGGTTGAGCGCCATTTTTCAGGTAGAAACCTACCTTTTCGCTGTTCAAGGTGACTGCTTTGGTGTGTGGGTCGAATGTGCCTACATAAGCAACTACGCGACCGCTACTAGGGTGGCGCTGTGCTTCTTGCACCGCTACGCGGTACACGGGGTGGCCTTTGCGGCCCAAACGTTGCAAACGAATTGCGAGCATGAGTGGTATGTTTCCTCTTAGTAACTTTGTGGTTAAACTTTTGTCAATTTTACAGGGAATGAGCTCTGTTGTCAATAAACAAGGGGTGATGTCTGATAAAGTAACCACCGCTTCGGCACCGCACACGGCCCGCTTAGGGCTATTTCTCGTACGATTTCAGCGCTGCTTTGGCCGCTTCTTGCTGTGCGACTTGTTTGGACGGGCCAGTGCCTTTACCTTTGAGCTTGCCTTTGACGTATACGCCCAGGGTGAACGTTTTATCGTGATCAGGGCCCACTTCTTCGAGCACTTTGTAGACAGGGGTTTGGCTTTCTCGGCTCTGTGCTACTTCTTGCAAGCGAGATTTGGGGTCGCGCCATGAGCCAGTGTTGAGAATCTCTTCGAACGTGCTCAAGATATGGGTGTGAATAAACGCCGCGGCGGCTTCATAGCCTTTATCGAGATAGATCGCACCCGTCACCGCTTCAAACGCATTGGCCAGTATCTGCTGCCGAGCTCGCTCACCGCCGTGCTTTTCGCCCCGGCTCAAACGCAACAACTCATCTAGGCCCAATCGTTGACCAGCCGCGCTAATGGATTCGGTACGCACCAGCGCTGCCCGCCAGCTGGTAAGTATGCCTTCGGGGTCGGTGTAAGTTTTGTACAAATATTCTGTAACTACCAGTTCGAGCACGGCATCGCCCAAAAATTCCAGGCGTTCATTGTGCTCTTTGGCGCTTTTTTTGTGCTCGTTCATGTACGAACGGTGCGTCAGGGCCGTCACCAATACATCTAGGTCGTCGAACGCAAAACCTAGTTTTTCTTTGGCAAATGTCTGGTATTTGCTAAATTCCTGCATGGCGAATTTTTTTCATCGCAACTAAAAGTAGCTTTGAGATGTCTTCATACTCAATCATATCAAGAGCGTCGTGGACTTTAAACCAGCCAATGCCGTTCATCCAGTCTTCTTTTTTGAGCGCATCGGTGTCGCCTAGACCGCGCATGAGGTAGATTTGCGTCGTCATAAGCACCAGGCTGGTTTGGCGGCGATAGCGGAAGTTGATTTTGCCCAACCAGTTCATAACCTCCATCTCTTGCAGACCGGTTTCTTCGCGCACTTCGCGCTCGGCTGTTTCTTTGGCGGTTTCACCTTCTTCGATGTGACCTTTAGGAATAGTCCAGCGATCTTTGGCGTCTTGGGTGAGCAACACT
>CAYURH010000040.1:0-1997 GCA_964447105.1 uncultured Candidatus Saccharibacteria bacterium
CCGCAGGCCGGCGCGCAGCCGCTCTACCGGCCGGCCCTGCAAGTTATAGACGCCGTGCGTCGGTCGGTCGAGCAGGCCGATCATATTCATCAGCGTCGACTTGCCACAACCGCTCGGGCCCATGACCGCCACAAACTCACCTTCGTCTATGCTAAGGTTGACCTCGTCAAGCGCCAACGTCGTAGCGTCGCCAAAACCATATAATTTGCTCACGTCCTGCAGTTCGATGATCGGCATAGTTAAAATTAGTGTACGCCGAAAATTACACCGTGCGCAAGGTGTTTTTTGCAGAAATTTGCGCTATAATGACAAACGTCGTGGAGAGATGTCCGAGTGGTTGAAGGAGCACGCTTGGAAAGCGTGTGTGCGGGCAACCGTACCGCGGGTTCGAATCCCGCTCTCTCCGCCATATATCAAAAAGTTATGCCAAGATTACAAGATTACTGGAATAGTAGTTATAAAAACATACCAGAAGACAAAGAGCCTTCTGTATATGCCGTGGAAAAAGAGAAACTTTTTCCACACAGCGCTACCGTATGCGATCTTGGTGGTAGCAGTGGTGTAGATAGTTTGTATTTTGCAAAGCATAGCCACCATGTAACACTCCTCGACATTAGTGACCTGGCGCTACAAAAAGCAAGAGACGCTGCCAAGCGATCTGGCATGGTATTTCGCATCAAAATTATAGAGAGCGATCTGGCGGAAGGGTTACTACCTCTTGGAAATTCGAGTTGTGATGTGGTGTATTCACGTCTCGCACTGCATTATTTTGAATCAAAAACCCTGGCCCAATTGTTTCAAGAAATTTACCGGGTCTTAAAGCCCAATGGAAAAGCGTATATAACCTTAAAGTCCCCAAAAGATACCGAGGCAATGCACTACCTGGAAAAGACTGCGACACAAAAAGAGCCAGGCGTATTCATTGAAGATGGACTTATAAAAACGAGGTTCAATGCCAAGCAATTGGCCGGCATGCTATCAGATACAGAAATTACTACGCGCGAATACACCATAACACCATATATTGAAAGCTTTAAGGGACGGAAGGACAAGGTAAAATCCGGCAAATCTGAACTTCTGTTAAACGAAGTCATCATCACCAAAATGGTATAATTCAGCCCATGAAACTAACGAAATACATGCACGCATGTTTGGTGCTTGAAGAGCAGGGGAAGCGGCTGGTTATAGACCCTGGCAGCTACTCGGGGGAGTTTGGCGGGGCTGATAACGTGTTTGCGGTGGTGGTAACCCATGTGCACCCCGATCATTTTAGTCCGCAGAACCTGGAGGCGATCCTTGCCAAGAATCCTGATGCCAAACTCTTCACGACCGAAGAGGTCAAAGCACAGTTCAAGAAACCCGGTATCGCCACGCCAAAGGCGGGTGAAAAAGTGACGGTCGGCCCATTCGCGCTAGAATTCTTTGGCGGGCAGCATGCCTTGATCCATTCGCTCAAACCGGCCGCCCAAAATATCGGTTTGATGATAAACGACACGCTCTACTACCCGGGCGATTCACTGACACTGCCGGAACGGCCGGTAAAAGTTCTGGCGCTACCGTCCAACGCGCCGTGGATGAAAATGAGCGAAACAATCGAGTATTTGCAGCGCGTCAAGCCTTCGGCATTCTTTTTCCCAACCCACAACGCGCTACTCTCTGACTATGGGCACGAGGCCTACGAAGCCATCTGGCTCAACAACGCCACTGAAGCTTACAACCTCAAACTCAACATTCTCAAACCCGGCGATTCGGTCGAAATCTAGAACCCACGCTACTTTTTGCTATAATCAGCCTAATGACGAGAGTTGCTATTGGTTCTAAAAATCCTTCGAAAATACAGGCAGCGCAAGAAGCGTTCAAGCGGATGTGGCCCACAAGGCATTTTGAATTCATAGGTGTCGATGTGCCATCGTGTATATAAGCCAAACCTATGAGTGATGTCGAAAAGGTGCTTGGAGCCAGGATCAGCGCGCAAACGGCCATTATAGCGGAAGACT
>CAYURH010000041.1:0-1942 GCA_964447105.1 uncultured Candidatus Saccharibacteria bacterium
CCGTTTATGACCGAGCGCGGCACGTTTGTGATCAACGGCGCCGAGCGCGTAGTGGTAAGCCAGCTGATCCGTTCTGCTGGTGTTTTCTTTACTGCTGATGCCGCCGGTGGCCGCAACTACTACGGCGCCAAAGTTATCCCTGGGCGCGGTGCCTGGCTGGAATTCGAAACCAGCACCAACGGCGCAATGTACGTCAAAATCGACCGTCGCCGCAAAATCCCTGTCACCACCCTGCTGCGCGCGCTGGCTTACCCCACCAACGCCGCTATTAAAGATTTGTTTAAAGATGTCGACACTGGCGAAACCAGCTACATTGACATTACGTTAGACAAAGACCCATCCAAAGGCGCCAACGAAGCCATGATTGAACTGTACCGCCGCCTGCGCCCAGGTGATTTGGCAACAGTCGACAACGCCCGTGAGCTGATCCAGCGCATGTTCTTTGATTTCAAACGCTTCGACTTTAGTCGCGTGGGTCGCTACAAAATCAACCAGCGCCTTGGCCTCGACGTGGCTAACGTGGCCGAAAACCGCGTGATGCGCATCGATGACTTGATCGCCATCATCAAAGAGGTGATTCGACTCAACAACACGCAAGAAGCCCCAGACGACATCGACGCTCTGAACAACCGCCGCGTCAAAATGGTGGGTGAATTGGTGCAACGCCAGTTCCGTATTGGTTTGCTGCGCATGGAGCGTAATGCTCGTGACCGCATGAGTATGTGCGACATCGAAACAGTGACCCCAAGCCAGCTCATCAATGCTCGCCCCGTAGTGGCTGCTGTGCGTGAATTCTTTGCATCCAGCCAGCTGAGCCAGTTTATGGACCAGGTCAACCCGCTAGCCGAACTCGCCCACAAACGCCGCCTAAGCTCTATGGGTCCAGGTGGTCTTAGCCGTGAACGCGCCGGATTTGACGTGCGTGACGCTCACGCTACTCACTATGGTCGCTTGTGTACCGTAGAAACACCTGAAGGCGCCAACATTGGTTTGGTGCTCAACATGGCCACCTATGCTCGCGTCAACGAATATGGTTTCTTGGAAGCCCCGTATCGCAAAGTGGTTAAAGGCAAGGTTACCGACGAAGTTGTTTACCTCGACGCCGCTGCCGAAGCCAAAGCGGTCATCGCTGAAGCTGGCAACGAGCTTACCGACACTGGCAAATTCAAACTCGACCGTGTGTCGGCTCGTGTCCACCTAAAACCAGGCGAAATTGATGCTCACGAAGTGCAGTTTATCGACGCTGCCAAAAAAGAAATCTTGGGTAGCACCGCTGCCTTGATTCCATTCATCGAAAAGAACCGTGTTGACCGCTCTCTGACCGGTTCGAACATGCAGAAACAAGCTGTACCGCTGATCAAACCAAGCGCGCCTATCGTAGGCACCGGCATGGAACGCCAGATTGCCCTCAACTCTGGCCAGCTAATCGTAGCTGAAGGCCCGGGCGAAGTGACCAAAGCCACCGGCGACGAAGTGCACGTAAAATATGCGAAAGAGACCAAGATCTACCAGTCGCTGCATTTTAAGCGCAGTAACGACGGCGAATGCATGAACCAACGTGTGGTGGTAGAGACCGGCGACAAGGTGAAAAAAGGCGATGCCCTCATCGAGGGTATGAGTATTGCTGACGGTGAACTGGCTGTTGGCCGCGACCTAATGGTAGCTTTCATGCCTTGGGGCGGCTACAACATGGATGACTCAATCATTCTCAGCCAGCGCGTGGTACAAGACGATGAACTAACCAGCATCCACATCACCGACTACATGGTCGAGGTGCGCGAAACCAAGCTGGGGCCAGAAATCGTCACACGCGACATCCCCAACGTATCCGAAGAATCACTTCGTCACCTCGACGAAAACGGCATTGTGCGCATTGGCGCTGAAGTACATGCCGGTGACATTTTGGTAGGTAAAATTACACCAAAAGGTGAGCAAGAACTCA
>CAYURH010000042.1:0-1858 GCA_964447105.1 uncultured Candidatus Saccharibacteria bacterium
CCGCCAACCCAGATTCTTTGTGTGTCCAGGCCGGACGCATAACGGCCCAACCAACCAGCCAATCGGGCCGGTGCGTAAATGGACACAATAAAAGCCGCGACCTCCAACACCGCGCCACCAAAAAAACCCCACACCGCCGCCGGGCGAGCCCGAGCGCTGATGGCGAATACCCGCGCAGCAAGGCGCGTTTTTTTAAACGTGGTGCGTAATCGGCTCATAATTATTACTTGCAATAATCGCTGGTTTTACCACTTACCATATCGCCAGCTGGTAGGGCACGAATAGCGGCCGCATCGCTATCACTGAGCTCATCGAACCAACACAGTGCGTGTTTGGTAACCGGAAAACTGTGCTGAGGGTTCGCTGCCCAGGTACTATCCTTTGAAGCGGCATTAGGCTGATTCCAATCGTACACACCAAAGTCGAATGACACATTGTGAGTCACTTTAAAGCCGACCACAGTAGCTAAAACCGTGCCAGCCGGAACGCTAGAAGCCGGTTCAAGACGCGTTGTTGCCGAACTATCACCTGGAGCCGGCAATCTTTTGGCGACCGTGGCCAATGCATCAGATAGCGTTGCCAGGTGATCAACACGGTACATCATGCCACAATCGTTCATGACGTCAAATAGGTACTGCGTTTCGCCGGCCTCAATATAGGCCGCACCATCAATCAGCTGGCCGTCAAACGGCGCTTTGACGGTGACATTATTGTCTTTGGTGTTACCAAACTGCAGCCCACCATGTGGTTTGTAATTGCCACCGCGTACTTGGCCAGGGTACAGTACTGCAGTCACCTGGGTTATGTCGGCTGGAAATTGCTGCACCATTTTGTCTGGGCAAGCGGGCGGCATGCCACTAGGCTGGTAGCCATCTGCGCTCTGCGCCCAGGTTACTGCGGCAGTAGTAGTTTTTTGTTCGGCGCTGGATTGTTCAGTATTCGGCGCCCCTGTTTTGATCATATTGCTGTACACCAGCCAGCCAATATAGCCCAGTACCGCCAGTACAACCACAACAATCACCACCTCTACAACCGAAAAGCCTTGTTGCCTATTGTGTTTTTTCATTGCTCACCCTTTTAGCTAGTTACTAAAAGTATACCACTACTTAGGGATATAGGGGTGGTAGGCGAACCTCCCACTGGCATACTACATAAAACTATATTTGATATGTCATAATAAAAACACTCCGTTGTCGAAGGCTAAGGAGGAGGATTGCCATGACCGATATAACGGTCGTGGTTGGCGAAGGGTTGCTTGCTGGGTTTGTGGTGTCCGGGCTGATCTTCATCATCGGCGGGACATTCCACAACCAGCGGCTGCTACAGATTGCCAACCTGTTAGTGATGGCAAGTACATGCGGGGGGTTGGTGCTGCTGTCGGTGATCGTCGGCTCCCAGCTCAGTGGACACGTTCGCAACCCGATCGGGATCTTTGCGCTCGTCATGAGTCCGATCTTTGCGTTCATCTCGGTGGCCGCGGCGTGGCGACTGTTGTTCCGGTCGGACACCCCGGGTTCGCGTTATGAGAGCAAGTGGATACTGGGAATCACGCTGGTGTCCACGGTGGTGTCCGCGCTGACGGCCTACTGGGCGCTCCAACCCGCCTGAGCGTTCGCAGCTCCCATTGGCGAGGAATATCGTCGATGGGAGCTGCGGCGGATTTTGAACTTTTTACTTATATGACTACCATTGGTGGGCACACTTCACGGTTTTGCTAGCTCAGAACCGGCCCAGTCGCAACGACATCTTCTGCGACAACCCTCAACCTTCAGCGAGCAAGAGCACGTATGACATTTTCGTACGATGCAATCTTTTTCCAGCCAGCTGAGCCGATTAGTACTTTAGTGTCTGCATAGTT
>CAYURH010000043.1:0-1809 GCA_964447105.1 uncultured Candidatus Saccharibacteria bacterium
GGCCAATGTAGTAGTGATGACTCCAAAGTCATTGAAAGCCGAGACGTTGACGGCGGCCAAGCCGTACGACGCCGGCGGGCATGCTTGGCATGCGCCTACCGGTTTACCACCTATGAGCGCCTGGAACGTCCGCAGCTAGTCGTGATTAAAAACGACGGCACGCGGCAGCTGTTTAGCCGCAGCAAACTACTGGCTGGGTTGTATCGCGCCTGCGAAAAAACTCCAGTTACCAGTCTGCAATTAGAGCAACTGGTAAACAATGTAGAGCAACAGCTGTATGCTTGCGGCGAAAGCGAGATTCCATCGAGCATAATTGGTGAACTGGTGATGGAACTCTTGCCAGAGTTAAGCGAGGTTGCGTATGTGCGCTTTGCCAGTGTGTACCGGCGATTCGAAACCATCGCCAACTTCGAACGCGAGCTATCGCAAATCCGCGATCGCAATACGGACGAAACAGTTAAAGCAGGTGTGAAAGCTTAAGTACGTTACAAATTAGCAGGCGAGTAGTCGGCTCACCCTGAACTTTCAAACGTTACAATATTGAAAGTTCGTGGAGAGCTTGCTCCAAGCAACCTGCTAGACAAACAGGTTAGAGGGCTTACTCTAACAAAAACAACAAAATTAATAAAATGCGGTTGCTAGAGGTGGCAACCAGGAGGGTAACAACATGGGACAGGCAACTAACAGTGGGGTGCGGCGGTTCTTCACCCAGCCAAAGACGAAAGGCTACGACGCGCTTCTATGGGTTAAGCGCGACGCCAAACTCACCAACCCGTTTACGGGCGAAGCGGTGTTTGAGCAAGCCGACATTGAAATTCCAGATGGTTGGTCGCTGAACGCACTGAACATTGTGGCGCAGAAATATTTTACCGGTACGCCGGGTACCGAAAGCCGAGAGACGTCACTCAGGCATTTGATCGACCGCGTGGTCGACACAATAGTGCGGCAAGGTGTGCAGGAAGGTTACTTCGAAACCGAGACCGACGCCGAAAATTTCCGCGAAGAACTTAAATTTGTGCTAGCCAGCCAGCGAGCGGCCTTTAACAGCCCGGTGTGGTTTAACATTGGTGCGCCAGAGCGCGCGCAGCAAGCCAGCGCCTGCTTTATTTTGGGCGTTGGCGACACCATGCAAGACATTTTGCAGTGGTATGTCGACGAAGGCATGATTTTTAAGGGCGGTTCGGGTTCCGGTGTGAATGTGAGCATGATTCGCTCTTCGGTTGAACCACTCGGTAAGAGTGCTGGTACGGCCAGCGGCCCGCTTAGCTTTATGCGCGGGGCAGACTCGTCGGCCGGAGCAATCAAGAGTGGTGGCAAAACGCGGCGCGCTGCGAAGATGGTCATCATGAACGTAGACCACCCAGACGTCGAAGAATTCATCTGGTGTAAATCCATCGAAGAAGACAAGGCCCGCGTGCTGCAGGCTGCCGGCTTTGATATGAGCCTGGACGGCAAAGACATCTTTAGCGTGCAGTACCAAAACGCCAACAACTCTGTCCGCGTGACTGATGATTTCATGAAAGCTGTTGAAAATGATAGCGACTGGGATCTTCGCGCCGTCACGACCGGCAAGCCTGTCCGCACGGTAAAGGCTCGCGACATCTGGCGTCAGATTGCTGAAGCTGCCTGGAAGTGTGCTGACCCTGGCCTGCAGTTTGATACGACCATCAACAATTGGCACACCACACCGGTTGCTGGTCGCATCAACGGCTCCAACCCGTGTTCCGAATACATGCACCTCGACAACTCAGCCTGTAACCTGGCTAGCATCAACCTGCTCAAGTACATGAACGAGGACTTCAGCTTTGA